>NZ_JBXAFO010000038.1:0-43665 GCF_058793255.1 Rhodococcus sp. MPR-R1B
TCACCCCACAACACTCACGCAAGGTGGTTAATTTTCGTCCGACGACATCCGTTCAGTTTTCACCCGTCGTCGACAAGCGGTGACAAGTGCTCCCGCACCTCGGATCGCCGCATTGTTCTTGGCCACAGTCGCCATCTCGCTACCCCGTTTCTACGAACTCGCTGGTTGATTACGTTCAGAGCTTGTTCGCACCAGCCCGGCAGTGCGGCACGCGCACGAACGCCGGCGAACGCTGTTGCTGCAGTTCGCACCGTCTTTCGCCGCATTCGATGAGCGGACAGGATGCTCGTAGCCACTCGACCTGCCATGCAGGCAGCGGACAGGCTCGGTTACGGCGGATTCGGTGTGCAACTGCCATCGCAACTGCACACCGAATCGATCAGGATGCGGCCCAGCCGTAGAACAGCCAGCCGGCCTGCTTAGTGCCGAGGAATCCGTCGCACGTCTTCCGTTGCAATGACACCGATGCTTTCGCGTTCACGTCCTTCGCGGTCAGCGTCGCTTTCACCAGCGGTTGACCATCTACACGGCGGGTGATCGAGATGACGTCCAGATCAACAGTTTCGGCCAACGAGGTGGCCCCGATCCCCTTCATCGCTTCCCTCGCAGCCGCCTGGGTTCGGTGGCCGAGCGCCCACGCTGGTAGCTGGTTCTGGTTCGAACTCACCACGAAGTGGCGAGTCTCCCGCTGTCCGGTGGTCGTGGTGATCTTCGCACGTCTCGTGACGTTGGTTTCCCGAGCTATCAGGAACCAATCCGCAACCTCGTCTTCCGACCGCCCCAGCTTCTTTCCCAGTGCGGAGCGCAGTGCATCGTGGTCTGAGTACACCGACCACGGCACCTGGAGGCTCACTGTTACCCGTCCGTCGTTTTCATACACCGGTTGTCGTTCTTCAAGAAGTGGAATCGCTTCGCATGCACTCCATTTGTCGAGTCCGTCCACGCGGTCGCTCGCTAGAGTGAATGCGGCGGCCAAGCTCATTGGGGGAACACGAACGGGATTCACTCCCCGGGTCGTGCTGATGGTGCCGTTGTAGCCGTTGTTTCCGTACTCGAGTACCGCCTCGGCACACAAATCTTCGTAGACCGCCTCAACGTCACTGTTCGTGTACACCACTTCATGGAAATCGTGACCGCCCATGCTTACTCCTGTTGCTCGCGTGGATATTTCGTCTCCACACTCACTCCAGCGGCCAAGCGGCGCGGCACCCCTGATCACCCCGGACAGCTCGCCGACGCGGCGTCTGTGCATGGACAGCGCTGGTTCCGGAGGCTGCGCGGACAACCTCTGGATCGGTACGCCTGCAATCCGCCCGTGTTCGCATCCGGACTCCGCCGCTCAGGCATCCGTCAGCGAGGAATGCACTCGTCAGAGAAGCATGCCCTCCAGGGGAGGTGTCAGGCCCGGGATCACCTCGGGATGAGCGTGACGAGCACTGATCAGATCTACGACTCGTTGGTCGAGGAGTAGGCCTGGATCCAGATGACGCTTTGCCCGCGTCAAGCCCACATACGCCAGCATCTGCTCATCTCTTAGATCGTCGAGGTCGAGAGGGAACGGAGCATCGTCCGGCTCGAGCTCCCATTCGTGGCTGATTCGCACTCGATCGAATTCCAGGCCCTTAGCTTTGTGACAGGTAGCCGAAACCAGTTCGGCCCTATCTGGTCTCACTGTCGATGCCATCGCTGCTCGCACCTCGTCGACGCCGTATGTGTCGACCAATTCGACCAGGGTTTTAAGTTCCCCCTCCCCTGGCGCGTTCTCTACGTAGTCCTGCAGATCTGCCCATGTCGTGAATGCGGCCAGATCCGCGTCTTTGGGTGATTGCCCGGCCTTCAGCAGTTCAGCGGATTCGCAGAACCGGGTAGCTGCGGCGGCGTCACCGATCAGTGCAGTCGTCTTCCCTGCCTGCTGGGCTGCGATCACTTCGGTCAGCGCAGCACCATTGGTCCGGCACAACACTGCATCGACAGGATCGGAGATCGAGATCAGCCGCGATTCCACGTTCTCGTTGCCGATGACCTGCAAGGTTGTGCCGAGTTTCCTGAGGTAGAAGTTCGCGGTGTCTGCGACCGCTGGCCCGAACCGCCATGACTTCGTCAGCGACAAATATGTGGCGCCGGCGACGTTCGACATACTGTTAATGGCGCCGGTGAAGCCGTAGATAGCTTGGTTCTCGTCACCCACACGTATCCGCTGCATATGAACTTGATCGCGAATAATGCTGTCGATCAACGGATTCGCATCCTGTGCTTCATCCAACATCAGGTAGTCACCTTGCCGACCCACGATGGGGTGGGTATCTGCCCACAGCTTCAACATGTGGGTCGGTGTGAATTTGATGGTCCAGTTGTGGGGGTCGCGAATCGCAGCCCACGCGCGGCGGGCAATCGGGAGAACATGGCCGACCAGTTCGTCCCGCTGCGCGCTGCCGACGTCGATTCCCCTCTGCTCGGGGACGTGCTGTGGTCCGATCTGTTCGTCCATTGTTTTGCAGAACTCGTCGACTGTTGCGAGCGCCAACCTTGTCACCGGATACTGCGCGAGTACCCGCGGGCCATCGCCGCCTGCAGAGAAGAAGATTTTGTGTGAATTGATCGCCTCCGCCATCTCTCGGAACTTCGATCGCCCGCCATCGAGCTTCGCCAGGAGTGGACCGTGCGCGGTGTTCCGCAAGTGACGGAGCGCGAACGCGTGTGCAGTCGATGTCTGCACTTGTTCAGGAAAGTGTGCTTTCGCTTCGGTAGCCACGGAACGGTTGAACGCGAGGTACAGACCGTGGCGTCCCGGATTTCTGGCTGCTTCGATCCGTGCGATCCCTTTCAGGGTTGACGTCTTTCCTGTGCCGGCGAGGGCGCAAATGACGAGGTCTGCGCCGGTGTCGAATCCGTCGAGGATTCGAGCTTGTTCCTCGGTGGGATCGAATCCGCCCATGGCAGACCTGACTGTGTGGGTGTCGAGAACCGGGTGCTCCGCCATCACGATGGGGCCGGTGATCGGTGCCGACTGTCTGGCGGCTTTCGGCGTGACTTCGCCCAGCGGGACGAGGTCACCTGCGTCGCATCGTTCGATCATCGCGGCCATCAAGAGGCCACATGCGTGCGCATCATCAGCTGCGCGATGGCTGTTCATTCCCGGCAGTTCGAGTAGATCCAGCAGCGTGGCGAGCTTGTGGTTCGGCGCGATCACCATCGCCCGGGCTGCCGCGAGTGTGCAGATACCTTGCCACTGCGGTCGAGGCAGTTCCAAGCGAGCGTATTCGGCTGTGAGGAAACGATTCTCGAACGAAAGGCTGTGCGCGACGACTCCGCTGCGTCCCACGAACTCGGCGAGGTCCGCGAACACCTCCTCCGATGAAGGAGCCGACCACACCATGTTCGGGGTGATTCCGTGTATCCGCTGCGCGTGGGGATTCAGCGGAACATCGTATCCAGGGTTGATCAACGATTCGAATCTGTCGATCACTTCTCCCCGGTGGTTCATCTTCACCGCGGCCACTTCGATAACCCGGCCGTCGTCCGAGACTCCGGTGGTCTCAACGTCGATCGCAACGAATGGCGTCCGCGTGAGGATTCCCGGCTTCCCAGTCTCCGTTTTGCGGACCATACGTTGCGTGATAATCAGATCGGTCATGGCGTCCCTTGCAGATGTGGTGATCTCCGATGGGGGACAACTTATTTGCAGCTACTGACATGTGCGTCACCGGCTCCCGGCAGGCTCCCACAGAACCGGACACGATCTTGTAGGAAGGCACTGCACGAAGGGGCAGCTAGGGCTCCAGGACAGCTCGACTGCGAATCTCCTAGACGCCTCGCTAGACCAGGATTTCTCCGCCCAGATGCTCCGGACCGGCCGGATCACACCACGATCGACCATTCCGCCAGTCGCATCACAAGTGTTGCAGCAATTCCCGTAGCGGTCAGAACTTCGAGCACCCCGGCCCAGTCCGTCCAGTCGCTGGGTAGTCGCCCGCGGATTGCGATGACGAGCACTGCAAGTGCCGATACCAACACCGCGGTAGCGACGCCGAATAGGGAGCTGCCGGCGTGCACACCAACTGCCATCCCAACTCCGACAGCAGCGAAGGCAATTAGCCCGACAGCCCGCCCGTACGGCCCCGTCTCGGAAGTGGCGGGCACTCCCGTGGCAGGTTCCACGCTGTCGCGCGCATTCTCCACAGTTCGATCTCCTTGCTGTCGCGTCTCTCTGGCCTTTTCAAACTGAGCGTCGCAATGGCCAGAGATCCGTGCGGCAACCTCCGAAGAGGGAAAGAGACAGCCGGCGGGTGTGGCAGGACGGATTGAGAACGCAAAACATGGCGGCGAGCTCGGGTTCAGTAGCACTACCTAGATCGAGGGCTCATGCGTCGATGCACCTTCGCATACAACGCAAGTGCAGTTTCCATGTATTCGTAAGCTGCGATGATGCGGGGGTCGTCGGGATCTTCGCCGTCAGCGATGAGCAGTGCGCGGTCGTCTTCGTTCATAGCCTGTTGGACGCATCCGGAGCCGTCCTGGTTCCCTCACGGCCTGCGGTAAAACCCTCCCGTGAGCTTCCCCGTACTCAGCGGTGATCGACAGGAAGGCTGATGGCGTCTTCGGTAACGCACAGGTCGAGAGTAACGGTGTTCTGATGGTTTCCACTGGTAGCAGCCACTTTTACCACGGCAATCCAGATCGAGGTCGTCGTGCGCAGCCAAGCGAACTGGGTGCCGGCCATGATTCCGTCGATATGGATGGCGGTGGCTTTCACATGTAGCGGTATCCGGTCAGCACGTGGCGTATGGCGGGCAAGACCGAGGGCAATGTCCATGTCCACGAGCACTTTCCGTGGTGGTGTGAGCCAATGGATGTTGGGGTGCTCCGGCCAGGCGTCGACCCATCCATGGGTGTCGATCACAGTGCCTCGAGCAGTCGAGTATCGCTGGCATTGTTCTTCGGGGCGCCATCGAGCGCCTTCCATGTCAGGTTGCCTGTTCCGTCGCGGACTTCCATACGCTGTGTGCGGCGTTGAAATCCCTTGCCGGCAGCCGCGACGTCGAACTGGACGGCGTTTATTCGACCACGCCCGCCTTCGACTCCTCCGTAGCCTGTGACAGTGGCTTCGATACGCAGGTCCACACCTGGCCAGTTCCCTTGCGTGACAAGAAGTACAGAACCTTTCGAGCGCGCACGGGCAACTACCGCGCGCGCCCTGGTCGGAGGAACCGCTGCGCCGGCCAGCCCGAGGACAACTAAATCCATCCCGTCGAGCAGGATCGCTGCCACGTCTATTGCCGCAGATCCCGGAGTAGGGATCAGAGCGCAGCGGGCGAGGTCGGCTCCCATTTCGGTGGCCGCGAGGAGTCCGAGCTTCGGCAGGCCGATGATCGCGGCGTGCTTACCGCTGCCGGTGACGGAGGCGAGCAGGCTGAGTAGCACCGACGACGCTCCGTCCACCGAGACGACAGAACCGCGTGCGAGTCCGCCCCTCGGGAGCAGGTCGGCGAGCGCCGGAGGAACCTCGAGGACACTCGTTGCGGATTCGGTGATCGTCTCGGGACGTGTCTCGAACCGCGCTTCGCTGTGTTCGGTGGGTACGGCCGGGGCAGCGGCCCCGTCGGTACGTGCGGGGATCGACGCCATACGTCGACGCAATGCCTCGATACGGTCACCGGGAGCCAGTGCCGCGAGAGTGCTCGGATCGGCGGTCATAGGTGCTGACCTCCTCCGTCATCGCCTTACCGCCCACACTCTAGTCGAACGTATATTCGAAATCCAGTGCAGCTACGTCGACGCTTACCCTCCGAGATGGGGCTCGAGTGTTTCGATCCGGCGCAGCAGGGAAGTCGTACAGGGCGGGAAGCGGCGAAGTACTGAAGGGGTATCTGCGCCCGCACCGCGCACAAGGGCCCACCAACCGGCTGTGTACTCGCCGGGGGGTGGGCCCCATTTTTCGCTCTGCATGACGGGCGGGAAGTTCGACCAACGCAGTCGGTTGATGCGGACTTCAGTGTTGGTCACCTATATGAGAGCGCGCAGACGATAGTCTGAACTACGTTGTGGCACTGCCGATCATCAGTCCTCATGGGCGGGATGAGCGCGGTGGCGGTCGTCGAGCATCTTCTGGCCAGTCCGCGAGCAGGCGGGCAAATGAACGATCCGTTCGCTCGGTCATCCGCGCGTACAGTTCCGTCAGGCCGACGCGTCCGGCCGCTGCCCTGATCCGACTGAAATCGTGATCGTTGACGAACTCACCGATCTCGTCAAATAATGCGAAGTCGAAGTCGAGGAAAACATTGGCACGGCGACGCAATTCTGCCAGCTCGTCTTCGGTGGCGAATTCGCTGATCTGATTCGACAGCGGCGAGGCCGAGTGGTCCATGACGACTCCTCTCGGCACGGGTTCGCCCGGTGAAAGCCCGAAATCGGCAAGCGTTTGCGTCATGGGTACGAATTCGTACGGCGGATCAGCGTGTGAGCTGTTTTTAGTCATGAGTGCGATGCTCCGATCATGAGAAGGCAATGCCCCAGGATGCTGATGCATTCGAATTGTCCACTTCCGCTTCATTTTCAGATCTTTTCGATCTTCGGCAGCTCGTCGTACGCATCGAGTTGCCCGGTGGCGATATCGACGACGTTGTCGAGGACCGGTTCGATGTTCTCGAGTGCGGTTCGGGCGGTGGTGAGTTTCCCGACCTGTTCACGGGTGCGGCGTGTACTGCATTCGCGTTCCTTCGTCAGGGCGGCTCGACGTGCGGGTTCGGAAAGTTCGCGGTCGAAACTGTCGACGCGCTCTGCGATGTCCGTCAGGCGTTGTGCGCCTTCCCTCAAATTTTCGGTGCATGCGAGGACGGCAGCTTCGGCCGCGTCGATTTGCCCCCGGAAGTCGGGTACCGACGCCCCGGCCGCCTCGTCGTACACGGCGCGCAGTTCCGCATCGAGGTGCACTCCGGCTTTGAACTGCTGCGCGAGGTTCCACAGGGCCGCGTCGACGTCGATACCGGTGAGCCACCCCTCCCGGACAGCTGCGGAGCGCCGGATCGTCTCTGCCGCATCGAGTGCGCGCCCGAGGGGCTCCGCCAGTCGTTTAGGCGCGTTGAGGATCTCTCCGGCGGTGACGATGTCGGCGCGTTCAGCCCTCTTCTTGGCTGCGCCGCCTAGTCCGTAACCAGCGAGGGAAAGGCCGAGCCCCCCGAAAACCCCCCACCCACCTGCCAGTACCAGCCATGGGGTGGGTTCGTTGTTCGTCTCCTCCACAGCGGGGAAGAGAAGTTCGATCGGGTTCGCACCAGCGGCCAGAAAACCGAGGGGGAGGGCGAGAATTCCGAGTATGGTCAGGACCGTCCCGATGACGAGCAGGGTCAGTCCGAGGGCATTGGCCACGTGGATCCATCGGTACCGACTGCCGGGACGAGCTATCACCACAGTCGCCGCGATCTCCCCAGCTGGGCGTGCCGCGAGTTCTTCGTGTTTCTTCGGTGATGTCATTTCCGCTGAGGTCTCCTTGTCGTCCTATATCGCGAGTCGCTCGATCTGAGCCACAATTTGTGGTGTCACCTGCGGATACAGCTCCTGTTCGAGGACCGCTGCCACTGCTGTCGTCGTCGCTGCTCCCTTCATCTGAGCTAGGTCCAGGTCGGTGGGTGTCTTACCAGGGTTCGATTGGCTCCATTGCTTGTTCAGCTGATGCTCCAGTGATTCGGTTGCGGTGTCAGTCAACCGCTGGAGTCATTCCGATTCCCTGCCCATCGCGAGGACTTCGTCGCTGGCGTTCGTGTCCATGGCGAGCCACTGACTCAGAACGCGCCATGTTTAGTCGAAGATCGTCTCGTCGATCTGGCCTTCGTAGAAGGTCTCGTCGTCCTCGGATTCTTCATTCAGCGGTGCCATCTCTGCTCCCCTCCACTGCCTCCGCGAAAACTCTCTCACGCAAGACGGTGTCATGCTGGGCTCCGCCCATTGCCGTTCTACTTTGCCCCCTCTTGATTGCGGTGGGTATCTCAGCGCGCTACTACGAGGCTCAAATGGGCAGTGAGCAGGTCATCAATACGGGTGGGAAGATCGACGTCCTCTCGCATGATGGGGGCGGCATTGACTATTCCGACGAATCCAGCGCACACGTTCCAAGCCAGGTGGTGCGCGTGTGCGGTGTCTCCGATAGTTCCGTCTGCGATGCCTTCGTCGACAACGTCACCGGCGGTATCGACCCACTGCCGATAAGCCTGATGCGCACCCTCGATTCCGGCTTCGAGGGTCAGTTTCATGCCGGCACGCAGTTGCAGATCACTCTCGACGCCGCGCGAGAGATCGAGGAACACCCTTCTTAGCTTCTCTGCAGGGGGTTCTGCGGCGGTGCAAGCGCCGGAGAATGCGGTCTCGACGGCACTCGACCAGCCGTGAACAAGCTGCTGGGCAATGGCCTCTTTGGATGGAAAGTGATAAAAGAGAGCACCTTTGGAGAGATCTTTGCTCGTGATCACGTCCTTGATGCTGGCAGCGCTGTATCCCCTCGCGTCAAAGATCGCGGCCGATGCGTCGAGAATCGCGTGCCGGGTGGTGAGCGCCCGCTGCTGCATGTGACGTGGGGAGCCACCGGAGGGTCGGTTGATGGTGGGCCGAATCGAATCGTTCATCGTGGCAGGTCCGTTCTTGTGACTGTTCGTCCCTGGTTTTAGCGCACTGTCAGGGGCACCTTGTGGGTAGAGGTTTACTCGTTCGTTCTCGTTGCTTGCTGCGGCGGTCGCATAGGAGGGCGATGGGCGTCGAGGACACGTTCCGCGTCGGTATCGCGCAGTACCGCCCCTGCTGTCATCGTCTTGACCTCCGGTTTCAAAGCTGTGTGTTCGGGCCCACTGTTGCTGCCAATGTTGCAGTGTGCGGCACCAGTGACTTGGCGAACAGCAACATAACAAGGCCATTTCGGTGGACAGTAACTGATTGCTTGCCCGATACAGGGCTGCGGTCAGCGGATGATCCGGACAGCAATCCCGCGACCACCAGGCTGGACTGAGCCGGCCAGTGCCCACCCGAAACATGTGGTGGGCACTGGGCGCTCTCAGAATTCGATAGACGCGGCCACGACTGTGTAGAACTCCTGACCGCCATTGTCGAAGTACCGGGAAAGCACTTCATCGATGTCCGCTGGGATCGGCCCATCACGCTCACCCCACCAACAGGCGGCGAACTCTGCTGCGGCGGCCTTCGCTGACTGCTCGTCAAAGTGCACAGTGACGTTCGACCCGTGCTTGTGCTCGATGACCAGCACATACAGTTCCGTGATCTGATGGGAATTCAAGTCGTCGTCTTCGACGAGTGGATCCGCGAATGCGGGCGCGTCGCAGTCCGCCGGGTAAAGCCGCCATGGCCCCTCCCCTGTCGGGTGGGGAAGCTCTGTGCTGTCCGATGATTCGTCGTCCCGCCACAGACCGAACACTGCCGACACTAGGCACGCGAGGTCTCCGTCGTCGTAGGCGGTATTTGTACCGGCGTCACGGGCGCGAAACAGGTGCAAGGCTTTCGCGCGGTCCGCTGCGGTGATCCTCGAGCATGTGTCGGTGACGGTATTCGATCCCATATCGATCGTCCTCTCAAACGTTCTGTCGGGGGAGAAACTCTGTATGCGAAAAATGGCAAGGGCCGGAGAGTTCCCAGGAGGGTCTCTCTCCGGCCCGGATGACGTTCGGATCAGCGCGCGAGCGCAATTCGCGCATCGCGGCGTTCCCGGCGGGAAGCCTTCGCCTTGAGCGCCTTACGTTCTCCTGCCTTCCAGTTTCGAGAACGGCGGGTCTTCGCGAATGCGTCGACCTCGTCGCCGCCCACAGTCTTACGCTTCATTTCGATCTCCTTCGCAGTCGGTGTGTTCTTCACCTACTGTCGTCGAAGCCATAACGCAGTGCGGCACAACAGGCCTTGTGAGCACGCGAAACATCCTGTCGCAACGGCAATCTGACCAGGACAGGATCGACACTGCAGAAATGACACGGCGGGGTATACCCCACCTCTCAATACCGTCCCGCTATGCCACAAGCCAGGGCCGATCGTTGATGACTGTGAGAATCACGACCCATCGGACAGGAGCTACGAAACGTGCGCCCGGCAACGATCGTTTCCCACCCTTGCCTGCTCTGTTCCTTCCGGGCGGGTCTCGAAGCTCGAGATTTCAAGCGATCACGCTGGTTCTGATGCGTGGTCACAGAGGGACTGAAATGCACGTTGATACCGGCGATTACAGCGCAGCCGTATTGCACAGCTCAGCAATACTAGAAAACAGCCTTTTAACTGCACTTATCCTGCTGTGCCGCACTCATTTTCGATGCCCCGGATTGTGAGTTCTGCTCGATGGCCTGCCGGTACACACACCACACCTGGCAGGTCTCCACCAGATCTCGGAGGCAAAATTCATGGGAAAAACTCGCGACATCGTCGCCGACGCTATAGCCGCGCTGGAACTGCAGCGCGACCTCGTCGACGGCTTTCCACTCACCGGCGACCAACGCTCCACATTGCAGGCATGGCCCGGGTGGGGTTCGCTGGCATCGGCATTCGCCCCGGAACCTTCCGGGAAGTGGCTTCATCTGGCCGACCAGCTCGATTCACTGCTCACCCCTCCCGCACGCGCTGCTGCTGCCGACGTTGTCGACACGGCCTATTACACGCCCCCAGAGGTGGGACAACGTCTTTGGCAGATCCTTACCGCTGCAGGTTTCACGGGCGGCCGGGTGCTTGATCTCGGCTGCGGACACGGCGCGCTCATTTCGGCTGCCCCGGACGGACTGCCTATCGACGTTACCGGCGTAGAAGTAGACCCCACGTCCGCGCGTATCGCTTCACTGCTGCACTCGCGTGCCACGATTCACACTGGCCGTTTGCAGTCACGATCGTTGCGCGACAACTACTTCGATGCAGTCGTGGCGAACGTCCCGTTCTCGTCCGTCAATGTTCACGACTCAGTGCACCGGATCAACTTGCCGTTGCACAGCTACTTTCTCATGCGCGCGGTCCGAGCGGTTCGCCCTGGCGGCTACGTCGTGGCAATTACCTCGCGGTTCGTGATGGACTCCGGCACCACCGGCAGTGAACTGGCTCGTCATGCCGACCTCGTAGCGGCAGTACGGCTGCCCTCGGGCACCTTCCCTGGAACCGATGTTGTGGCTGACGTGCTGGTATTGCAGGTCCGCGCGCCCGGCCAGAAGGCTTCGGGCTGGATTGACACGGTCAATTTCTCGCGGAATCCCGGTTACCGACTGGGAGCAACTGTCGATGAACGCGACGTCGTCGACACCCCGTTGGGTGAGGGCCAAAACGCTACAGCGGTACGCGTGAATCGGTATTGGGCATTGCATCCGCTTCATGTGGCAGGTGAGATGCGCGTAACCGGCAACCGATACAACGGTTTAGCGGTCGTCACTGACGCCCCCGGCCCAGCGGTAGATGCGGCGATCACCTCTGTCTGCAGCGCGCTACCTGCAATGACCGCTGCTCCTATCGCCGATGACGGGCTTTCGGATGTAATCCTGGTAGACGCGCAAGGTCGCAAAGAGCGTTCGTTTCACGTCGTAGACGGGCAGATCTTCACTGTGACCGATGGTGCTCTTGTCCAGGTACAACGGCCGGCGCGGGAGTTGTTCGATCTGATCTCGCTTCGAGATGCGGCCATTAACTTGATGGACCTCGAGTCCGATCCGGACTTGCCCGACGAAACGATCGCTCCCGCTCGCGCACATGCTCTGGACCTGTACAGGCTGTACGTCGCAGCGTGGGGCGCGTTGAATCGGTGCACTGTGCGTGAGGGGAAACCTGATCCGGAAACTGGAGTCCCCGCAGTGTCGGTGCGTCGTCCATCGATGGGCGGGTTCCGCCGCGACCCGGACTACCCGCTGGTCTTGGCGCTGGAAAAGTACGACCCCGACACTTCGACAGCTGAGCCGGCAGCAGTACTGCTAGGGCGGGTCAACAAGCGACCGGTGCGGGTTGAGCGTGTCGACACTGCGGCCGAAGCGCTGGCCGTCACTCTCGGTGAGGTAGGCCGCCTGGACTTGTCGCGAGTAGCTGAGTTGTTGGGGCTCTCGAGCCTGCAATCTGCAGCGGCGGCGCTCGGAGATCTGGTCTACTCGGATCCACAGAACGGCGGGCGATGGACCCCGGCACGCGACTATCTGTCGGGCAATGTTCGGAGCAAGTTAGACGCAGCACGGCGCGCTGCGAAGCTCGATCCCGCTTACCTCCGCAATGTGGCAGCCCTTGAGGAATCGATGCCCACGCAACTCGGAATGCATGACGTACGAGTGAGTTTGGGGGCTCCTTGGCTAACGGCGGACGATATCGGGGCGTTCCTCACCGAAGAACTCGGCACCACGTATACGGGGGCGATTCACCATTCGCCGTCAATCGCGTATTGGGAGTTGTCGTCGTCCCTTCGATGCTCGCCTGATGCGTCGGTCCTCTACGGCACCGAAGACATGTCCCCGATCGAACTTCTCCAATGCGGGCTCAACGGCAAACGCCCTGTCGTCTACATAGACCTTCTCGACGACGGGGTCTACCGACGCGTACGTAGCCCGCAGAGGACCGCTGCTGCGGCCGACCGACTGCAAGCCCTCCACGAACGATTTAGCGTGTGGATCTTCGAGGACGAAGCACGCCGCGAACGGGTTCTGGCGGCCTACAACTTGCGGTTCAGTTCCCATGTCACTCGTCGCCCCGACGGGTCACACCTGACTGTTCCTGGAATTTCTGCTGGGCTCACCCTGTGGCCTCATCAACTCGACGCAGTCGACATGGTGCTCTCCCGTCCCCGTGCACTGATTGCACACGCCGTCGGCGCCGGAAAGACCTTGGAGATGGTGTGCTCAGCGATCATGCTGCGACGCTTCGGTTTAGCGAACAAACCCTGCATTGCTGTCCCCAAAAATATCTTGGAGCAGATAGGCCGGGAGGCGCAGCAGGCCGCGCCGGCCGCGAGGCTTCTCATCGCTACAGAGGAAGATCTCGCGCGCGATTCTCGCCGGTTGTTCGCGGCACGCTGCGCTACCGGCGATTGGGATGCCGTGATCATGACCCACGAGGCGTTCTCCACGCTCGGGGTCGACCCGGAGTCCGAAGCGGAGTGGATCGAAACCCAGAAAGCCACCGTCCGCGAGCACATGAACAACGAACCCGAATTCGGTAGGGGCGCACGTCAAACGGCCAACGCCGTAAGGTCATTGGAAGAACAGCTCGACCGGCTCCGCTCGAATGTGACTGATCCCGATCAAATCACGCTCGAACAACTCGGAATCGACTACATCCTGATTGACGAGGCCGACAAGTTCATCCGGATACCGGTTGCCACCCGCGCCGACGGATTCTCGCTCGGCTCGTCCAAACGCGCTACTGACATGTTGCTCAAAGTGGAGACTTTGGCGGCCCGGTACCCGAATCGACCGGTGGCGTCGATGTTCACCGGAACCCCGTTTCGCAACACTCTCGCTGAAATCTACTGCTGGGCACGGTTTATGATTCCCGACCGTCTCGACCAGATCGGTTTGGCCCATTTCGACGCGTTCGCTCACACGTTCATCCGGTGGGAGACTCGAATCGAGGTTGCACCCGACGGGTCGGGCTTCCGGACTCATACCCGCCCGTCCACAATCCAGAACCTGCCCGAACTCCGCGGCCTGCTAAACGAGTTCGCCGACCTTCTTCCCACCGAAGCGCTCGGGCAGAAGCGCCCGGCCCGCAACGATCACACCGTTGTCGTCGATCCTGGCCCGCAGATCCTCGACTACGTTGCTGGGCTGGTGTGCCGGGCCGAGAACCTGCAGAACACCAACAGCCGAATCCGCGGCTCAGACAACATGCTCACCGTGTGCGGAGACGGCCGCAAGGTTGCTTTGGATCCCAATCTTGTAGGCATCGAGATCGCGTCACCGAAACTGCTCGCCGCCGCTGAGACCATCGCTGCGACCTACCGTCGAGGCCTCGACCGCACGTTCAACAACACCACTCCTGGTGTCCTGCAATTGGCGCTCTGCGACCTGGGCACCCCCAAACCAGACGATGCGTCCACCTATGGCAGGCTCCGGCAACTGGTGGTCGAACTCGGGGTCCCGGCCAACCGCGTGCGTTTCGCACACGAGGCTACGACACCGAAATCCCGGGAAGCTCTACACGCCGCCTGCCGTGACGGGTCAGTATCCGTGTTGCTCGGGTCGACGCCGAAAATCGGTATCGGAACGAACATTCAAACCCGTCTGTCTACCGTTCATCTGATCGCGCCGCCCTGGCGCCCGTCCGATGTCGAACAGGGCGAAGGTCGCGCGTTCCGGCCAGGGAACCTATGCGAGTCCGTAGACGTGTTCACCTACGTCACCGAACGCACCTTCGATGCCTACTCGTGGGAAGTGTTGCATCGTAAGTCTCGTGCCTTCGCACACTTGTACTCCACCGATTCGACGATCCGGGAGGTCGACGACATCGGAGATACAACATTGGCGTACGCCGAGATCAAAGCTGCGGCTTCGGGGAACGTATTGCTACTCGAAGAAGCCGAGATCAAATCTACGGTGCGTACGTTGCGCCTTCGGCGGGCGACGCATCTACAGAATGTGCGCCGCGCCGTCCAGCAAGCCGACCAGTGCGCAGCAGCGGCCGAACGTCTGCGGCGTCGTGTCACCGCGCTCGATGAACTGTACAAAGACCTCGACGACCGGCCAATCATGTTCGGCCGGTTGGTCGACGACATCGGGTACTTAATCACCCGACCACATCGAAGCGCATCTGTCGGCCCGCTGACTGTGGAAACGGAAACGTCCGAAGGCCAGATCATCGGCTTCACGATCCGGCATGACTACACGACACTGGCGGACGTCCCGGTCTCCCGATCTCAGCTCCGACGGGGCGCAGCCCGCATCGCACCAGCAGTAGCAGAGACGTTGCACCGTCTCACCGCCCCAGAGCGAACCGAATCCGCTCGGTTGCAACAGTCGATCGAACGGCTACGAGCGGAAGAGGACGCTGCTCGCAACGCTGCGACCTCGCTCCTGTTCCCTGACGAGCAGACGCTCGTCGCCGCCGAAGCCCGCCTAGCTGCGATCGGTGCGGAGATCGCCGACGCCCTCGACAGCGACCGCCAGCACAGTCAGGCGGCCTGACCGACGCGGGGCAGGTGTGGACCCCTTCGCCTTGCCGCACCTGCCCCGAATCCCACACCAGCGAACCGGCCCTCACAGATCAGGTGTGGGGGCCGGTTCGCTGGTGCCGGCGGCAGCAAATGGGTCTGCTGCACGATCAGGTGACAGGTTGAGTCACGCAGCCTGAGTGGCTGGTGTGGTCATGATGGTCTCGTATTCTATGGGGGTCAATCGGCCGAGCCCGACTTGGCGGCGTCGGCGGTGGTAGGTCCTTTCGATCCAGGTGACGATCGCGATCCTGAGATCGTCACGGGTGCGCCAGGGGCGGCGGTCCAGGACGTTCTTTTGCAGTAGAGAGAAGAAGCTCTCCATGGCGGCATTGTCGCCGGCCGCAGCGACGCGGCCCATCGAGCCGACCATGTGATGGCGGCTCAGAGCACGGACGAATTTTTTTGATTGAAATTGCGATCCTCTGATGCTCTCCTGAGAGTCAAGCTGCTTTTCGATGGTGTCGGGTGTTCGGGGTGATTGTCTGCGGTCCAGGGTTGAGGAGGTAGTAGACCTCGCGAGCCAGGTAGCGCTTCAGGCACCGGATAGTTTCCAGTTTCGAGTGGCCTTCGCTGGTTTTCTTCTCTACGTAGGCCTGGGTTTTCGGGTCGAGTCGAATGCGGCCGATGACGGCCAGATGCAAGGCTCGGTTGGCTTGGCGGTCACCGCCGCGATTGAGGCGGTGGCGTTGGGTCATGCCAGAAGATGCGGGTAGCGGTGCAACACCGCATAGCATCGCGAACGCGGCTTCGGATTTCATTCGATCGGAATTATCGCCGGCGGTGACAAGCATTTGTCCGGCGACTTCGATACCGATTCCGACGCGCTCGAGTAGTTGAGGTGCGAGGGCTTTCACGATTGGGTTGATCAGTTCGTCGAGATCGGCGATCTCGTCGGTTAATTCGAGATAGCGGCGAGCCAGGGACTTCATCGACACCCGGTAGGCGGTCACGGGATCAGTAGCGTTCGCGACATCCGGTCGCCAGGCGGCGAGGAGGCGGATCAGTTGCATCCGCGTCAGATCGCGGACCTGAGCGCGCAGCTCGTCGGGAGCGGAGATGATCGTCATCCGCAGCAGTTGCAGCGCACTGCGCCGCTCTCGTACCGAATGGGCTCGGGTCACCCTCAACACCCGAAGTGACTCGACGGCACCGTCTTTCGATTTCGGGGTGGTGGTGCGCCGGTTGGTCTTGGCTGCGCGGGCCGCGTTGATGGCGTCGAGGTCGTCGTCTTTGCCCTTACGGCGACGGTCCGAGCGATCGGGGCGGTCCACCTCGAGTACCGTCACGCCGGCTTTCGCGAGGTGGCGGGTCAGCCCAGCTCCGTAGGAGCCAGTGCCCTCAATACCGATCCGGATCAGATTGCCGTACTCGCCGATCCAGGTCAGCATGGTTCGATACCCGTTTCGGGTGGTCGGAAAACTGCGAGTTCCGAGGACGTTGTCGTCGGTATCGATCACCGCGGCGACGTGCAGTTCTTTGTGGGTATCGACTCCGGCGAACACTCGCCGGTCTTGATCGAGATCGGCTTTGTCAGGCATCCTTGTCATGTCGCTTTCCTCTCCGTTGACCGATGAGCAAGGCGGCGCCGCGCATCGACCGAACCGGCGGACAAGACAGTGATGAGCACCTGGTGGTGCAGGCTCTCCTCAGGTCACCCCGACGGTGAGGCGTAGCGCCTCACCGGGGGTTCCCAGGAACCGACAAATCCAAGGAAAGACACACGATCGTCGATCGGAGTGAGGGTCAGGAACACTGGGAACTCCCGGCACCAGCATTCTCTCGTCTCCATGCGGTAACGGTCAGGAAATCCGAAAACACCGGCACGAACAGTCTCACTGTCGGTGTGGACCACGCAGCCTGCGACGAAATCTCGGCGGGCGACGGCGTTGTCGAGCGCATCGACCGCGAGCCGGGACTTCATCCGATCGCTGATGGAGTAGCCAACGATCCGGTTGGAGAATACGTCTTTGAACGCGCACAGGTAGAGCTTGCCTTCGCTCGTCCAATGCTCTGTGATGTCGCCCAGCCACAGCTGATTCGCAGCATCGGCGGTGAAGTTGCGTTGGACGTGGTCGTCGTGGACCGCAGGCCCCGGGCGCTTGGCTTTTCCGCGTTTCTTGCCGAACACACTCCACCAGCCGTTGTTCGAGCAGATCCGCCACGCTGTGCGCTCGGCCATCACCTGGCCGGCGTCGCGAGCCTCGTAGAACAGGAACCGGTAGCCGAACTCCGGGTCGTCCTTATGGGCCCTGAACAGAGCGTTCGCCCGGTAGGCCTCCGCGAGGTCGGCATCGGTCACCGGGTCAGCCAGCCACCGGTAGTAGGGCTGGCGAGCGATCTCGAGTACCCGGCACGTCACCGTGACGGGAATGCCGTCCTCGGCCAGCTCACGAACGAGCGGGTACATCATTTTCCCGGCAGGTTCGCCTGGGAAAGATAGGCGGCAGCACGGCGCAAGACTTCGTTCTCCTGCTCGAGCAACCGGATTCGCTTGCGCAGTTCCCGGTTCTCGACCACGTCCTCACCGGTAGTTCCTGATTTGATTCCGTCCTCGATATCGGCCACTTTCAGCCAACCCGTCAGGCAGGATTCACTGATCCCGAAGTCGGCGGCGATCTGCTTCAACAGCATTCCGGGCTCGCGACTGCGGGCAACCCGAACAACGTCCTCACGGAACTCTCGGGGATAGGGCTTCGGCATGGTGCACATCCTTCCAGCGGCACCTCTCGGCACCACAGATCAGATGTCACCTATCCGTGCAGCAGACCCAAGAGCCTGACAGGTCCACAGACAACTTCCCCACAGCGCGGCCGGACAGCCACGACCACAAATGACCCTGGCGACTTACGAGAAACCTCTCGTAAGTCGCCAGCGGTATCTGCCTCTCAGGCGGCGTACACAACACGTCCAGACTCTCGGCCAACCAAGCCGCCGTCCAGAACCCACCGGACGAACAGCGGCTCGCTCGAATCGAAGTTGGCGTACTCCACCTCGCCGGTCACCCCCAACTCCGCGACAACAGAGAGCGCCGTTTCGGCCGCTACGGCGTCCCAGGGATGACCAGCATCGCGCAGCGCACCTCCACCGCCGAACCGGATGTGCAACGTCGACACCGTGCCGTCTACCCGAAAGTGCTCGCACTGCTCTGCCAGGGCGCTCGTACGGAACAATCCAGCCAACATGCCAGCGAGCCGCGCATCAGGACTGACGTCAGAGAACTCACCCCGTGTCTCCGCACCACATGACGCCAGCGAAGCAATCGTTGCCGCCACTGTTGCATCCAACCCACCATCGTCGTCACTTCGATCAGCGACGACGAATGCTCCACGGAAGCAACGACTTTGTCCTTCACCCATTGTGTCCCTCGATTCTGTCTGCGAAATCCGATACGCCAATGGTCACCAGGGACGACTGCGGGTGCGGCACGCCGACCTCATTCTCCGCTCGAACCGAGAGCCCGGACAGGACACACACCCAACGGATCCGATTTCCAACACGCGCTGGCCCACCGAGACCCCGTAGCTCTCTACCCGGTCACCGCACTGACGCGCACCCACCACCGCTCTCGCGCTTCGGGTCCAGTTCACGGACAGCGTCCGCCCGGTGCGCGATGCCTTCATCACTTTGCATGCACCGTGCCGACGAGGCTGACAGCTCGCTCCACACGACCCTGCCCTCATCGGCGACAGTTCCTGTTTGTCGCGCTGAGTGTCTGCGTGGCGAGGCAGACTGCTCGCTATGCCAACCCCGCATCCCACGGCGCCGCACGATGCAGCCGATACCATCACCGCGCTCAGTAGCTCTAGTCGCGCGCTCGAGGACCTATCCATGGTGCCCGCGGCACCGGGCCTTTACGCGTGGTGGGCGGCGCCGGAGGTGTTCTCTCAGTTCCCGGGGCCCACACACCCGACCAACGCCGGGATACGGCTGCTCTACATCGGTCTCGCCACGAACCTGCGCCGGCGGATTATCAGTAATCATCTGCGCCGCAGCGGATCATCCACCCTCCGCCGCACCCTCGCCGGGTTGCTCCTCGATACCGAGCACTACCGGACCCGACGCACTGATCGCGTCGTCCTCGTCGACGAGGACGAGATTCGACTGACTGCCTGGATGCACACCCATCTACGATTGACCTGGTGCCAGCACCCCTCACCGGCCGCGGTCGAAGCCACCGTGATTGAGCAGTGGTCACCACCGCTCAATGTTGCTCATGCCAGCGGACCTGCCCGTGCCGTGATAGAGGCCGCACGCGCGGCCTACTCCGCCAGTGTCTGACTCGCCCGGACACGACAATGCGCCCAGCCCGCTATCGAATGTGGACAGATCGCCTTCCGCCTCAACAGGCCGCATCGGCCTCCCTGCCACCGTCGAGGGGTGCAACCTGAGCAGTTCCCATCACCGAAAAATTTTGATCTCTTCGAGACAGCTCCATTCCTCCCACACACACTGCATTTCAGGTGTTCGAGGGGTGCGGTCATGACGGAGTCAGAGCCCGTCGGTCAGGCTGAGTCCTGTGCTGAGTAACGGATTGTTGATGACATTCGTGCGCAAGTACTCGATCTGCGCGGTTAGGTTGGCGCGCAGCGCCGTGAGTTCATCGGACATTCGCGTGGTCTCGGAAGTAGCCATCTCATTTAGCGTGATCTGGGTGTATGCCTCCTGGAGGCCTGCCTCCTGCTGCTCGAGCTGATCAAGTGCCTGCATCTGTTTGATCAGTCGATCCAACGGGGCGAGCTCGTTACGGTATGCGAGCAGTGCGGCGACTCTGCGCACCAAACTCGCTCGCATTTCACTGATCAACCCAGCATTGCGCTTGACCGCCTGCAGAAGACGTTCCGCGTCGGGTCCATCTCCACCGAGGATGTCCCGGTCTACAGCGTTCGCACGCATTTGCTTGCCGAGTATCGCAGCGCTGCTAACGATTTCGTACAGTTCTCGATCTAGGTCAAGCCGAATTCGGTGCTCGTCGAGAAGTCTCGATTTCCATGCTGCACTCTTGCCGATGTCAGCAATGACATGATCCGCAAGGTACGCAATCTTCTGCGCGTCCCCGCAGTCCTCTCCGTTACCGACTGCTTCGAATCCTGTTCGCCTGTGGGCCTTGCGAAGCTGCGCACGCTCTTCGCGTGTCACACGGAGCGGCTGCCGTACTGCACGTACAGCAGCCACACCCCCCACCAGCGCGAATCCAGCTGGAATGGCGAACGGAATCGCCAGCCCATAGATGTTCGAATCCTCAGTGGTGGCGAGCACTCCGATTACTGCCAGCCCAAGAAGCACAAAAGCAATCGCGGCCATCCCCAACATGACGAATGCAGTTTCCTGACCGGAGCCCGGAGGCAAGTCGTAGTAGCCATCGAGCCCGGCCTGTCGGCGTGCGTCTCGCTTTCGTGCGAGCTCCGGTGTGATCGAGTTCGAGTCGAACTGTTCCAGCTCCGCAAGTCGCATATTGGCTGCCGGGTCGTATTCAGTGATGTCAGTGAGAAGATCCTCGACCTCGGCCGGGGAAACCACAGCGTCGTTCACCGCGCCGGCCGGGAGGAAACGCGGTGACGGGTCGTTCGATGGTGTCGTGCTCATCAAGAACATCTCCATTCTGCTGTGTAGTGATGAATCCTAGTGTTCAGTGCCGACGGGGCAGCTACGCATTGGTGTCAGGCGGACACTGGGAGGCTGGCCGAATCATGTTGAAAGACAGTGTGAGCGATCCTGCATCGCCACCCGTCCCGCACCAGTTGCATCGGCATTACGCAGCACTCGGGGACCATGGCAGCCGGAATGTGGGGCGACGTCGGCGCCGGCCGATGTCGGTGCTCCCAAGGCAGCACACCGAGTCCCGAAGGAAAACGTGCTGAAAGATCGGAGTACAGCGCGATTCGGTCATGCTTGAGCAGGTAGACGAGCAGCTCGCTGATTGTCGTCACCCCTGGAATCGGGGACGTCCCCCCGACGCTGCGGCCATCGGTGTCCAGCCACACGAAGTCCGTACCGGAGAGGTTCCAATGTCGAACCATATCCATCCCACAGTCCTCACACGCTGTCGTCATCGCTGCCGCCAGCATTGGGAGCGGGAAGTTGGGTGAGCAGGGGGTCGACGTCATTTCAGCTGCCTCTCGATGATGGGAATCGAACTCAGCCAACGATGAGCGAGACCCGTTTCAGGCGCGGCACACTCGATCACCGATCCGGACTATCTCAGCCCAACCCACGTCGCGACAATCCGGACAGCCCTCGTTTCCCAGACTGAGGTGGAACCCCCGAAAGAAGGTTCCCGGACGATCAGCCCCAGCAGACAGCGCGCTCCGATTTCAACGCCCACTCCGCCACCTCACGAAGCGAATCGAGCGCGGACTCGGTGTACCCGGCGCGTCGACCGCCTTCAATCCACCGAGGAGTGCCAGCCATCTCGTACGACGGCACGCCCTCGTCGGAAGGCGCGATCGCTTGCGCCACCATGACCCGGCCTAGAAAGTCCTCTGCCGGGCATTCTCCGCTCGATTCGACCGCGTCGCCAAAGTTCCCCGACGCAAAACCCAACAACTCCAGCAGGCGCACAGCATTGTGGTTCGAGAAGTTCGCAGACGGTTCCTCGCCGCTGTCGGCAGTCTCGATCTCGAGCTGAGGGCCCCAGATGCGGGCTTCCTCCGGATCAGTGCACCCCGGCAACAATGCGCCAGTGCGCTGCATGTCCTCCAAAGCCGCTATCGCAGAATCGTAGTCACCGATGCGTTCGCTGCGGCCACCCATCTGATCGGTCAGGCGGTATCCAACGATCTCGCTCATCTCGGGTGCAAAGGTGATTGACATGGTGGCCTCGTTTCTCGCTCGGGGAAAATGACTCCCTCACGATCTCCAATCCACTCGACAGATGCGGCACCCCAACGGGTTCGACCGAACTTCAACGGCGTCAGCGACACTCGGATCCCGGCGCGGCCAACACAACGATGTCCTTCCCGATCCCGGACTGTTGGCCGTACCACTGCGGAGCCGTCAACTGGTGCGCCGTCAGCAGTCCGGCAGTCACCGCATCCCACACCGCTTGCGTGAGCCTCACCATGAACTGCCCGTCGGTGTCGTCGTAAACGGTCGATGGATCCCACCGTACGAACCCCGGTGCTGCGACGTCCCTAGCAGCGTCCTGCAGCCTGCCTCGCGCGATCATAGTCGGCAGCACACCGGAATTCGGCAATGTGCAAGCCCATTCGTTGGTCCACACCATCTCGGGCATTGCAGTCTCGCCGACATTGTCACGGACGGCGGCCGCTACCTGCCTGTCGATGTCAGTACCGTCCTCGCCGCCGATGTCGCCGGTGACAATCCAGTCCGCAATCCGCACAACCGGCCTGCCGGCGGTGTCGTCGAGATTCCATGAGAGCGCGCGAATCGGGTCAGGACGCGGTGTTGCTTGTAGATAGGACAGGCTTTCCGTCAGGTTCGCTCCCACACTGCCCTCCCCCTCGCCGCGACGGCATTCGACGCTTCGAGGCAGCACGATGTGCCCCTTTGCCGTCGGCACGCACCGGAGGTCTGACAAGCCCTGCCGGTAGGTACGCGTGTGAGCGAGCGTAGCCAATGACTCCACGACTTCCGGTGTGACGAGGTAGATGGTCGAGTACCGCAACGACTGTGCGCGGGTCCGCAAAACTTTCCGCATCAGTTGCGCCGGGCCGCTGAGCTCGTCGTCAGCGTCGATGCCTACGTCGTCGACGCTCAGTCCGTAGAAGTACTGGATCCACTGCCGGAGCATGTCGGCGTTGGGCTCAGAGATGTTCTGCGTTGTGGTCCACCAGCTGTATGCGTTTTGTTGTTCGACGAACAACCGCATGACCGCGGCCATGTCCGTGCGCATCCACGCCGTCGCCGCGTCGAGTCTGCTTACCGCCAAAGCTGCCTCGCGTGAGCACTCCCAGGGTCGATCAGTATCGGTTGAGGTAGCAGTCATGATCGTGCACCTTTCTTGGGCAGTGAAGTGTTCTCGTGAAATCTATGGGCAGGAACACCCGAAACGCGTAGTCCATGATCGTGCCCATGGATACGACGAACTGGCACGCCACACAAACGACTCTGCTGTGTGAAATCTTGCAAGACCGCAACATCGTCGTTCGGCGCGATGTCGTCGAGGCCTTCGTATCCAACATGCTCACGTTGGTCGCCGAAACTGCCGGTATCAGTGAACATGCGGCCAGCGAAACAATCACGGAAGCGGCAGCGGAGCGATGGGCGGACAGCCTCGCTCCGACGATCCTGGCGATGGAAAATCCTTGCGACGGTACAGCTTCTGGGGTGGTGTTGGTCTCTGCGCACACTCTCGCGCAAACCGCCGCAACGCTCATCGAGTTGGTACGCGCGGCCGCCTCGGTCGAGGAGTTCATAGAGTTGGTCAGCCTGGGGATGGCCGACTACGGCGGCGATCTCGCAACGCTTCGGGGAACGGCTCTCGACGCCCGTCAGCGGGTCCAGGAATTGTCGCTGGAACTCGCTCGCCATCTGGTCACTCAGCCGCCGATGGAGATGCTGCAAATCCCGGTCCGAACTCATGCACTGCTGTGTGATCTGCTCGATCAGCTGTCCCAGTCCGAGCTGCTGCCGATCGCCGAGAACAACGGCCACGGCACCTATCACCACACCGTTGACGGTGAGTACACGCTCGGTGACGTTGTGGCGGCGACGTTGCATGACTTGGATGTGGCGTCGACGTACTGAACGCAGGCCGGAACTCTCGGCGATTCCGACCTCAGTGTGCCTCCTAACACGAGGACCTGATTCGGTAGGAGTTGTTGCAGTAGGCACTTTGCTGATTCGAGCTTCCCCGGCGATTTCCCCTTGCAACGATTGCGTTCTGCGTCGATGTTCACCTGTGCGTGATGTGCCTCGAACGCACAGGCCGCTGGTGCTTCTCACAGCTCGTTTTCGCGGCCAGCTGATGCTCCCCGAAGCGCGCTGATCGCCGGCCCGATACCCGCCAGAACCAGCCCGATAGTGCCGCAGATCAATCCCCATATCCACGGACTCAGCGACGACAACGGCGATGCGGCGGATCCGTCGCCCTTGGTTGACGTGAGCGCAGTCGAGACGAAGGTTCCCAGGAGGAACATGACGATCGCGTATGACCCCACCATTTTGAGTTTGAAGTACTTCCGATGTGGATTCATGCGCGTCTCTTCTCAGTCTTGGGGCGTTTCGGCGCCGGCCAGGTCGGTAGCGCCTCTCGCGGAGTCGCATTCGCGTACTGCAGCTGTGCACTGCCGTTGAATGAGATGACGATATTCCTGGCGGTTCCGGTGTTGCGGCACGTTGAACCGGGCGTGCGCGCTTTCTACGTGTTTGACTACACAGTCTCTCGTCGTCTCCGTCGCAAGCAGGTGTCAGCCGCGAGAGCTGCCGGATGATCGCCACTCACCGTTCACTTGTCGGTTCTGACGGCGCGGCGTTTCGATGAGGAATTCATCTACCTTGCAGGAGGGTCCGTTCATGCTGAATTCGCAGAATGCACTCGAATGTCGTCAGCTCGTCCGCGGAGATGGTCTCTGACCACCCGCCAGTCTGCGCCATCTCGGACGGACCCAGCCACACAGGAAGGTTGAGATCACTTCGCCACCAACGCTTGATTGCCCGCTCAACAATTGCAGCATCTGACCCGCGCGAGAAGAGCTCAAGGTGGATGACCTGCCACCCGCTCAGCTGAAACTTGTCAAGGCGATTGGTCCCCACGCTCGTGATCCCGACCTTGTGGGCACCGAGCACGGCATGACTGAGGAAGTACAGGTATCCCGGCCTTCCCGGATTGAATCCTCCCTTCTCGGAGCACTCGGGACAGTCTTGACCATGGGTTCTGTTGTTCACTGTCGAGAGCCACTCGTGGCCCCGCGCGCATCTGAACCAGGCTTTTCGATTCGAGAACACCGCGGTGTTCTCAGGTGTCGCACTACCGTTACGAGTGGGATGCCAGCTTGCCGCGACCGTCGGGCTTCGGGAGGCCAGATCGTTGATCCCTGCCAAGACGGTCTGTCCCGCGCACGCCGGGCAACCGGCCCCGGATGCTCTGCTCGCGATCCGCGCTTCCCACTCGTGTTCAGCCTCGCACCTCCACCACGCCTTCGTCCCGTTCATCAACGTCACCATCTCGGGTGTCCTGGCTCCGTTGAGCCGCGGATGCCATTCAGCGGCCAACATCGGGTTTCTCGCTGCGAGGTCGTTGAAGCCCGCCAGAATGCGTTGGCCCGAGCAGAACGGACAGCCATTTCCAGCCGATCGCTCACTTGCGCTGGCCTGCCACTCATGGCCGAGGAGATCCCTCCACCAGAATCGTTTCGCCGTACTCCGAAACACATTCGCCGGGGACAAGGGTGCGTTGAGCGTCGGGTGCCACTCGGCTGCGAGCGCGGGATCGGTGGTACCCAGATCGTTGAAGCCCGCCAACACTTTTTGGCCGGCACAGACGGGGCAACCTTGGCCGTTTGACGTCCGGTTGTTGACGGTCGACTGCCATTGGTGCCCAAGCCCGCACTGCCACCACACTTTACGGTTCGATTGCGCCGCTATCGAGGTCGGCCGGAGATCGTGGTTGCGGTCGAGATGCCATTGGGCCGCAACGACAGGGTTTTCGGTTGCGAGATCGTTGAAGCCGGGCAGAACCGCATTGTTCGAGCAGTACGGACAGCCTGTTCCGTTCGCACGATTGTTCACCCGTGCCTGCCACTCATGACCCAACTCATCTCTCCACCAGACGGACTTTTCCGACCCCGCCGTCAGGGTGTCTGGGGTCAGCTCACCATTTTTGGTGGGGTGCCATTCACGAGCAAGGTGGGCGTGGGTGTGGGCTACGTCGTTGAACCCAGCCAAGATTCGTCGACCCGCGCAGTAGGGGCAACCACTCCCGCGGCTCGTGCGGTGATTAGGGGTGTCTTCCCATTCGTGTTGATGAGCGCACATCCACCAAACTTTTACGCTGGATCCGAGAGTCACCAGGTCGGGGGTGCGGCTGCCGTTCTTTGTCGGATGCCATTGCGCGCTGAGGTCTGGGTGGGACCGCGACAAGGGTGACTTCATCGGACCATCTTCTACCGCCCACTTCGAGAGTTCCAGCATCCGTCGGCCGAAACACCCAGGGCATAGTGATTGTTGCGGCGGCCGCCAGGATCTCGAATTCTCTTACATTGACCACACATATTGACACTCGGTATTCAATTTTTTACGCGCCGCTGGTCATCGTATTTCTGAGGTATCCGTTAGCGCCTTTTCCTGTGAGTTTGTCAACATACTCAATAGGCACGGCTTTCGTAAAATGAACAATTAGCATCTACCGGTGCCTGAAAACTCCCACGGACCATCCAGTCCGCAGCCTGGATGGTATCCAGTACCTCAATCGCCGTCTCTTCGTTGGTGGGACGGTCAGAACTGGACCGATCAGTGGGCCCCGCCACCAGCGACACCGTCGAACACCTCCGCATCTGTAGGTTTTCCGGCAACGCAGTCGCCACCGCCTCTCCAAAACAAGTCACCTCGACCAACTGATTTTCAGCATCTGTGGAACACCGAGCAACCTGCACCAAACAGCATCACAAGTACGTCGGCGACGAGGCTGGCCGAGGCGCCGAAACGGACCCGCGGACGGTTGGTCATAGAGCTGGTGGCCCTCGGGTTCCTGTTGCTCTTTACCACTGCGACTGTGTTCGGCATTTATCGTCTCCTCGGTTTCACGGACCGCGGGACGATAGTCGGGAATTTCGTCGTGGCCCCGGCCCTTACTGCTGCACTTGGATATTTCCTATTCGTACGTTCTCGGCAATACGCCGAGAACGACTCCCGCGGCCCAAGTGAGGGCGCTCGCTTGCACCGGAAGACCATGCTGGCCGGAGGCTCGATCGTACTGGTGGCAGCGATGATCCTTGCCGGATTCATGACGCAGCAATCGAGTACTCCGACACTGTCCGGTTCGGAGCTGCAGACAATGATGCGTGAACAGCTTGGCCCGGCAGCTACATCAGGTGCGCTGACCGGCACGATCGCGTGCCCGACGAGTCGCTCCTACAGCGATGGAGATGTCGCTAGATGCACGATGGACATGCAGTCCGGATCGCAGGTCGTTCTCGTTGCAACGATCTACCGCACAGACAACAAGTGGCGGATCAACCTCGACGTCGGATAACCCCCGCAGGAAAGTTCGGGAACCCAGCCGGAACATATTAAGGTGGTGCAACTTTCGAAGAATTCGAAAGTTGCACGTCATCCGCTGCATGTACGAGACCGACAGGATTCGGCCGTTGTGGAAACAAGCAGGCACCTCCGGCGCGAATGCCTCTGATGTCAACCTTTACAACGCAAGCATGTACGGCACGAACCTGACCGGAGTGGACTTTTCTGGCGCCTACATGCGGCACGCGAACCTCGCGCATTCGGGCCTGAGCGGTGCGATCCTGATCGGCGCTGATCTGTTCGAAGCGGACCTGACGGGGGGCGAACCTCGACAATGTCTGCTGGGACGATTCGACCCGGTGGCCGACCGATTTCGGCGCGATCCATCTCCACGCTCATGCTGAACCAGCGAGAAGCCATCTCCGACAGCGTTCCTCAACCTTCCAATACAAAGTCCGTGAGCAACGTCGCCATCAGCCCGCAGGTGCCAGCCCGCTCTTGCTCACACACCTGCACCCGACTACGCCGCCACCGGTGGCAACTCGACGCGCAAGTCGTTGGGCCACCGGGCAGCCGAAGCTGGGGGCCGGATGGGCTTGAGCACGTCCCGCATATCGAGGTCGTGATGGTCCTGCCAAGCACGGCGGTTGTTGCAGAACTTCGTCCACAACTGCTCGTATCGTTCAGGATTGATCAACTTCGGAACCACTTCCGTCGGGGACACTGCAATGGCCACCAGACCATCCGGTCGCGAGTACTTCCATTCTGTCCACACACCGCGGTCAGCATCGACCACAGATTCCTGCGCGTGCAACCCATTCACCAACTGTGTCCCGACTTTGGGCTGCATCGGTTTCGCCTGTCCGTCCCGATCGGACTTCGTCTTGAAGTCACCGATGTACAGGTGGTTTTCGATCCGGAAGATCGTGTCCAGTGTTCCGGCCACGCCGATGCTGTGATTCCATACCGTCACCTCGTTGGCGATGGCCTTTACGTTCCACCGCATCCACCAGTCGATCAACGCCGACGCGTAGTCACCCTCGCCGTGCTCGTCGAGGTCCGCCCTCGCCTGGTCAACCTCGAATCGGTCAATGTTCCCGAGCTGCCATTCCCCCAGTAGTTCAGCGAGGTTGTGGACGCGGTCGCCTCGTTGAGCTGCCTGGTCTGCAACGACATCCGGTGTCGCAGCGATCGCACCGCGCACGGCACGGGCTATCGCATCCGGCTTCCGCGATCTCGCTGCCGCTCTCTCCCTCGCTGCGATCACATGGGGAAACTGATTACGCAGCGTCTCTTCGTCATTGCGCAGGTATGCGGCGGTCGCGTCCTGAACGAGTCGGGCCCGCCAACCCACCAGTGCGCTCCCCTGCGGCCGGACCCCGAGCTCGGGAAGTTTCGAGAACGGGTCGGGAAGATCATCGGCGTCCATCCCTTGCACAGTCGTAATCGACGGCACCTGAGGCTCGTCGCCCACAAAGCGGCCATACATTCGGCCCCATGCGGTTTGGTGAGAGAGCTTGGGAGTGGTCATGGATGCGAAGTTAAGTCCAGGCTCCGACACTGTGCGGCACCGGCATTGCAGCAGCGAGACCGTCGCCTGCTGAATACTCGTCGAGTAGCGCCGGCGTGCCAGGGACGAGCAGATGCCGGCGGCCGCCCTGCCAGAAGTAGGCGGCCTTCGGATCCACCCGGATGAGAAAAGCCAGGTCGTCGGGTCGATCAGCTCTCAGAAAATCTTCCACCCGCCAGCGGCCGCACCTCACGTCGTCCCCGCTCGCATAGACCAACATTGTTTGGGACTGAGTTTCGCACCACCGGTGGACGCGGGCCTCACGCCGGAGCAGCTCGATTCCCAGCGTCGGCAGACTCGTGTGCGCTGGGACTTGCTGAATCCACTGCAGATCATGCGCCCATACGTCGAATGCCTGCTTCTCCTCATTCGTCGTCCAGTCGTGGTGGCCGGCCGAATCGATGCGCGCGACCTCAACGCCTTCACGGATGAGGAGTTCCCGATCGAGATCAAGCCGGTAGGAGCCATCCGGAACATAGGCGGCGGTGGCGGGTAGCGCCTGATAGCGGTATCCCGGATGCGGCCGAACTGGCGTGGCGACAGTGGTCTGTCGCCGCGGAAGGTACTGCGGATCGTCAGTAAATTCGTCCACCCGGGCCGCAGGCGGGCCGGTATCGCGGTCGTACGTCATGCTCACTTGTCCTTCCCTTGTCCGACAGACCTTGTCGGTGCCTTCATGTATACGAGGTGCCCCTCGCCGGCGGGGCACGCGCGCATGCAGCCGGCCACCGGAACTCCCTAGTGCACACTCGTTGGCATGAAGACGTTTCCACAGACGCGGGTCTCCTTTTCGGCGAGCGACATCGACTGTGTGATCAGCGCTGCTGACAGCGGGCTCGTGCAGCACGCACTCTCGCAGGCCTTGCGAATCGTCCTTGAATCCGGCGGGTCGGCCCCGGGAGTGGAACCGATACAGATCAGTGAGGCACTCGAGCTGTTCGCCTGGATCGAGATGAGAACCTCTGGCGAGTCCGGACATTTTCTCACCGGTGAAATCCCGATGGTCCACTCAGCCACTGCGGCCCTGATTTTCTCGCGAGATGTGTTGCTGGCAACGGCCGGCAACATCGAAGCCGGTGTATGCCGCGTCCCCGATCAACCCGATCAGTCCCCCACCGCTCATGCAGGCGGTTACCGCGATTGCGCGAGCTGGGTGACCGACTTGATCAACAATCAAAACAACAAGGCCCCTGACTCCGCATACCTGGCCGGCCCCTACTGACTTCCTACCCGAATTGAGGGATTCCCATGTCTACAGCCACTTTTCCGCAGTATCGACTGTCTGCGGACGTGCACCAGGTCAACATCTATGCCAGGTACGCCGCGATGGGGATGCTACGTAGCAAGCTCGCCGACTCGCTCCGCGTCCTCCTCGAATCCGGGGTGCCGGCGGCTTCGGAGCTCGATCCTCGCGAGATCGCCGAACTGCTTACCTCTCTCACATTCACCCTGCCCGATGTCGACGAGCACCCGGAGTTGTTTGCCCAGGATCCGACGATGGTCTACATGCCGAGCGGCGCGGTAGAAGGTGCGGCACAAGTTGTCCGGCGGACTGGGGAGCACATCCAATCCGGACTCTTGGCCGTACCTGCGAAGCCCTCCGCTGCAGATCCGCGTGCGTACGGCCAGTCCTACATCGACGTCGCAGACGCAACGCAGGACATGATCGAACAGATCCGCACCGGAAGTTGATGTCGTACGGCTGGTCCGGTAGCGCACGGTCAATAGTGCTGTGTTGCAGAAGGCTGAGCGCTTACGTCGACATTCGCGGCCACCGATGATTGGAAGCTGTTCGCCGGCCGACGTGGTTTCAGATCATGCAAATGACTCAGATTCCAGCAATGCCACAAGCGCCTCCCCGACGATGTCGGCGACACGTGCCGGATCGTCGAGTTCGGTTATCGTCACGCCCGGCAGTCCGGCAACACGATCAATGAGATGCGCCGGCGGTCCGTCGTTGATCTGCCCGGCGATCAGCCACAGCATCCGGGTCTGAGATGAAGCCAATTGTTCTGCCTGATGGTAGATCTCGTCGAGATTCGGAAGATCCGCGTCGGTGATCACAACCACGAGTCTCGTGCCGGCACCCGAGGTCAGCTGCAGTCGAGAATCCAAGGCCAGCAGAGCCTCCGGAAGCCCGTCGCTGACGCCACCGGCCTCCGGGACATACACGGCGCCACCGATACTCTCGGCCGGCAGGTTCGCTGCTTTCGCGTTCCACACGACCGTGGCCGCCGCACCTCGATCAACTGCTGCCCGATTGACCATCCACGCAGTCACTGCGGAGATTTCGAGCACCGGTTCCATCGACTGGGAGACGTCGACCGCGATACCGACCGCCCACGGTGGTGCTTCCACGACGGTCCGGCGCGTGCGAGACCAGGGCGTCGCAGTCGGAATCATGCCCGCCGCGATCTGACCCTCACGGCGGGCCAGCTCACGGATCCGCATGCGTCCTGGTGGTACAGCCTGCGGAATGTGTTGCGTGCGTTCACCGCGGTCGAGTGCAGCCTCGACCGCTCGGTTCAGCCGGAGGGACTGTGCCAGCTCGCCGTCGGTTGGCCTTCTGACGCTGTGCGCAAGACGCCCGGTGCTGGCGACGCGTCCAGCTGCTGCGATCATCTGGCGCTGGTTCTCCGCCGCTGTGGTTACCCGGGCGGCAGCCGCCGATGGCGGAGTGATGTGTTCGGCGGCCTGCGCGGTCGCCGCGGTACGCCGGGCCATCGCTGCGAGAGCATCACGGAGGCTGGTGTTCTTTCCTGAAGCGGCGATCTCGTCGCCGGCGCCTTCGCTGGCTCCATGTTGAGGGCTGCATCCAGCGCCGTCATCGCCATCGCTGCCCTCGCTGTCGACGTCCGCGTCATCGAACTCGTCGACAATCGCTGCGGCGATCGACTCCGCGCACCGCACCAACCCATCGACGTCACCGTCGTCGAGAGCAACCGCTACACGCGTCTGCTCGACAACAATGCCGATTTGCTTCTCGGTCAAGAACTCCCCGGCTACCTCCGCGAGATCCGGAAGATCGCAGCGGTCATACACCCCGGCATCGATGCGACCACCCACCAAGATCAGGAGCCGAGCTGCCGAGGATGCGGAACTGGCTGTGCAGCTTCCAAGCAGATGCGAAGCCGAACTTCTCAGCCATACCCGATCCTGTGGGCGCCGCGCCACGACTCGCCCTTCCATTCGTGGTTCCTCGAGGAGCGCAGCCCACGCCCCCGCGGCCTTCGATAGCCGCCCCCGCCGAACGGTGTGAGCTGCATGGCCCGCTTCGTGCACAGCTACTCCGGTAAGGACCGGGAAGCGTGCGCGATCGCGGCGGTCACGAAGGTCGATTTGGTTCGGATCATCAGAGGGAGAGAGTGTTTGCGCTGCGTCGATGGTGACGGTGGCGGTCGTGTGAGAGTACGCGCCGGCCGGGCGCCCGCCTGCCAGTTCTGGGGTTGCGGCGATTCCGACAACGGTCATCAGATCCCGGCGGGCGGCGATCTCGTCGACGAACCGACCCACTCGCACGGAGAGCTGACCCCACGCGTCGGCTGTGAAGGTCTGTACTTCGTTGTCCATCGTCAGGGCGGCGGGTGCATTCATGACGTGTTACCTCTCTGATGACGTTCGCTCCGAAGTCACTGTCTCAACTGGCGCAGGTTTCCGCGGCACACCAGTCGTGCCGCACCGATGTCGCGGTACCGGGAGTCTGAGTTCCGACACAGAATTGAGAAAGGGAAGGTTCCATGATCGAAGCGACATTCGCGGCCTGGGCGGTACAGGCTGGAGACGGGCAGGTCACCGCCACCGTCGCCTACCGCGACCCGTTCACCAATACCTCGACTACGATCACTGGCTTCGGGGCTGAGTCCGACTTCCAAGAGGGCCAACTCGTAGTCCGAGAAAGCACCACGCCACCGGAATCCGCCGCGACTGTGTTCGCGGACGCTTTCCACACCTTCTTCCCTTCAGATTCCGATCACTCGAACCGCGTGATCCGATTTCCACAGATCAGCACTGTTCGCGTGCCAGGCGACGCACCGGTGGATCCGAGGGACTTCTTTCCACCGCTGTTCATGCTCGAGTTGGCCGAACAATCGGACCCCTACAACGTCGCGGTGCAGGCGCTGACCTCAGACAAGCGGGTCCTGCGCGGTACAGCGCAGGCCAGCAGCGGTGCCGACCTCGCTGATCGCATCATCATCGAGATCCCCGAAGCCGACCGAGACGGCCTTCTCCTCACCGACGGCCGCCGCTACCTCCCACGCACCATCGCGGGCCAGCCGGATTACCTGGTACTCCGAAAGCTGCGGGGTTACATGAATATTCGACTCAAGGGGGTTGCCGGTGGAGGTAAGACCACCCTCCCAGAGGTGGCATTCGGAGAGGATCTGATCACTGTGCAAGGGCACGGAGATCTGTCAGTGTCCTCGCTCATCGGGCACTACCAACCACAACCCGATGGCACATTCCTCTGGTGCGACGGCCCATTGCTGCGCGCGATGAAGTGCGGAAAAGTTCTACTCATCGACGAAATCAACCGGGCCCCTTCGGAGACGATCGCCATCTTGCTCTCAGTCGCTGATGCCCGCACCCAACTCGTCATCGACGACCGCCCCGACCTGCCGACCGTCCACGCCGCTCCAGGATTCAGTCTCGTCATCACATACAACGAGGAAGGACGAGGCATCCGACCACTCGACAACGCAATCAAGCGACGCTTCCCTTTCGAAGTCACCGTTGAAACCGACTACGACGTTGCAGAATCCGCCGGAATCGACTCCCGCCTGATCAAAGTGGGGTGGAACTTGCTCACCCAGCATGACGAATCCATCGCCACCGGAGGCCGGCCGATCTGGAGACCCCAGATGGCGGATCTGATCGCGGCGCAGAAGCTACTCGACGCCGGCCTGGGCGCCGAGTTCGCCGCGGCCACTCTTGTCGCGGCCTGCCCCGACCCAGATGTTTCCACATTGGTCGCCACCGCAGTCTCGACGTCCTTCGCGATCCCCAACGTCCGTCCTCTGCAGCTTGGAGGCGCAGCATGAGCAGTCTCGCTGTACCCATGCCTACGTGGCGAGCCCGCGGTCCGCTGACCAGTCTCGACGGCACGAACACCACGGGCATCGACACCACCGCTGACCTTCTCGGTGTCACCTTCGCCGACATCCCGGACGATGAACTGGTCCTGCACACTCTGAGAGTTGTCGAATACGCCTTCCGCCGGGACATGTGCGGGCTCCCTGACGTGCAGTCTGAGGCTGGGGCATCAGTTCACGGCAACACCGTTGTCGCCTTCGCTCCTCTGTCGAGGCGCCGATGCAAGACTCGATCCATCGAGCACGGGCTTCGAGCGGCACTGACCAACATCCTCCACATGCACGTCAATGGTTCGCCCGTGCGTGCTGACGGAACACAATTGTTCCCGGCTCTCGCTCGCCCGATCGTTGGCATCCGCGGGTTTTCCCTCGGTCACAGCGATTAGTGACCCCGCCACAACGCCTTCGGCGCCTTTGCGCCGAACCAGCCAGCCGTCCACCAGAATCACGTCGACTCGCCTAAGCCCCATGAAATCTCGCGCCTCCTTCTGATCTCTTCGACACCGCGGGCCATGTCGGACCATCAGGGCACACTGACCGGAACCAACTACGAGAGGATGACAGGCATGAGCAAAGAAATCACCAAAATTCTTGCGGTCGTCGCGGGGATTGGCGGGATCGGCTTCGCGATCGGAACGCTGATCGGGTGTCTGTTCCTTTCCGACACAATGGAACCGTGGCAATTCGGCCTGATCTTCGCCTTGGTCGTACTGTTCTTGGGTCTCCTCGGCGCTGCCCCGCTGGCATCGCGCCTGTTCACTGGACGAAGCTAGCTCGAATCACACGCGCCGCGAACGAAGAGACGTCGCTTCAGCGTCCGAGCACTTGGAATGCGTTGCAGCGCGGCATTCATCACCTGTGGCCACCGAAGGCAAGGACAATCATCGACTTGCAGCAAAGGAATACCGCCGGAGTTGCTCGTCCAGATCGGAATCCGGCAATGCGATGTGCTTCAGACCGAGCGATAGTGACTGAGATCGGAGCTGGACCACAACTCACTCCGCGCGATGTCCTGTTGCCCGTCGCCGCCACCGTCAACGGCGCAGAGCATTGGAAAGTGAGATAACCATGACCCTCGTCCTCGGTATCATCGGCGTCATCGCGCTCTTTCTTCTCGCGTGGCAGGTTTTCGTGAGGCTTCCGGCCACTCTCAATCGCCGCGATCAAGCTCAAGAAGGACAGCCCGATTGGCTGACCGGCGGAGGAGATAAGGACGACGCAATCAGTGGTAGCGGCGCTGTCGGCGACCACAGCGGATTCGATGGCAGCGCAGACTCTTCCAAGTACGGAACCAGCCACCAGGACCAACGAGCACCTCTGGCGAGGACGCCTGACTACAAGGATCACGGTCAGGATCCCGACGAGTATCAAGAATTGGTCAACGTCGATCTTCCGTCCAACACCGCACTCGTTCAACTCACAGCATTTGAAGCCGAACACTGCGCAATGATCATCGGCGCGTACTTACAAGGTCAAACCGGATACGAGCCCGCGGCGCTTGATGTTCGGTGGTTCCTCCTGGCTGCTGCGGCTTCAGCGCGCCACCCAGACAACGACCACCTCGCGCAAGTGCTCGCTTCCCGCCGCGACGCCGTGATGAATTGGCCGTTTCCACGTCCGGGCGGACCACGGGCTCAACCGCGATAACACCTAGTCGTGACAGCGCAGAGAAAGCGGCAACCCAAATCGGAGCTCGAATGCCCACAGGTTGAGGTTGGTCTACCTGGCCGCCAATGTCTTCTCTTGCCGGTGCCTGTAGAACTCACTCCACGATCAGGCCGCGTACTGCCATGATCGGGAGGACGTGCAGGTTCCCATGCTCGTCGGCGAACTGCACCGAACACTCGTTCACCCCAACGATTGTGCCCTTCACCGCATACATCGCTCTGAGATGGGCGACGAACACTGTCCCTGACGCTGCGCCGTAGCCGTTCCCGATACGTCCGGTCAGTAGCGTCGCGACTTGCGCGGCGTGTTCACGGCCGTCGATGACTTCAAAAACAGCAGCATCGGTGGAAGCGACGATCCAGTCGTGGAAAGCCTCGATCGAAACGGACTGTGCCATATACGGGCCGACCGCTGGGATCGACTGCTCATCGACCAGGCCGGCGTAGTCATTTGTCGTGAAGCCCATCGCCTTGCTCCCTTTGTCCTGTGGGGTAGATGCGGTTCACCATCTCGCCCCGCACAAACACGTGCGGCATCAACGCGACTCCGCGAATACGCCTTGGCGTCAGCAGAGTTCGACCACCCACGCATACCACCTGCTCACAGCACGCTCGGAATACCTGACGGATCCCTCTCACTCATCACGACCGCGTCCGCTTCATCGAACTGCTCGACGGACAATCCAGTCTGAGAAACCCATTCACGGCGAAGCTCGTCGAACAGGTCCGTCGGCCACCGCTGGATCAACTTCGGCAACGATCCCGGCACCAAAGCCCCATCGACAGTTGCGCGCACCGTCACTGTCACCGAAACTTCGAAACTTCTTTTATTGCTTTCCATTTCAACCTCCTGTTCGAACAGCCTTCCGCGTGACTCGACTCTGTCTGCCGGCGCACGAGCCTGCGGCACCGACCATCTCGGCCGGACACGAATCTCTGCCACCGGAGGTTGCTTAGCGGCGCGAGCGGAACAGCCAATCAGCTCTTCGTCAGGTAGTGCGCATCGTCGCCGAGAGCAGCCTCAACTTCGCGTTTCATCAGCTGACTGCGGTGCAAGTGTGGGTCACGAGCCAAGATGTCGTGGGCATCCGCCCGCGCTGCGAGATGGATGCGAGCATCATCGATCAGGTCCGCAACCAACAGCCCAGCATCTCGCCCTGCCTGTGCTGAACCGGTCAGGGAGCCAGGCCCGCGGATCTGCAGATCGCGATCGGCGAGTACAAAGCCGTCGTCGGTCTCGCACATCGCATCCATACGCGCCACACCGTCCTCGCTATTGGTCTGTCCGACAAGCCAGCAGTGGCCGGGCCAGCGTCCACGTCCGACTCGGCCACGCAGCTGATGTAGCTGGGCCAGACCAAATTTCGTGGCATCCAAGATCGCGATCACAGTCGCATTCGGAACCGAAACACCGACCTCGATCACGGTTGTCGCAACAAGTACGTCGAGTTCGTGTTCCTTGAACGCGCGCATCATTTCTCGCCGCACGTCCGGCTTCTGCTTCCCAGTCGCCAAACCGATCCGCAAGCCTGCCAATGCGCCGGCCTCGAGTGCGACGCAAGTGTCTTCGGCTGCTGCCGCCATCTTAGTTTCCGAGTCTTGACCGGAGACTTTGACCAACGGGCACACCACGAACGCTTGTCTCCCCTGACTGATCTCGCTACGGATGGATTTCCACACCGGAGAATTCGGGTCGTCCGTCGTCGCGGATTCCAGCCACGTCGTCACTGTCGGGGTTCGACCCGGCGGCTTCTCATCAAGGATCGACAGCTCCACGTCACCGTAGGTCGTGATCGCGGCAGTCCGAGGTATAGGAGTCGCTGTGGCTTGCAGAATATCCGGCGTCGACCCACCCGGGCCCTTCGTGGCCAGCACTGCACGTTGATCCACACCGAAACGGTGTTGTTCATCGATCAATGCCACACCAAGGTTCGCGAACACAACCGGATCCGACAGCACAGAGTGGGTTCCCACCAGCAAGTTCACATGCCCGCCCGCGAGGTCTGCGAGCACATTTTTCCGCGGACGGGGAAGTCCCCGCGACACCAGCAGATCCACTGTCACACCCAACGGACGCAGCACCTCGGCCATCTCCTCGAAGTGCTGGCGCGCGAGTATCTCAGTCGGCGCCATCAGCACTGCCTGGTAGCCACCCTCAATGGCCATCAGTGCAGTTGCCGCAAGTACCAGCGTCTTTCCTGCACCAACGTCGCCTTGAAGCAGCCGGTTCATCGGCCGGGCAGCGACCATGTCTTTGCGAATCTGACCGATCGCTCGCGACTGCGCACCCGTCGGCGTGTACGGAAGGCCAGCCAGCCAAGGATCTACGAGTTTCCCAGTCGGTGTGTGCGTCACACCCGGTTCCGCGGCCTGCGCATTTCGGAGTACGCCGAGCGCGAGTTGCAGTCTCAACAGCTCGTCGTAGGCAAGCCGATTTCTTCCCAAGTCCGCGTCAGCTTTCGACTCCGGGACATGCACCGACCGCAGCGCAGCCAACCGCGTTGGTAGCTTCCGCCTAACCAACAGTGGAGCCGGGATCGGATCGTCGAGCGCCGGGATACGCCGCAACGCGTCAACCGCCGCCCGTCGCAACATCCAAGTGTCTACCGAATGCTTCTGCGACTGTGGGTAAATCGCCAACAGCGGGGCCGTGGAATCCGACATCAGTTCGAGTAGCGGAGAGGTCATTGACAATGCTCCGTTGAACTCGCCGAGATCACCCTGCACGATCAACAGGTCACCACGGTGGAACCGCTGGCCCATCCACATGGCATGGAAGAACATCGCTGAGATGTTCGTACGGTGGTCGCCGAGCGTGAATCGGACGTAACGCTTCTCCCAGTCCGTTTTCATTCCGAGGACTCGTGCAACGAACGTCACCTGCTTTGTCCCGGCGACCAGTGTCTCCAGAGGGGCCAACTGCGTTCGGTCTACGTAGCGGAGGGGCACCCGCATCAGCAGGTCGAACACACTCGAAACTCCGCCAGCCACCATCTTTTCGTTCGTCGTCTCACCAACGCCGTCAAGATCGTCGACAGGAACTCCCCGCAGAGAATCGAGCAGTCCATCGAATAGCAGCGGTTCACCGGAACCCTTCTCCGCGAGAACCGCTGCTGCTGACCTGTTGTCCTCAATATGAGGGATCGCGAGTTCAACACCCACTGCTGCGAACGATTCCGCAACGGTCGGAGCCGCCGCAACTCGCGTACCACTCCCCCACGAGACTGTCGACGCCACCAGTGAGGACACAACCGCTTGCTGAGCCTTCGGCTCTCTGGACGATGGCGCCGCGACTCGTGTCCCACTCCCCCACGGCCAGTCACTGTCCTGCACCGACTGCTCCGCTGATTCCTCGTCACGGCCGCTGTGTCGCACTCCGCCCCCTGGCGCCGACTCACCTGCCCCCGGTGCGCCGGCAGGTAGATCTGGCAAGCTCTCAACTATTACTCCCAGCGCCGGCAACGCATCGGCGTGCGCGCGTACGTCAACGAGGAGTTGCAGAGACAGACGGGGCGGCCACGACGATTCATCTCGAACATTGCGTTTACGAGCAGAATCCATCGCAGGGGTACACACACCAACTGACGCCAACCGGTCCGCTGCATCCCGCAGACGCGCTCGCTGGGCCAAGCTCAGTTGCACGTCAACACGCTCCCTACTGCGGTCGTGGTCACGGATCATTCCGCGCCTCGATTTCAATTCTGCGAGAAGCACTTCCGGTCATGCGGCACTCTGCGTCGTGCCACACACCAGAACCACCCACACCACAATCAAAATCATGACCACCACATCCGGCAGTAACTCACTTCTAACCTGGGTCACAATCATCACTCCGACAAAGCCAATTGCAGAGTGCTGCGCGGAGTTCGGCCTCACCGTGCCGTCGATCCTGTTGGTCTTGGCCACTGATCGCGGCCCATCCACAATGTCCAAACTTCTTGCAGGTCTATCAATTACACGATCCACCGACAAAACGGCTCACATCATCAAGGCCGCAGAACCGTCAATCACCGAATTCGCGATGCAATACCCTGATCAGCTACTCGCCCGCTCCGGAACCGGTCGACCATTCACAGCAGTCGACGACACCGGCATCCCCTACACAGTGTGGGCCAACCTCACAAAGCTGACTTCGGCTCTCAGCATCACTGATTGAACCCGTCACTCGAGATAACCGCATCACCGAATCGAAGCAGCTGAGTGCGAGTGTTCTTTGACAACTTGTCCAAAACGATGATGTCCCCGCCTTCCAGGTGCTGATCGAACGGCACCTCAACGACAGCCCTGACGATATTTCGATAGAAATCCATGATCTTCGCTGTATTGGTTTTCGTCCGGTCGTGCCTCGAATTGACCACCACCACAGCATCATCGAGTAGTCGTTTGTACTTCGGCTTGGCCTCGGCCCGGTCCATCATGCGGTTAGCCGTCCAAGTCGACGACCGAACCCCATCCCCACCCTCGGACACGATCACCACGAGATCCGCATCATCGAGGACAGCTTCCACGACATCGGAAACCATGCCGGCGGCGCAGTCGGTGATCGTCACCTCGTAATGCTCGCGAAGTATCTCGGTCAACCTTACGTAGTCCGTGCTCGTGAAAACAGCCTCCGCCGAGGTCGATGCGTCGGCCGCAAGGACGTCCAAGCCACCGGCCACCCGGTTCATGTGGGCTCGCAGATCATCGAGTGTCCGGATCCGCCCGATGCCTTCGACGACGCTACGTACGTTTCCCGCAGGTCTTTTCGACTCGGGAACTCTGTTTCCCAAGTCACCACAGCCGGGTGATGCGTCGACGGCAACGATCGGACCGTTCCGGAGCGAAGCCAACAACAGCCCGAGAAGCACGGCGGTTGTCGTCTTCCCTGTCCCGCCACCCTCGTTGATGAAGGCAATGTTCTTCGGCTCGTTCAGCGGTCGCCGGATTGACTTCGCCAGTGCCACATCGTCGCCGGGGCCAGTCGCTGCGGTGCGGCCACGCAGCATCGTCAGCCATCGCCCGCGACGCTTCTCCGACTTCGGTGAATCCTCTCGGCGACGGGGCTCCGCTGCCGAAACCGGCCGTTGTCCACCAGCCTTCGTCGTATTCCCGGCGCCGGCCGGCCGCAGAGGTCGTCGGACAGCCGTGACCGACGCCGGAGTCGCTGACTCCGCCCACTGAGTGTTGTCCGCCTGCGGCTCAGCCTCTCCGGGCCCAACCTGGTCGTCGAGCGCCCGGTCATCCCACGGGTTGTCGGATCCACCCCCAAACGAATCGTTGCGCCCGGAGCCCGCATTTTCACTCATCGACGTTCACCTCCTGAAAATCGTTCGCCCACCATAGTGACTGTCACTGTTCCGGTGTTCTGGTCAACTGGTCGCGCCACCGCTCGTGAACAGTGTCCGTCCTGCGATCTACCCAGCCAGTTGTGCAGTCTTCGGTCCACTGACGAAGGCGCGATGTCGACTGAGCGCCCATCCACGCAGCCAGACCTACATCACCGTCCCAACCTTGCCTGTTCGTTGTTCCCACGATGATCAACGGCCCCTGGTGACCTGCGATCTGACCGCACAGTTCCTTCCAGGCGGACTGAATCTGATCTGAGCGCCTGGTGGCGACGCCGATGTCATCTATGAGGATCACCGACGCTCCTCTCAACCAAGCCTGCAATCGTCCTCGCAGTTCCCACGGTGCAACGTCACCGCCGAGAAGCGCTTCCTCCGACACAAATCGCACCTGGTCGGCACCAAACTTTTCAGCGACCGCATTGCAGACAGCGAACCCCGCGAAGGTCTTGCCGATTCCTGTGGGTCCGAAGAACATCAGCCCAGCTCGCGCTCGATCATCAAGTTCACAAGCGGCGACCGCTTCGCATGCTGTGCGGCCCCACCGGGTGTTTCGAACGTCCGGGTCACCCAACGTCGCCGCTTCGTAACCTGCAGTCGCATCGAACTCGGCGATCCTGCGCAACAGTCGACCGCGGGCTTGGCCTTCGAGTTCGCGATCCCATGTCTGCTCGTAGTCCTCTCCGCGACAGCGAGTGCATGTGACGTTCGACTGCCAACCAGGCGGTTGACCTGGCATTCCACTCATGCGCAGAACTTCCTCTCCGCACTGGCGACACTTCACCCTGACCACAGTGTTAGCTCTCGTTTTTGCCATCAGATCCCCCGCACGGTCACCGTGGTGGATCCCACGGCCGCGACACTGTCACCCGCGAGCGTATTCGTCTCGTTCACACCTGCCCCAATACCGCTTCGTGTTCGGATCGATCCTGATGCCATGTCCACCATCGCCTTTCGGATCTTCTCGATCGAGGGAAAGTCGTCGCCTTGTACGTAGAATCGTGCGCGTCCGGCGTCAGGTGCGAGTATCCACAAGATGACTGCCTTCACATCTGCCACAGGCACGGAGGCGCCGCCGTCCGATCCCGTCAACACCTCCCAGATCCTGCGATACGTCACCCCCCGAACGGGAACTTCCCCGTTCTTGAGCAGTTTGCCCAGATAGCACGACCAGCCGCGACTCAACTCCTTGATCGCCTCGGCATGTTCCCCACCGTCACGCACAGGGTCGAAACCGGCACCTGCAGTTCGATAGTCGGCGTACAACTTTTGGAATGTTCGTTCGGTTGGCATGCCCTGGATATTCGACTTCCAATGCGGCTTATGCTTCATCGCCCATGAGATCGCCCCGGAAGCTTCCTCGACATCTCGAATTCGAAGCACAGCCATAGCGTTTCGCCGCCACGCTGTCGTCGGGGTCACATCTCCCACCACCCCGTATGTCCGTACGGTGTTTATCACTGCGCTGATCAAACGGTCGATGCCAGCGACTATGACTGCACCGCTCTCGGACTCGGCAAGTCTGAATTCAGCAAGCATCTGCGAGTACGGCCCCGCTTTCGGAGCCCCCGACCGTGTCGGGTGTGGCGCGGGAATCGGCGCTTCTCGGCTTCTCCAATGAGAGGTTGCACAATCGTTGCCGAGTGCCCATTCCAACACTCCGCGGGGATCACTCGCTCCGCTGGCCCCGACAATCGCGGATGCCCACGCATGTCGGTCGCCGTCGATGAGTTTCTTCGGCGACGTTCTGACCCACTCAAGCAATGTTTCGACGCGAGTTTCGTCTGTTTGCCACGTCGATTCTGCGCGGTGTGAATTTCGAGCAGAGTCACCAGCTGCGAGCGCCTCGGCGATTCGGCCGGCCACCGCGTCTGCGAGTCGTTCGATCAATTCCGGTCGAGCCTCGAATGCGGCGACGATCGATGCTGCGAGTTCCGCCTCGTCCAAGTTCGCCATGGTCCCTCCCGGTCGGGCTGAAGTCGTGTTGGTGTTTCCGATCGCCAACGCTAGGAGCACCGTTTCCGGTGTGCGGCACGTACTCGCGCTGCTTACCGGTTCCTCGGACTGCATCCAGGACACACAAAGCCGCCACTGAGCGCCTCGCAGAAGCTGCGCCGAGGCGTACTCGCGGTCCGTGGTCGCATTCCGCCGACAAATGGCCCACAAGGCCTCTCAGCGGCGATTCCACTCGGAACCTATTCATGGCCGGCGTAGAAGTTCATCCGGGGATGCGCTTGCGCATCGGGGTCTCGGCGCGAAGCGGCGAGGTCGTCAACTCGAGCGAAAACCCTCCCCCTGCACCCCCACCGACCGTAGGGAGGTGGGGTTTTGTTGTGGTCTTGTTCGTGCGCGCGCGGACGCGCGCACGTGCGACTATCCAATACCCCAGCGGATACCCTATCCACCACGGCTCTGACCAGCGAGTTTGAATGCGGATACCCTATCCGTTGACCTATCCGTAGGGGTATCCGAAGACAGCGAAATGGATAGGGTATCCCGTGCGGTATCCACAGGTTTTGAAGCTGATACTCGCTCGTCCGGAGGGGAACTTGAAGTCTGGCCTCAACACCTTTAGTGCCCCTACTCCCTGCGGAGCGGACGACATCCAACCGATCAGGCCCCATGCCTTCGTCGACGAAGGCATGGGGCCTGATTTAGCCTGAATCCACCGATGAGCTTGTGAAAGTTGATCCGAATCGACGACACGAGCAAGAACTGTTTCCAGGCAGGG
>NZ_JBXAFO010000039.1:0-43216 GCF_058793255.1 Rhodococcus sp. MPR-R1B
CACCCCACAACACTCACGCAAGGTGGTTAATTTTCGTCCGACGACATCCGTTCAGTTTTCACCCGTCGTCGACACCGCTCGACTTCCTGGCGTACTTGTCGGCGTGTGGTGTCGATCCGGAGGCAGAAGTCGAGGCGGCGATTGTGAGGTCCGCGCTGTGTACTCTCGACGTGCTGGTTGTGGTGCCGATTACCGTCGAAACAGTGCAGAAGTTGCCTGCGGTGGGGATGCCGGAGCTGCAGCGCGCGGTGAACGACGCGTTGCTGGATTTGGTGTACGCCGATCCGATGCAGGTGTGTGACTCCCTGGTAGTTGTCGAGCTTGACGGCCCACTCCGTGGGCGGGTCGACACGGTTCTCTCGGCTTTGCAGTGACACCGGAATCGTTGAGCTGGGTGCGTTCGAAAGATGCTGGTACTGATCGTTACTCGTGATGATCGACCTGATGAAACTTCGGTTTATGGCTGGCCGGTCTCTAAAATCGCAAGGGATGTACGTCTTCTCGGGTGAGCTGGTGCTGACGCCCCTTCAGTTTGCCGCCCCGCAGAGCGCTGCTCACCAACGCGCGTTCCCGGGCTCACTCTCTGGCGGAAGGTATCGAAAACAGGCATCTCGTGGCTCAGAGTGAATTCTGAGAGCCGGTTGTCCTGGCAATTTTCGCGAAACCGAGGAAACGGAGTCCAGCGTGACAGTCGCCGCGTACCCATCCTTTCTGTTGCGATTCTCGCTACGGTCGCACTTGTCGTGGCCGGATGTTCGTCGGGCTCCAAGACTGATTCGACAAACACCGTAACCGCTCGGCAGCCGCCCAACATCGACATAATCGCTGGTGCTCGCCCCGAATCCCACCATGACCGATTCTTGTCCCACCTTCAGACGATGGCGGCTGTAGATTCCGGATCTATTTGTCAGATCAACCTGCGACTTTCGAAAAATTACGCGACAGTTGGCGCCGAAATTCCGGGCAAAGATGGCCTTTTCGACAGCTGAGAACAATCCACCAACAGTCGGTCAACACCGCCCCTCTCCCTGGACTCGACGGGATGAAACCGTTAGCAACGGAGCTACGAACGAGGCACGGGGCGGCAGGATTCACCAGTGTGTCGACGACCGGGAGTGACTGCCGATGGAAACTGTTGACTAGGTTCGAACCTTTCCAGCACCAGGCACCGACCCGACAGGTGACCTATCGCCATGGTTCTGCGGCAACAGGTGTGGCCGCGACTTCCCACGAGCATTCCGAGCGCTCCAAGGGGCACCAACCACCCCTTACATACATACTTTGCCAGCGGAGATCGTCCATGTCGTTTCCAACCTCAGCCGTCGTTGATGCCAACAAACACCTACTGGCGCTTTGCAACAACGGCAACATGATATGGTCGGCAACCAACAAAACCGCAAACAACGAGATCGCATCAAACGGCGAACAGCTAACGACTGCAACAATATTCAGTCCACGGCAATCCGGGCTCACACCGCTCCGACGCCAACCACACGGGGACGCGGCATCACCGCTTTTCAATTCTGAAACAGCCACCCGAAAACCACCCCTTCACTCAGGGTGTCGGTTTGTCCAACAAGAACACGGACAAACCGCGGCAGGTCGAACTCATCGGTTTCGCCGCCGGGTGGATCGACAGTTCACTGGCGACCGGCCGTGTAGTGGGGAGTCTTCACCTTCCCGATCGAAATCGGGCTTGCAGTCAGTACCTATGGATGGCGCTGGGAGGAAAGCGATTCCGGGCCGTCGGTATCGCAGCGACTGCAGAAATTTTCGCCGTCAACCGCATCCGGGACCTCAACGAGGGCCAAGACACCGCCGAACTGACCGTCCGTATCAGCGGCCCGGATTTGGACACGTTCGACGCTGACTGCGAGGCGCCCAAAGGTAACGTGCTACCCCAGGTCGGTGACCGGCGCACTGTGGTGAATCCATCCGACCTCACCTCTGCCATCGTCTATGACGATCTTTTCCAACAGGACTAGCACCGATCGTCCTTGCTCGATGATCCGTGGTGCTCCACTAAGCCCTCCTCCAAGAACAAGGAGTCCTACTTCACTCCAGGCAGGTCACTTCAAACTCGAAACACTTTGCAATGAAACGAGTTTTAAATGCTCTTCCTACACGGGTAGCGAGTTGGCTCGACTGAGTGCCCTGCTCGTGATCTACCGATACCTGGGTGGAAATGAGCGCCGGACAGTACGCCACAGCCGCACACGCCGGCAAAGCTACCGTGATTCGGGTATGGCTGTGGCACAACTGTATTCACAACCGAATGTGACCGCCATCGACAAGACATTTTCCAGTCGGTTGTTCAGACTTTTTCAGCGAGAACGTCGAGGTAGCTGATTTCGGGCGGCGCAGCGAAGAGTTCGTCGGCGCGTTCGCCGAGGGCCTTGCCGACCGGACCATTGAGATGTGTCTCGCGGGCAGCTTGGTCCGGGAATGCGTCGATGATGCCGAACGACGAGGGCCCGAACCGCACCGCGAACCAGGGTTTCGTGCCGGGCTCCTGCTCGACGAGCGGCAGTGCAGATCGGAGGAATTCCTCGACCGCTTCTTCCTTGCCGGGCTTCGCTTCAAGTCGGACCAGCAGCGCCTTGGTGGCCATATCGGATCTCCTCTTCGAGGTGGTGAACACTGTCAAGCATCACACCATCCATCGGTTAATGGAAGGTACCCAAACCCACCGTTCGAGGAAACCGATCCCAACCCCCTAGCGATCGTGGAGCCGAAGGAGGAGACTCCATGGTGAGGGAATGCGATACCTGGATGCAGCCGCAGTTGCGTCGATGGCAGGAAAAATGTTGGTGCGCCGACATTTTGGTGCGGTCTTCACTTCTGCGCGCCGTGGACCTTCCCCGAACAGCACGATTCATTCGGTCGGTCGCTCACGCGTGGACGCCTGCGGCCGACGAGATCAACCGGAAAGCCGCAGCTACAAGACAAGGGAGTGCCGCGATGAAAGCGCTTGTATACGACGGGCCTCGAGAGGTCCACGTCAAGGACGTGCCCGATGCGCGGATCGAGAATCCGACAGATGTGCTGGTGAAGATCACGAGCACCAACATCTGCGGGTCGGATCTACACATGTACGAAGGCCGCACCGATCTGGAGCCCGGAATGGTCCTCGGTCACGAAAACTTGGGCATCGTCGCCGAAGTCGGCAATGCAGTGGTCAAAGTATCGCCAGGGGATCGAGTGTGCTTGCCGTTCAACATCGGCTGCGGCTTCTGCCGAAACTGCGAGGAAGGGTTGACCGCATTCTGCCTGACGGTGCACCCCGATCCGAAGATGGCCGGCGCTGCATTCGGTTTCGCGGGGATGGGCCCGTTCTGGGGCGGACAGGCGGAATATCTGCGAGTGCCGTTCGGCGACTTCAACTGTCTGCGACTGCCCGAGGATGCCCAGGACAAGGAAACCGACTACGTGATGCTGTCGGACATCTTTCCCACCGGATGGCATTGCACCCGCCTGGCCGACATGCAACCCGGCGATTCGATGGTGGTCTACGGCGCTGGCCCAGTCGGTTTGATGGCCGCGTATTCGGCGATGATCCAGGGAGCGAGCAAGGTGATGATCGTCGACCGCCACCCCGACCGGCTACGCCTGGCCGAAGAGATCGGCGTCGTCCCCATCGACGACTCGAAGGGCGACCCCGTCGAGCAGGTCCTCGAGCAAACCAACGGGAAAGGCGCAGACAAGGGGTGCGAGTGCGTCGGCTATCAGGCACACGACCCGCAAGGCCACGAGGACGCCGCCATGACGATGAACCGGCTCGTGGATTCGGTGCGCTTCACCGGCCACATCGGGGTGGTCGGCATCTTCCTTCCCCAGGACCAGAACGGCCCCGACGAACTCGAGCGCAACGGCAAGATCGCCTTCGACATGGGCAAATTCTGGTTCAAGGGCCAGAAGATCGGCACCGGACAAGCGAACGTCAAACACTACAACCGGCAACTGCGCGACCTCATCCACGAAGACCGGGCAAAGCCCTCCTGGATCATCTCCCACGAACTCCCGCTCGCCGAAGCCGAATCCGGCTACCAGCACTTCGACGCTCGCGACGACGGCTGGACCAAAGTCGTCCTGCATCCCTGACACGGCCAGAACCTAGAGGAGCACAACGATGCCAATGCCACTGCAGGGCAAGCAGATAGCGATATCGACTGCCGACGGGGCCGGAGGAGTAGAAGTCGTAGACGAACAGGTCGCGATCGACGGGAACCTGATCTCGAGCCGCTCGCCCGACGACCTTCCTGCGTTCCGTCAGGCCATCGTCGAGCAGTTCGCGAAGCTCGGGGCAGGTGCGTCATGACCGTGAACCAGACCTCGGTGTCCCTCGACGATGCGCAGCGGATCATCGCCGCAGGACAGGCCAAAGCCACCGAGATCGAGTCGCCGTCAAACATTGCGGTGGTCGATGCCGGCGGCAACCTCGTGGCTCACGTGCGGATGGACGGTGCCTGGATCGCCAGCATCGACATCTCGATCAACAAGGCGTTCACCGCGCGGGCATTGGACGTCTCGACCGAGGACCTCGCGGCCAACGCGGGCCCGGGCGAGCAGTTCTACGGGATACACGCCTCCAACGGCGGGCACATCATGATCTTCACCGGCGGTGTGCCTCTGCGGCACAACGGCCAGGTCGTGGGCGCTGTCGGCGTCAGCGGCGGCACCGGGGAGCAGGACAAGACCGTCGCCGAGGCGGCCGTGGCGGCGCTGTGAGCTCTGTTTCATCCGCGCGTCAGGTGAATTGACGCCGGCCAAGCCCGCTCGGCGAAACCGAATCCGGCTACCAGCATTTCGACGCTCACGACGACGGTTGGACCAAAGTCGTACTGCATCCCTGAGGCGGCTCCGAGCCGAGACGAACACAACCACGGCCAGACCTGGCACACCTGCGCCACCACGGGGGCGAGAGCAAATCGACCCCTCGATCGAAATCCTGCCAAAGGATGTAGCACAGGAATAGACGAGAACCGCGTAAGTCCCGTAGTGACGGTGGCCGAAACATGTTGAATTGCAATAGCTCCCGCCTGAGCGGTCTGTTGACCAGCCACAGAACGGGACGCTGAACCGTGCAGCACGCGGGTGTGCGCCACCTACTCGCAACCAATTGGAACCGGCCAGTAGTGGCTCATTACCTTTCTGTCACAAGGCGATTCGATAGAACTACAATGAATCTCGTCCGGGTTCAACGGAGCTGCTGTTCACTGACTGTGACGATCTTTCGCACAGGGAGTTCTCCTTTTGCATGCGCCGCGGTAGTGTGGACGTACCGCAGTAGCGGCCGACACTCGAGTTTTCGTGTCGAAGCCGATACTCGGAGTTTCATGCGATGGCCGCTTCGATCGGGTTCCGGCGGGCATCTTCGATCAAGGGCAGGTGTGGTCGCCACTGCCCCGTTGCGCCCCGCCCATCAGGCGAATGTTGTTGACGCCCTTTAGGTGGACGAAAAGACTCATCATGGCTGGGTGGTTCGTGAGCTCAACCGGTTGACCGGCGGTCGGGCCCTGTCAGTACACACAGGCCCGGCGAACCCCACAACATCAACGCTGAGGGGCGTGATGTCAAAGCACAGTGGCGGAAACCCTTACCCTCGGCCGCTCTCGAGCCTCACGCCCGCCATCCACGGATTGGTGTCGGGCGCCGTTATCGGCGCCCTGCTCGGTCTCCGTGACTTCACCCAATCCACTCGCCAAAACCAGGGAACTACGAAGTCCTTGCCGACATCGAGCGAAGTTGCGGGCGGAATCGCACTTGCTCAACGGCCGGGCCGATCGAAAGGAATTGAGTCATGACAACTGCTGTAGGCATCGACTTGGGCACAACCAACTCGGTCATCGCAAGCTGGCAAGGCGGCGAGCCGGTGGTGATCTCCAATGTGGAGGGAGCACGGACGACGCCTTCGGTGGTGGCGTTCACCGAGAACGGTGAGCGTCTGGTGGGCCAGCTTGCCCGACGGCAGGCGATCTTGAATCCGAAGGGCACGATCTACTCGGCGAAACGCTTCATCGGACGTCACTACGACGAGATCTCCGAGGAAGCCAAAGCGGTCAGCTTCGACGTCGTAGCGGGTGACAACGGTGAGGCCCGCTTCGACGTGCGCGGCAAGAAATACGCACCAGAGGAGATCAGCGCTCTCGTGCTGCGCAAGCTCGTCGACGACGCGAGCAAGTTCCTCGGTGAGAAGGTGAAGGAAGCGGTCATCACCGTTCCTGCCTACTTCAACGACGCGCAACGAAACGCCACCAAGGACGCCGGCCGTATCGCAGGCCTCGAGGTTTTGCGGATTATCAACGAACCGACCGCTGCGGCACTCGCGTACGGCATGGACAAACAGACCCACGAAACCGTACTGGTCTTCGACCTCGGCGGCGGAACCTTCGATGTGAGCCTGCTGGACGTCGGAGAGGGGGTAGTCGAGGTTCGTTCCACGGCCGGCGACTCCCACTTGGGCGGCGACGACTTCGATCGACGCGTGGTGGACTACCTCGCCGACGAATTCCAGCGCGCGGAGAACATCGATCTGCGTAATGATGCGCAGGCGTTGCAACGACTGTTCGAAGCCGCGGAGAAGGCAAAGGTTGAGCTGTCCTCGGTGACCCAGGCCCAGGTAAACCTGCCTTTCGTCACCGCTGACGCGAATGGTCCCAAACATCTCACCACTACGATCATGCGATCGAAGTTCGATGATTTGACTGCCGATCTGGTGGAACGGTGCCTCGGCCCGGTGAAGCAGGCCATGAGTGACGCCAAGGTCGCCGCCAACGACATCGACGAAGTGATACTGGTCGGCGGTTCGACACGTATTCCGGCTGTACAGGCGCTGGTTCGCCGGCTGACCGGCGGCAAGGACCCCCACATGGGCGTCAACCCGGACGAGGTCGTTGCCCTCGGAGCCGCAGTCCAGGCAGGCGTGCTCAAAGGCGAGGTTTCCGATGTGTTGTTACTCGATGTCACCCCACTGTCCCTCGGCGTCGAGACGCAGGGCGGGGTGATGACGAAGATCATCGAGCGGAACACGACGATCCCGGCACGGCGCAGCGAAGTGTTCTCCACGGCGGAAGACAATCAGTCCGCCGTAGACGTCGTGGTGTTGCAGGGCGAACGCGAACGTGCGGCCGACAACCGGGTGCTGGGCCGGTTCCGGCTGGAAGACATCCGCCCCGCGCCACGTGGCGAGGCCCAGGTGGAAGTCATTTTCGACATCGACGCCAACGGCATCCTGAACGTCACCGCTCGCGACAAGGATACCGGCAAGGAACAGAGCATCACGATCAGTGAACAGGGCAACCTGGATCAGGGTGAGGTCGAGCGCATGTTGGCGGAGGCCGAACGGAACCGGGGTGAGGACGAGGCGCTGCGCAAGGCGGTCGACGCGCGCAACGGGCTCGATTCGGTTGCGTATCAAGTGGAGCGGCGACTCGCCGAACTCGGTGACAGTGCCCCGCCGCATGAGAAGGCGCGGGCCGAGATGCTGGTTGCCGACGCCCGAAAGGCCGTGCAGGACGCCGCTTCACCCGCGGAGGTTCAGCCACTCACCTCGGAGCTGCAACAGCTGCTCTACGGACTTGTGCCGGACCAGTCGGACGACGGCCAAGCAGGCGGCGCTGATGCTGCGTCGTCGGATGACGGCGACGTGATCGACGCCGAATTCGATCGAAGCTGAGGCGCACGATGGAAATGTCTGCAGATCATTCGACGACTGAGCCGACTACCAACAGCGCCGACACGGATCAAAGCAAGACCGAGTCCGATCGCGCCGAGACGGCAGACGAGCTGTCTCAACTCGAGGACCGTTGGCGCAGGGCCGTCGCAGATCTGGACAACCTGCGCAAGCGATACGCCAAAGATCTGGACCGTGAACGCGCCGCGGAAGTAGCGAAGGTTTCGGCGGCGTGGCTGCCGATACTGGACAACTTGGAGCTTGCGCTTGCACACGCAGGCAGCGATCCGCAGGCCGTCGTCGAAGGTGTGAAGGCGATCCGGGACCAGGCGGTACAGGTGCTCTCACGACTCGGCTTCGAGCGCCACGACGAGGTCGGTGTGCCGTTCTCCCCGGAACTCCACGAAGTGGTCAGTGTGGTAACCCGACCCGACCTTCCGTCCGGGACCGTGGTCGAGGTCTTGCGCCCGGGCTATGGAGAGGACGGGCGACAGTTGCGGCCCGCCGCGGTGGTCGTCAGCCGCCCAGAGGGGTGAGCACCGATGGCCCGTGACTACTACGAAGTACTCGGCGTACCGAAGGGCGCCGGCACCGACGAAATTCAGCAGGCGTACCGCAAGCTGGCCCGCAAGTACCACCCCGATGTGAACAAGGATCCCACTGCGGAGGACAGGTTCAAGGAGGTCAACGAGGCCTATCAGGTGTTGTCCGACCCGGACACCCGGAAACGCTATGACCGATTCGGTGACGACTTCCGGCATGTACCCGAGGATTACGACGAACGGGTGCGGGCAAACGCCGCCGGGTACGGCGGTGGCGGGAGAAGGGTGCACTTCGGCCACGGTGTCGGTGGTGAGGGTGCCGTCGACTTCGAAGACCTCTTCGGGCAGATGTTCGGCGGAGGCGGTGGGTTCGGACCGATTCCCGGCGCCGATCAGGAGGCCGAACTGGAACTGGCTCTGGAAGAGGCCTATCAGGGCGGAAAACGCACTCTCAGACTGGACGGACGGCAGTATGACGTCGACATTCCAGCCGGCGTCCTGGACGGCCAGCGAATCCGGTTGGCCGGGCAAGGAGGCCGGGCCAACGGTGACGCGCCGCCTGGGGATCTGTACCTCGTGGTGCGGATCAAACCGCATTCACGGTTCCGCGTGCAGGGTCGGGACATCTACGTCGATCTGCCCGTATCGCCATGGGAGGCGGTTCTCGGGTCGACAGTCGTCGTTCCCACACCGGGCGGAGAGGCGAAAGTCAAAGTGGTGCCTGGCTCTTCGACTGGTAGGAAGCTGCGCCTGCGCGGAGAGGGAATGCCGAATCCGCGCGGTGCCAACGGCAACCTCTACGCCGAAATCAAGGTGATGGTTCCGTCGAAACCGACAGCACGTGAACGCGAACTGTTCGAGCAGTTGGGCGCCGAATCGAACTTCAATCCGAGGAAAGAGACATGAGCACCTCAACGCCGATCACTCAGTACGTATTGGTTCGCCGTACCGGATTGTCGCCGGACGCTTTCGCCGAACGTACTGGCCTGCACCCGGATCTGGCACGAAAACTCGTGGCTCTCGGACTGCTCGACGCCCACCGCTACGCCGGCGGAGAGATGTCGTTCGACCCATCCGAAGTGACCCACGCCGCACGCATCCAACGACTGCGGACGGGTCTGGGTCTCAACTACTCGGCAATCGGGCTCGTGCTCGATCTGCTGGATCGAATCGAAAGGCTCGAAACAGCGGCCCGCAGAAGGAGGACATCGTCATGGACACCGGCAGCTTGACCGAAAAGTCACGAGAAGCCTTGCAGGAAGCCCAGAATGTTGCGACCAGAATGGGCCACACCGAAGTCGACGGAGAGCACCTGCTGCTCGCATTGGTCGATCAGCAGGATGGGCTGGTGCCCCGACTGCTCGAACAGGCCGGCGCGAATGTCGAAGCACTTCGATCCGATCTGGATCGTGAACTGTCGCGTAGGCCGAAGGTCAGCGGCCCCGGCGTGACCCCCGGTCAGGTGATGATCACCCAGCGTCTGGCCAAGCTGCTCGATGCCGCAGAGCGGGAGGCGAAGAGACTCAAGGATTCCTACGTGTCGGTGGAGCATCTTGTGATGGCCCTTTCCGAGGAAGGATCGGCCAGCGCGGCCGGGCGGGTCCTCGCCAGTCACGGGGTCACACGGGACGCCTTCCTCACAGCGCTGACGAAGGTGCGCGGCAATCAGCGTGTCACGTCGGCAACCCCGGAGGGGGCGTACGAGGCATTGGAGAAGTACGGGCGCGACCTCGTCTCCGAGGGGCGGGCAGGCAAACTCGATCCGGTCATCGGCCGGGATGCCGAGATACGCAGGGTAACTCAGATCTTGAGCCGGAAAACGAAGAACAACCCGGTGCTGATCGGCGACCCCGGTGTTGGTAAGACTGCGATTGTCGAGGGTCTCGCCCAGCGGATCGTCCGCGGCGACGTGCCCGAGGGCCTACGCGACAAGACGATCTTCTCGCTCGACATGGGTTCTCTGGTGGCCGGTGCGAAGTACCGCGGCGAGTTCGAGGAGCGACTGCAGGCCGTGCTGTCCGAGGTGAAGGCTGCCGAGGGGCGCATCCTGTTGTTCGTCGACGAGTTGCATACCGTGGTCGGAGCGGGCTCGGTCGGCGGCGAGGGGTCTCTCGACGCCGGCAACATGCTCAAACCGATGCTCGCACGCGGCGAACTGCACATGATCGGTGCCACCACTCTCGACGAGTATCGCAAGCACATCGAATCCGATGCGGCACTGGAGCGTCGATTCCAGACCGTTCTCGTCGACGAGCCCAGTGCCGAGGATGCGATCTCGATTCTGCGCGGACTTCGAGAACGCCTCGAGGTGTTCCATGGCGTGAAAATTCAAGACGGTGCATTGGTGGCCGCCGTGACCCTCTCGCACCGGTACATCACCGACCGCTTCCTTCCGGACAAGGCGATCGATCTCGTAGACGAGGCATGCGCTCGGCTCCGCACCGAAATCGATTCGATGCCTGCCGAACTCGACGAGCTCACCCGGAAGGTGACCCGTCTGGAGATCGAAGAGGCCGCACTGTCCAAGGAAACGGACGCGGCCAGCAAAGCGCGCCTCGAAGAATTGCGCAAGGAGCTGGCCGACCTGCGGGCCGAGGCAGACGCCCGGCACGCTCAATGGGAGGCGGAGCGGCAGGCGATCCGGCGGGTGCAAGAACTGCGAGGAGATTTGGAACGGTTGCGCGTCGAGGCCGAGGCCGCCGAACGCAACTACGACCTCAATCGGGCAGCCGAGTTGCGATACGGCGAGATCACCGAGCTCGAACGCCGGCTCGAGGCGGCGGAGGAGCAACTGGCCACCAGACAAGGCCGAAATCCGTTGCTGCGTGAAGTGGTCACCGAAGACGAGATCGCAGAGATCGTGGCCGCATGGACGGGTATCCCGGTCGCCCGGCTGCAAGAAGGTGAGCGGGAGAAGTTGTTGAAGCTCGACGAGATCCTGCACGAGCGGGTCGTCGGTCAGGACGAGGCGGTGCAACTGGTCGCGGACGCTGTGATCCGGGCGAGGTCCGGTATCCGTGATCCTCGTCGACCGATCGGTTCGTTCATTTTCCTGGGCCCGACGGGCGTCGGAAAGACCGAGCTTGCAAAGACATTGGCCAGCGCCCTATTCGACAGTGAAGACAACATGGTGCGCCTCGATATGAGCGAGTACCAGGAACGGCACACGGTGAGTCGGCTCATCGGTGCACCTCCCGGATACGTCGGGTACGACGAAGGTGGCCAGCTCACCGAGGCGGTGCGGCGTAAGCCGTACTCCGTGGTGCTCTTCGACGAGATCGAGAAGGCCCACGCCGACGTCTTCAATACCCTGCTGCAGGTGCTCGACGACGGCCGGATCACCGATTCTCAAGGGAGGCAAGTCGATTTCCGGAACACGGTGATCATCATGACCTCCAACATCGGATCCCAGCATCTCCTCGACGGGGTCACAGCCGACGGCGAAATCAAGCCGGACGCCAGGGAACGGGTGATGGCAGAACTGCGCGGGCATTTCCGCCCCGAATTCCTCAACCGGGTCGACGACATCGTGCTGTTCTCCCCACTCACCCTGCCCCAGATCGAGTACATAGTGGAACTGCAACTCACCGACCTTCGAAACAGGTTGTCGGAGAGACAGATACACCTGGAAATCACGCCGGAGGCACGCCGACTGATCGCCGAACACGGGTTCGACCCTGTCTACGGTGCGCGGCCGCTGCGCCGATACATCGCACACGAGGTCGAAACCAAGATCGGCCGTGCACTGTTGCGCGGCGAGATCAAACCGGACGGCACCATCAGCGTCACGGTGGACGGCGGCGAGCTTGCCGTCGCGTATGCCGAACCCGCCTTCGCGGCGGCCTGAGAAGAGGTAACTGGTCATGGGATCCGAAAAGGTGAAGTGCCCGAACTGCGGCAAGACCAACAACATCCCGGCAGCAGGGGAAGGAAAACCTCGCTGCGGCAACTGCCACGAGCCGCTGCCCTGGATCGCCGCGGCGGGAGACGGTGACTTCGCGGAGATCGTCGAAAAATCCTCGGTGCCTGTGCTCGTGGATCTGTGGGCGACGTGGTGCGGCCCGTGTCGCATGGTCAGCCCCGCGCTCGAGCAGCTCGCCAGAGAACACGCCGGCCAGATCAAGCTGGTCAAGGTCGACGTCGATGCTGCACCCCGGACGGCTGAACGATTCACCGTCCGCGCCGTGCCGACTCTGCTGGTGATGGACCGGGGTGAGGTTCTCGCTCGCCAGTCGGGCGCAGCTCCGGTCCCCCAGCTGCGCACGTGGCTCGATCAGGCGCTCTCGGAAAATGCCGGCGAGGAGGCGAAGTCATGAGTCCTGTCCATGCGGACCCACATGTAACCGCGATCCGGGCCGTGGTGCCCCGTACCCCGCAGGGCTGCGAGGAATGTCTTCGCCTCGGCACCCCGTGGGTGCATCTGAGGCTGTGCCTGACGTGCGGACACGTCGGTTGCTGCGACTCTTCGCCGGGCAGGCACGCGAGTGCTCACGCTCACGCCATCGGGCATCCGATCCGTCCAGTCGATGGAGCCCGGCGAGGATTGGCGGTGGTGTTATGTCGACCAGAACTTCGTCTGAGGGCGCCTCACCCATCGGGTACAGCCCGCCGGTCGACGACGAGACCCCGGACGAGGAGGGCGCCTTCCCGCGGCTGACGGACGACCAGGTCGCAAAGCTCGAGGTCGGTGGCTCGCGTCGACCAGTTCACGCCGGCGAGGTGCTGATCCGAGAAGGCGCGCCTGACAACGATTTCGTCGTCGTCCTTTCCGGAAAGATCGCAGTCGTCGACGAAGGCGACGCGGACGGCGAGCGCCGGATACTGCGCGTGCACGGTCCTGGGCGTTTCCTGGGCGAGCTCGGACTCCTGGAAGGTCAGGTGGCGTTCTTCACCGCCGAAGCGATCGAGGACGGCGAGATACTCGTCGTCCCGGCCGAGCAGGTACGCGAGCTGATTGCCCACGATCCCGTGCTCAGCGATTTGATCCTGCGCGCCTACCTTGTGCGTCGGCACTTGCTGATCGGGCTCGGCTCCGGATTCCGGATAATCGGCTCCTGCTTCTCCCCGGATACGTTGCGACTTCGTGAGTTCGCGATGCGAAACCGTCTGCCCCACAAGTGGTTCGACTTGGAACAGGACGAACGAGTGGAGCAGCTGCTACGCAGCCTGAACGTCGCACCCGAGGACACACCCGTCGTGATCTGGCACGGCGAGAAGGTGCTGCGCAATCCGACGAATGCGGAACTCGCACGCGTCGTCGGGCTTCCTGTCCCGGCACCCGTCGCGGACGCAGCCAAGGACGTCTACAACCTCGTCGTCGTGGGTGCCGGACCGGCCGGCCTGGCCGCATCGGTGTACGGCGCCTCGGACGGGTTGAACACGGTGACGTTGGAGCGGATCGCTGCGGGCGGCCAAGCCAGTACCTCATCCCGGATCGAGAATTATCTGGGATTCCCCGCCGGGGTCTCCGGCTCCGAATTGGCCGAGCGAGCCGTGCTCCAGGCCGGGAAGTTCGGCGCCCGCATCCTGGTGTCGGCAGAAGTGACCGGTTTGGGATCCGAGGCCGGGAACCATGTGCTCCGACTGGCGGACGGCGGGTCGGTGCACGCCCGGGCCGTTGTGCTCGCCGCCGGGGCGCGGTACCGCAAGTTGGCCGTTCAGGGGATCGAGGCGCTGGAAGGAACAAGCGTGTACTACGCCGCAACGCATCAGGAAGCACGGATATGCGGCACCGACCCGATAGCCATCGTCGGTGGCGGCAACTCCGCCGGCCAGGCCGCCGTCTTCCTCGCCGAGCACGTCTCACAGGTGCACCTGCTCATCCGCGGCGATGACCTCGGGAAGAGCATGTCCCGATACCTGGTCGACCAGATCGAACACCATCCGCGGGTCACCGTGCACCGGCACACCGAGATTCGTGCGGTCCACGGCGAGAAATACCTCGAAGCAATTGCAGTCGAGGACAATCGCACCGGCGACCAGGACACGGTTCGGGTGCGCGCCCTGTTCGTCTTCATCGGGGCGGTACCGCACACCGGGTGGCTTGCCGACGCGATCGCACTCGACGACCACGGCTTCGTCCTCACCGGTGTGGACGCGATCCACGCACGAGCGGACGGCAGCCTGCCAATCAACGGCGGCCTGTCCAGGACGCTCGAAACCAGCCTGCCCGGCCTGTTCGCGGCGGGCGACATCCGCCGCGGTTCGGTGAAACGAGTCGCATCCGCCGTCGGTGAAGGAGCGATGGCCGTACGCCAAATCCATGAATACTTCGAAAGGAGCTGACGACATGCCAGTAATGGGCACCGTGAAATTCCAGCGGTTCTTCAGGGCAGCGGCCGGACTGCAGGTCGACCGGAACGATCTCAAGCGCTATACCGATTTCATCGACGACAAGATCTACGACGTGATCCTGATCGGGAAAGCCTCCGCGAAAGCAAACTTGCGCGACGTGATCGAACCGTGGGACCTGCCGATCACCAAGGGATTACAGGAGAGCATCCACCGGTTCGAAAAACTCGACGAGGAGATCGAACTTCAACCGCTGCTCGATCAGCTCACGGCCCGCCCGCCCTTGGACGTGGCCCTCTCAGAGGAGACAGAGCAACGACTGCCGCTGATCGCAGGAGGGTTGAGCGTAGCGCTGGCGCAAACCTTCGCCACGGTCGAACCGGACCGCAAGAACCCCGGCACAGCCCAATGGACAGTCGCCTTCGACATCTTCCACCTACTTCTGTGATTACCACCCGTCCCGGCTGACAGCGCGTCCGAGTTCGAATATGCTGTCCGGCTGCGAAAATACCGGTGCGATTCAGAACTGCCTGTCAGTTGGCGTCGACGACGGAGGATTTCCGGCGAGAGGTGCGGTTTCCGCGCTCGATTCTCGAGCAGCGAGAACTCCAGTGAGGGACTCGATTACAGCCCTCAGATCTTCTGCCGTGAGCGAGTTCGGCTTACACGCCGAACCTCTGACACCGGTAGTCCGCGTGGCCAGGCGGCGAGCAGAACTTGTCGATCGCCGATCACTCCTTCGGCTCATCTGAGAACCTTTCGTCTTCACTTTCTCGATCCCCGCATCGGGCGGGCCCTGAGCACTTCTGGGCGCGCACAGCTCAAGGCCCGGCAAGGAGACCAGTGAGGGTGATATGGCCTTGCCTTGACGAACACCCGCCCGATTGTTTGCCCCCTCGAACGGAACGGGTGCCCCCGACCCGACGAAGGTTATTGCGCACTGCTTGTAGACGACAGGGTCGAAAGTCCCAGTTCCATTGTGATGAGCAAGCTTTGACGGTAGCCGAAGTGTTCTCCCTTACAGCCGGTTCGGTGTGTGCACGAACACCGACATCGTTCGCAGCGACTCCGACGAACGAGCACCCGCGATGTTCGATGCCCGATCCACCCGCAAACATCGGGAAAAGACCTATTTTGCAAAAGCATTCGGAACAGACGTCTGCAAACCAAATACCAGGCACGGGCCACCTTTCCAGGCACCGCGGCTACTGCGCCGCTAGCGTGACGACCCAGATGTTCACCTTGCCATGCAAACGGCCATGTCACTTCTTGGCATCGAAGGCGACTGAACATGATTTATACCGATCGCACTGTTTATGGTTGAAGATGTGCGGACGACATGAACGTCGACTTCGCACGGATAGTGGGTCATCGGTGTTGTGTGCTCAATGCCGACGTCGGTCATACGCCCCGACTCGCACACGCAGAGTCGGGGCTCCGGCGGATCCGTTGCCGCACCGCCGCTACTGACGAAGTGCCGTACCGCGCCGCCCGCTTCGAATCGAGGCCGAAGGCGGCCACCGCTTTTGTCGGGACCAGGCAAAGCAGCGATCTTCAGGGACCGGAACACTTCCCCAAAGCTTCTGGCACTCTCGGTTGCAGAGTGCTAATTCGTGTGGTTATCATGTTCTCGCACAGTAAGTTCGGTCAACCGCCACAGTGGCGGTGACCTTTCTTTTCACGACATGGGAGGTGTGTTGCTGTGCTTCGTTTCGATCCTTTCACCGACATCGACGCGATCACCAAGTCCGTACTCGCCGCGGGAACCGGCAACGGACGCAGTCCACGGTTCATGCCGATGGACCTCTACAAGGTCGAGGACCAGTACGTCCTGCACGCCGATCTTCCCGGCGTCGACCCAGGATCAGTGGACGTCCGCATCGACGGCTCGACCCTGACGTTGACCGCGCACCGCACCGCCCTCTCCGAAGAGGGTGTGAGCTGGCTGGCGAGTGAGCGTTTCGCTGGAACATACAAACGGCAGCTGTCCATCAGCGACGACATCGACGCCGAACAGATCGAGGCCTCGTACGACAACGGCGTGTTGACGGTGACGTTGCCGATCGCAGAGAAGGCGAAACCGCGGAGGATCGAGGTCTCCTCCGGACCACCCTCCCGAACCGATAACGCCGGATCGACAACACAGGTGCAGATCGAAGCCTGATCCGCCTGGCCCGAACACCGCTTGATGGTGGGGTGACTCCCGAGGACACGCGATGGGTTCTCGGGCCTCACCCACCATCGCTTCGATCTCCCACTGCACACCCGTGGCGCACACCGGTACATCCACCACACGAAAGAATCAGCGCGAGAACCCTTTAGCTGCCATGACTGCATCCACCATCCCCCCGCACGAGCAATCCGACAACACCGACAACACCGAATCCCGCGCGCACACTCCACCCGATTGGTGGGATCACCATCGTCCTATCACCAGCGATGAATACAGCGACATGGCGTTGATGCTCGGTGCACTCTCGATACTGACGTTCTGGATGTTCGGCCTCGGCATCCTCCTCGGTGCCGCCGCCATCGGAACCGCCCTGGCAGCGCGCCGACCCGACACCCCCGGACGCGATCTGGGCGACAACACCGCCGGCGTGGTCGGGATCCTCACCGGCATCGCCGGAATCGCCTTCGGCGCCGTCTTCCTCACTGCAGCACTACCCCACCTGTAGAAAAACCGAATTTTGCACTAGTGGAATCGAATTGGTGCTTGTAGCAAGATCTCACAAGATCTGAAATCCGTCCCACCTTCAGGCGATGGCGGCAGCCACTATCCCCGGGCCATGTCCACAAACTTGGACAGGTGAAGCTGGTGCGCCACAGTGATTGTCGCGGTCGGGCCGTTACGGTGCTTACCCAGAATCAGGTCGGCTTCACCGCCACGGGGATCGTCTCGCTCGGTCGCGTCGGGGCGGTACAGCAGAATCACCATGTCGGCGTCCTGCTCGAGTGAACCGGACTCACGAAGGTCGGCGACCTGGGGACGCTTGTCGGTTCGCTGCTCGGGACCACGGTTGAGCTGACAGATCGCGACAACCGGAACTTCGAGCTCCTTCGCCAAAAGCTTTAGGCTACGGGAGAATTCGGAGACTTCCTGCTGACGGGACTCGACCTTTTTACCCGAGCTCATCAGCTGGAGGTAGTCGATCACGATCAGGCGAATGTCGTGTTTCTGCTTGAGCCGCCGCGCTTTTGCGCGAATTTCCATCATGGTGAGGTTGGGGGAGTCGTCGATGAATAGCGGCGCCTCACTGATCTCACTCATGCGACGCGCGAGCTTGGTCCAGTCGTCGTCGGTCATCTTTCCGGAGCGCATGTCGCCGAGCTTGATCTTTGCCTCTGCGGACAGCAGACGCATGACGATCTCGGTTTTGCTCATTTCCAACGAGAACATGACGCTGGCCATGCCGTGCGTGATGGAGCAGGAACGCAAAAAATCCATTCCAAGCGTCGATTTGCCCACACCAGGTCTAGCCGCGACGATAATCATCTGACCAGCGTGAAGACCGTTGGTGATCTCGTCGAGATCCTTGAATCCGGTGGGCACACCGAGGGAAATTCCGCCGCGGCTGGCGATGGAGTCGATCTCGTCCATCGTGGGCTGGAGGAGCTCGGTGAGGGGTACGAAGTCCTCGGTGGTTCGACGCTCGGTGACCTCGAAGATCTCGGCCTGCGCGCGGTCGACAACCTCGGCCACGTCCTGACCCTCGGTGCCGGCGTAGCCGTACTGGACGATGCGAGTACCGGCGTCGACCAGACGACGCAGCACGGACTTCTCGGCCACGATCTCGGCATAGAAGGCGGCGTTGGCGGCTGTGGGCACTGTCTGGGTCAGCGTCACCAGGTAGGCAGCACCACCGATACGGCGGAGCTCACCTCGACGGTCGAGCTCGGCGGAGACCGTCACCGGGTCGGCGGGCTCGCCACGGCTGTAGAGGTCCAGGATCACGTCGTAGACGGACTGGTGGGCGGGCCGGTAGAAGTCACCCGGACGCAGTACCTCGAGGACGTCAGCGATGGCGTCCTTGCTCAGCAGCATGCCGCCGAGCACCGACTGCTCGGCAGTCATGTCCTGAGGTGGCTGGCGTCCGAACTCCTGGTCGGGCTCGGCCTCGGGAGGGCCCGGGTAGTCCGGCCCTGAGAAGTCGGAAGGTCCTCGATCATCTACAACAGCCACAAGCGAGACCTTCCCGTAAAACACTCGACGACACTGCCAGAAACCGCAGCGCCCTCATCATTTGTACCTGCCCCCACCGACATCCCCTAGCCGCATTCGGCCGAGCTGTAGATAGACGCCGAGATGACGTTAGGGACTAGTAGGTCCGCATACAAACCGGACTGTGGATAAACCTGTGGATGCTTTGTGGAAACTCCCGCCCCACGGTGTGCACCGCCTGTGGAGCATTTGGGGACTACTTTGCTTAGTAACTACAAAAGACCAGGTAGATGGCTATCCACAATTTCACAGGCCTGTTGATGAAAATAGTTTTTCCACAGTCGGCGCGTCGGCGTGTCGGGCGTGTTGCCTCGCCCGATTCGTCACTGATCACCAAGTCGAACATCACAGTGTGAGAGTTATCCCCAGGTCCGATTCGGGACGCTGCCAGGCGGCACACCGCACCCCGAAACAAAACGTCGGGCCCCACACACCGAAGTGTGCGGGGCCCGACGAGACGAACAGTCGACTATGCGCCGACGACGTTCAGGTTGAACTTGGCAACCACATCGGGGTGCAGGTTCACGACCACGGCGTGCTTGCCCGTGTTCTTGATGTGAGCCTTCGGCAACACGATGGAGCGCTTGTCGACAACCGGTCCACCGGCAGCCTTGATCGCAGCAGCGACGTCAGCGACGGTAACCGAACCGAAGAGCTTGCCCGAGCCACCGGCGGTCTTGACCGTCAGCGTTACGGACTCGAGGCCCTCGATAGCTGCCTTGAGCTCCTTGGCGTGATCCAGGCCGCGCACAGCGCGCGCTTCCTGTGCACGACGGATGCCCTCGACCTGCTTCTCGGCGCCACGAGTGGCGACGATTGCCAGTCCGCGGGGGAGCAGGTAGTTACGGCCGTAGCCGTCCTTGACCTCCACGGTGTCGCCAGGCGCACCGAGGTTGTCCACGTCAGCGGTGAGGATGAGCTTCATGTTCTTTCCTCCCTTTCCTTAGCGAGCCACGGTGGCGTAAGGCAGCAGTGCTACCTCACGTGAGTTCTTGACGGCAATGGCAACGTCGCGCTGGTGCTGGACGCAATTGCCGGTGACACGGCGAGCACGGATCTTTCCGCGATCGCTGACGTACTTACGAAGCAACGTCGTGTCCTTGTAGTTGATCTGCGTGTTCTTCTCTTTGCAGAAGGTGCAGACCTTCTTCTTCATAACCTTGTCGCGCAAGGGCGGCTTCGGCATGTCTTTGCTCTTTTCTGGATGTTCCTGATCAGGTACGGATCAGAAGGGCGGTTCGTCGCTGCCCGCACCACCGAAGGAGCCCGAAGCCTGAGGCGCACTGCCCCAAGGATCGTCTCCACCCGAAGGTGCAGCGCTCGGACGTCCGCCACCCGATCCGCCGGAGGAACCGCCGAAGTTGCCGCCTCCACCGCCGCCACCACGGTTGGCCTTGTTGACCTTTGCCGTGGCGTACTTCAGTGAAGGACCGATTTCATCGACTTCGAGCTCGACGACAGTTCGCTTTTCGCCCTCGCGAGTTTCGTACGAACGCTGCTTGAGCCGGCCGCTCACGATTACTCGTGAACCACGGGTCAAGCTCTCCGCGACGTTCTCGGCTGCTTCGCGCCAGATGTTGCAACGCATGAACAGCGCATCGCCGTCTTTCCATTCATTGGAATTACGGTCGAAGGTGCGGGGCGTGGAAGCAACCGTGAAGTTTGCAACCGCGGCACCCGCCGGGGTGAAACGAAGTTCAGGATCAGCCGTCAGGTTTCCGATGACGGTGATGATGGTGTCGCCAGCCATGTGGTTCCTCCTGCATTGATGTAAGACCGTTGGGCGCGAGAGTAGAGCTCGCTACCGACAGTAATTACTTGTTGTGGCGCAGAACCTTCGTGCGCAGAACCGACTCGTTCAGACCGAGCTGACGGTCGAGCTCAGCGACGGTGGCGGGAGTGGCGTTGATGTCGATCACCGCGTAGATACCTTCAGCATGCTTCAGGATCTCGTAGGCGAGACGACGCTTACCCCAGACATCGACCTTGTCGATCGTGCCGCCGTGCTGGCGCACAACATTGAGGAACGTATCCAGTGAAGGAGCGACAGTGCGCTCGTCCAGGCTGGGGTCAAGGATGACCATCAATTCGTAATGACGCATAAGACCTCATCACCTCCTGTGGACTAAGTGAAAACGGCCACGGACTATCCGTGGCAGGAGGGTCGTTGCGTCAGCAACCCTCGTAGGTTACACGAGGGGCCTTGACCAGGGAAATCGTCCCAGCCCTCCGGGGAGACCGCCAGGTCGATGCGCGACGCGTGGTGCAGACGCATCACCCCGCGAGCCACTGCGCCCCCTAGGGTGAGAATCATGCGAACAGACCGCAAGACCCCGGCGTCGATCCTGGCGTTGGTCGTCGGATTGTGCGGGCTGACGATGGCGCTGGGCTATTTCAACAAGGCCAGATGCGGCGGTGCACCGTTCGCGCCCGACGGACGAAGCCTGAACTTCGACGTCAACAAGAACATCGACGTCTGCTACTCCGACATTCAGTTGCTCTGGCTCGGACGAGGTATCGATCAGCATCTGTTCCCCTTCGTCACCGGAGGGATAACGCCCGAAGGATTCCTGACCGGCGGAACCGTCGAATACCCGGTGCTCAGCGGAATTCTGATGTGGCTGGGCGGTATCGGCTCACACACCGACACCGATTTCCTTCTGCACTCGGCCCTGATCCTGGCTCCTTTCGGACTGCTCACGGCGTGGATGCTCGGCAAGATGAGCGGCGCGTACGCGCTCGTGTGGTCGGCGACTCCGCCCCTGGTTCTGTACGCATTCCACAACTGGGAGCTCCCGGTGGTGGCCACCAGCGTCGGCGCGATCTTCCTGATGACGTTCGAGCGGATCCCGCTGCGAACTCGCGCGGTTCTGGCGGCCGTCATCCTGGCGATCGGTTTCTGTTTGAAGCTGTACCCGGGAATGTTCGTGCTGCCGCTCATGGCCTACGTGCTTCTACGCGGCACCGAAGGCAAGCGCTACGACGTTCGTGGGGCGCTGATGACGGCGGGCGCGGCGATCGTCACCGTCGTCCTCGTCAACCTGCCGTTCGCCCTCATTTCCTACGAAGGCTGGCGCGCGTCGTTCAGCTTCCAGGAGAAGCGAAGCGCGGACATCACCACCAACTCGGTGTGGTTCTGGGGGTTGCGCCCCTTCTACGGTTTCGGAGTTCGCGAACTCAACGCCGACTACGACGCACTGGTGAGCATCCTGTCTCCGGTGATGATCCTGTTGTCGTTCGCGCTCGCGATGTATCTGGGTTGGCGCCGCTACGTCCGCGACGGCTACTTTCCGTGGATTGCAGTCAGTGCCGCGATGCTGTGCGGATTCGTGTTGCTGCACAAGGTCAATTCACCGCAGTACACACTGTGGATCCTGCCTTTCCTCGTACTGTTCAAGATCCGGTGGTTCTGGATCGTCGCCTATCTGATCGCCGACGCAGCGTTGGGTATCGGCATCTTCCGGTACTTCTACCAACTGGACATGAATCTCGATCCGAGCAAGTACGAGGCCGTCGTCCAGGCGAGCGTGTGGGGCCACGTCATCCTGCTCGCCGTGTTCTTCTTCTTGTTCCTGCGAGTCCCGTTGCGGTATCCGCTTGCCGGTGGGACCGATCAGATTGCCAACTCCGACAACAACCTTCCGACTCACTCACGGGAGCACGCCTGATGACTGCATCATGGTTCGAATCACCGACGCTGACCGGTGATCGTGTCCGACTCGAACCCCTGGGCGTCGCGCACACCGACGCTCTGCTCGCTGCTGCCGACGACCCGGCGATCTTTCGTTGGACCGCATCGCCCATCACCGATCGGGAACAGGCACAGAAGTACATCGCTGTAGCAACCGACGACCCGAATCGGATCGCCTTCGCGCAGGTGAACATCGCGACGAACGCCGTGGTCGGCACTACGTCCATGTACCAGATCGACCCGGTAAACCGCAGTCTTGCAATCGGGTACACGTGGTTGTCGCGATCGGTTCAGGGAACCGGGATCAATCCCGAATCGAAGCTGCTCCTGCTTCGTCACGCCTTCGACCAGCTCGAAGCCGTACGCGTCGAGTGGCACACGGACGAGTTCAACGAACAGTCCAGGGCAGCGATCGCAAAGCTCGGCGCTCAGTTCGAGGGCCTGCTGCGCAAGCACCGACGCCGCGCCGATGGCAGTTGGCGTACAACAGCGCTGTTCGCGATGACCGACGACGATTGGCCGACCATCGCACCTCAGCTCGAGACACGTACCCGAAACTAGCGATCACCTGCACTCTTCGGCCAAGTCCATGCCAAGATTCACCTCATGAGCGATCAGGGTGGGTACGGGTACCAGGGCAATCAGAATTGGCAACCGTCTCCGTACGGGCAGCCCGATCCGTACGGCAGGCGCCCGACGAACACACTCGCGGTACTCGCCCTCGTCTTCGCGTTCCTCATCGCGCCGTTGGGGATCGTCTTCGGGCACATCGCTCGCGGCCAGATCAAACGGACCGGCGAAGAAGGCGACGGACTCGCCCTTGCCGGACTGATCATCGGCTACATCTTCACCGCACTCGGCATCCTGGCCGTGATCGTGTGGATCGCGTTCTTCGGGCTGCTCGCCGCCGCTTTCGGCAACGCCGCCAATGAAGCGAGTTCGCGGAGTCTCACCTATACGACGCCGTACTCGTACTCCACGACCACGACTCGGGCGCCGAGTGCACCCACCACAGCGCCGAAAACGACGACGCCCCCACGCGTCACAACCTCGATCGGACCAGCGCCGACCGTCTCGGGCACCAACCGTCAGGGCTTCATCTCCGGCGGCCCCAGTTGCAACTCCACCAATCCTGCCGTCGCTATCGCCGTCACGACCGGATCACGAATCGTCATCTGCGAAACCGGAGTCGGGCGTTACTACTACAAGGGTCAACGGCTGAGCGACGGCGCCACCATCGAACTCGACGATCCGACGCCCACCGGCAACGGATTCACCGTCACCAACAAGGACGTGACGTACAAGCTCACCTCCGCCGGACTGGTGATCACCGGCAGCGGAGGCGAGCTGGGTCGGGAACCGGCGCTCGAGTTCTGGATGAACTGACTCACGTCAGCCGGCACACGGATCCTGATAGGGAACACCGGGCAGGTACCGCTCCCATTCGGCTTCCGTGATGGGAGATCCTGCGGTGCGGCACAATCGATCAACGACGCCGTCGGGGTCGATTCCCCACAAGCGAACGGTCTTGTCCGACCCGCTACCCGCGATCATGTCACTCTCGCCGGCGAACTGAGCGTCGTTGACGCGACCCGGGTAGGCGGACAGCGTCGCAAATCGTGTTGCCTGCGAGGGAGTCTCGATGTCCCAGAGCCAGACGGTTCCGTCGCCGACACCGGCAGCGAGCCGATCACCGGCGCGGTTGAACGAGATCGAATAGATTGCGCCCTCGGGGCCGACGAGACGAGCGAGTTCCTCGGGTGCCGACGGTGTGCGTACGTCCCACACGGCGACACCGTGATCCGCACTTCCAGCGGCCAACAGCGTTCCGTCGGCGCTGAAAGACACTGCTAATGCGTAGCTTTCGAATCCACCCACCGTCGCCGCCACCCGGGGCGACGCTGCGTTCGACACGTCCCACAGATCCACTTCGTTCTTGGCGTTCGCGATCGCCAAGATGTCGGTACCTGGCTGAAAGGCCATCATCTGCGGGTAGGAGCCGACATCGGTCAACGACAACAGTTTCGGAGCCGACGGGTCGGAAACGTCGACCAACGCAATACTGTTGTCGTCCTGCGAGGACACCGCCAGCAGATCTCCGGCGGGATTCAGTGCGACAACCGCCACGATGCCCTTCACATATACCGCAGGCTCGCCGTAGATACGTGGCGACGCCGGATCACTCAGGTCCCAAAGATATGCACCGCCGCCGCCGGTGCCGCTCACAGCCAGGTTCCCGTCTGCCGACACCGCCGACGCACCGCTGAAAGTTTCGGCCCCTTGCGGTTTCAACTCCGGCATCACCGCGGGGCGATCGAGATCCTCGGTGTTCCACGCCAACATCGCGCCACCCCTGGCACCGACGCCGGCCACCAGACGCGAGCCGTCCGCGGCAAAGGGACTGGTGAAGATCGTGTCCCGAGCTCCCGCCCAGACCGGACCCGGAAGAGCCCACACGCGAGTCACACCGTTGAGTCCCCCGGTGACCAGATTGCGGCCGTCATCGCTGTAGTCGACGGTGGTCACCGCCCCACTGTCCGGAAGTGTTTCGATCAATGCCCCGGTTCGGGGGTCCCACACGCGCACGGAGTTGTCGGAACTTCCTGCGGCAAGACGTGTTCCGTCTTTGCCGTAGTTCAGTTCGTTGACGTAGCTGGAAAATCCCGTCAGTGCCTGCAGGGGAGAGGGGCGCGCCGGATCGCTCATGTCCCACCGAACCACCTCCCTGCCAGTGGTTCCCGCCGCGAGCTCACGTCCGTCCGGGCTGAAGGCAACGCCGAGGTAGTGGACGGTGGTGCCGTTGGGCTCGGTCGCGAAGATCGGCGCCGATTCCTCACCCCACTTCGCGACGTCCCACACGCGCAGAGTCGCTTGACGCCCGCCCGCCACGAGGGAACGTCCGTCGGGGCTGAACGTCGCGGTGACAATGCCGTCAGCTGGATGCGGAAGAGCAGGCAAAGCAACGGCATTCGTGGAGGTGTCGATGTTCCATCGCAGGACGTCGGGCGTCGAGGTACCGGCGACCAGCTTGGTTCCGTCTGGGCTGAACTCCATGTCCTGCACTACGCGTTCACCGTCGACGGGAAGTGTTCCACGGACCGGATTCTTCGGGTCCGACACATCCCAGAGTGCAGCGCCGCCGGCACCACCGGTCGCAAGGAGCCGTCCGTCCGGGCTGTAGGCGACGGCAAAGAGGGCCGTGCCCTCCGAGACTCCGAGGAACTCTGCCTGCGGAACGGCTGAGGCAACACCGTCCACCATCGGATAAAGCCTGACCTTCCCGTCCGAACCACCCACCGCCACAACAGTTCCAGCTGGGTTGATCCGGGCCTTCATCGCGCCGGGCGGTCCGATGATGCGAGTAGCCGAATGAACGCCCGACGCATCCAGCAATGCCGAGCGGGCTTCGGTTGTTTCGTTGACCGCAAATGCCGCCAGAGCAAGCTGCGACGCCAGCGACGGATCCCGCTCGCGCATCCTGATCGACTCGGTGGCCACCTGACGCGACATCGCCTCGTCTCGCGCGGTATCTGCTTGGACACGTTGACGATTGGCTCCGATACCGGCGACGGTCGCAACCACCGCCAACACCAGAGCGATCACCGACGCGGCTGCCAACGCAGTCACGAGCCGTCGTAGCACGCGTGTACGTCGGCGATCGGCAAATTCCTGCTGATCACGATGCTCGATGCTCGCGGCGAGGTACTCCCGCTCGGTGGCATTGAGGTCGGCGGCACGGGTCCGACTCGGTTCCAGTGGGAGCCCGAGTTCGCCCGAACGCAGCCATTCTTCCGTCAGATGAAGACGTGCGGGTCCGAGCAGCGCGCCGGGGTCGCGTCCACTGTCTTCCCACACCTGCGCCGCGTAGGTGAACCTGCGATGCACCGCCAGACCGGCGCGGTCCGAGTCGATCCAATCGCGAAGCCGACTCCACGCGGACAGCAAGACCTCGTGCGAAACCTCGACGGTCTCCTCGTCGACGGTGAGAAGGCGGCGTAAGGCGAACCGGTCGATGACGGTATTCACGTCGTCGACGTCGTCACCGAGGAAGAGTTCGGTGCGCGGTGCCCGCCGACGCGTCTGCGTCACTTCGTCGACGTTGACCAACCGGAGGAAGATCCTGCGCGCCAACTGCTGCTGCCGCTCTGTGAGCTCGCCGTACACTTCCTCCGCGCTTTGCTGGACGGCTCCGGCGATCCCGTCGGTGGCGTAGTAATCCGAGACGGTCAGCGTCTTACGCGTCGACCGTTGCCAGGTCCCCAGCAGTGCGTGCGACAACAATGGCAAAGCTCCGGGGTCGCTGGCCGTGCGCGAGCCGCGTGGTGTCAGCTCGGAGACCAGAACCTGAACCAACTCGCTCTGCACGGTCATCCCGGCCTTGACCGCCGGCTCGACGATCACTTCGCGCAACTGCTCTTCGGTCAGCGGCCCGACCACCATCGGCGAGTCGTCGAGCAGTGGCACCAAAAGCGGTTCCTTCGCCGCGAGCCCGTAGAAGTCGGCACGCATGCCGATGACGACAATGGTGTTCTCACCGAGTTCCGCGAGAGTCTGCAGTATTTCCTCGCGACGATCACCGTCGCACTGCGTCCACAGTTCCTCGAACTGATCGAGCATCAAGACTGTTGGTTCGTCGGAAATCGACGACGGGATTCCTCCCGTACCCGGCTGCCGGATTTCCACCCGCCAGCCGTCGAACCGTGGATCGTCTCCAGCGATCTTGGGGGCGAGCCCGGCCCGCAGCAACGACGACTTACCCGAGCCGGAAGCACCGATCACCATGAACTGACGGCGACGTTCACCCTGTATCGCCGACGCCACCCGTTCCGCCAAATTGGCAGTGAGTTCGTCTCGACCGAAGAACCACTCGGCGTCCTCCTGCCGGAACGACTCGAGACCTCGATACGGAACGGTGGCGTCGCCGCGTCGTCTGGCCGTCAGCTGTCTCACTCGTTGCACCGCACTGATCCAGCGCTCCCGCTCATCCTCGGAATCGACGCCGCAGGCCTCGAGGAGCGCGAAAAACATCGGGGTACTCGCCGGCGTCGGCAGGTGTTGGCCGGCAAACCATCCGCTGACGGTTCCGTGCAAACCACCCGAACGCTCGACGGCTTCGCGGACCGTCAGTCCGGCTGCGTTCCGCAGTGCAGTGAGCGTCTCAGCAAACTGCCCACGCGACTCGATCCGGGCGGGATCGACCTGATTGTGCGTACCGGCTTCCGCCTTCGAGTTCATAGCGACGCACTCTATCGGAGCAGGTAGGGGATTTGTCCGTTGTATGGACTCTGTATCGAGAGAGTTGCACCCGTTCCACTGAGACACCTCGATCGAAATACTCGTCTCAGTCGCACCCCGAGCCAGCAGCCCTTCTGCAAATACGGCAGTCGACGCCCATCCCCTCCGTCGAAAGGCGCTACTCGCATGTCTTCAATCGGCATTTCTCCGAAGATCGAGGCAAACGTGTCCCGAGTCGGCAACCCCAAGCACGGCAAGCACAAGCCGAAGCTGAGCGTCCGCGAGATCGAAGTACTTCTTGCCTGGCTACGTTCGGATTCCAAGTCCGAGGTCGCCGAGACGCTCGGCCTACGCGTCTGCACCGTCAACACACACATCACTCGGATCCGCACGAAGTACAGCGACGTCGGGCGGCCGGCTCCCACGAAGGCAGCATTGTTTGCCCGCGCGGTCCAGGACGGGTACACCACCCTCGACGAGTGGTGACCTCAGACCGTGACGGGTTCCGGTTCCTTCGCCTTGGACGGCTTCAGCCAACCGGGTAGCCAGGCAGGTCGTTTGTCCGGTGCTTGATCGAGAACACCGCCCGCCGGATCGTCGATGAACCCGTACCGCACGAGATCCTCCGACGGCCGGTAGATCTGCCGGAGCACCAGCGCGCACAGAACGAGTACCGCGATGTCCCGGATCACGACTGTTCCGGTGAACCACTGCTCGGGCAGCCCCTTGTTGGACACACCGAGGTAATACATCATTCGTGGAACCCAGACCAGGGCGTCGATGGTCATCCACGCGAGCAGGAGTCTGCGGTGCGGCAAGGCCAACACGGCCAGCGGCACCAGCCACAGAGAATACTGCGGGCTCCACACCTTGTTCGTGAGCAGGAAGCCCGCCACCAACAGGAAGCACAGCTGCGCAACTCGCGGACGACGCTGCGCCGTCAGGGCGACGTATCCGACACCGATGCAGACGGCCACGAACAAAAGCAGAGAGACGGCGTTGAGATTCGACGGCGACTCACCCTGTGCGAGAGGACCGTCGAGGCCCTTCCACGACGTGAACGACGCGATCACGTTGTAGAGCGAATCCGGATCGGCCCCGCGTTCGGAGTTGAGCCGGAAGAACTCGTACCAACCATGGGGGTACAGCGCGGCAATGGGCAGGTTCACCGCAAGCCATGCCGCGACCGCGCTGAGAGCGGTCACCAGCCAGTCCCTCGTCTTGCCCGCGCGCAGACACAGGACCAAGAGCGGTCCCAGTAGGAGCTGCGGGTAGAGCTTCGCGGCGCCGCCCAGGCCGAGCAGGATTCCCGCGAGCACGGGCCGCTTGCGTGCCCATGCCAACAACCCACCCGCCGCGAACGCCGTCGCCAGAGGATCGAAGTTCGTGAACACGTGCACGATCACCAACGGGGAACACGCGATGAGAGCGCCGTCCCACACTCGTCGTCCGGCCAGCAGGGTGCTCGCCCACACGGTGACCAGCCACGCCAACGCCAACCCGAACGCCACGACGTTGAAATAGAGTGCCACCTGAATAGCGCCCGGCAGCCAGGTGATCGAATCCCACGCCTTCGCGACTTTCATTGCGCCGTACTGGTAGAGCCCCGAGATGACCGGATACTCCATGTACCGCATCTGGATCGAACCGTCGCCGCGTACTTCTTCCCACGACGTCTTGTACGGGAATGCTCCCTGATCGAGGCGCTCGGCTCCGTACAGCGGAACGGTATCGGAGTAACACATCGCCACGTACTGACGGCTGCCACTCCAGTCGAGGCCGACCTGCCCGCTCTCGCCGACCGGCGCCTGCTGAATACAGCCCGCCTTGGTGAACCAGCCGAAAGCCAAGAACACCACGGCGAGCAGAAGGATCACTCGCATCGGTGTGAAGAAGCGAGTGCGCCCGATCAGTGCGTGACGACCTACCGGACCGCCGACGGTTCCCGACAGCGCAGACACGATCGCGTCGTTGCGACTGGGAACGTCCCGCCAATCCGCCGAACGAAGATCTTCGGCCAGCGGAGCGGGGGAGGTCGGTTCGGCATCATCAGCATTCGCGGCCACTCCGCGAGGTTACCGTCTTTCGAACCGACCACCCTCCAACTACTGGCCGGGGCTCACACCTGCCGGTTCTTCCTCGGTGGTCTCGCCTGCCCCTGGTACCTGTGGCGTGGTTGTCGTCGGCCGGGAGATGCCCGGAATCGGGATCGTGATGCCCGGCAGAACCTCGACCTGCGTCGTCGTCACCACGGGCGGCGGAGTGGTTTCCGTCGTCGTCGGTGCGGTGGTCGGCGGCGCCGACGTCTTGGGCGGTGCGGGAGCCGTGTACTCCGGAACACCACCGGCTTGACCGTTGATCTTGCCCGGCGTCGGGAACTTCTCGTTGTCGGTGCCCTCGAGGGCGCCGTCCATCGTGTCCTTCCAGATGTCCGAAGGCAGACCTGAGCCGTAGATCATCGCGCCACCGGAATTGGTGATCGCTTCACCGTCGGGAGTTCCGACCCAGACCGCGGTCGAAAGCGACGGCGTGTAGCCGACCATCCACGCGTCCTTGTTGGCTCCGGTGTCACCGAGCTGCGCGGTACCTGTCTTCGACGCCGACAGACGTCCGCCGGCCAGGTTGTGACCGCGCGAGTACGCCGCGATCGGCTGCATCGCAGCCGTCACGTTGTCCGCCACGGCAGCGTCGATGCGGTCTTCACCGGCGGGCGCGCCGCGGTCCAGCAGCACGGTGCCGTCGGCCGCGACGACCTTCTGCACGAAGTGCGGTGCGTGATACGTACCGGACGCGGCGAGTGTCGCGTACGACGACGCCATGTCGAGCACGCGGGCCTGGTACTGGCCGAGCACGATGCCGTTGTTGGGGCCGGAACCGTCGGCCTCGGTGAGCGACGGGCCGACACCCGGGATGTCCTTCGGGATGCCTGCCTTGTGAGCGATGTCCGCGATTTCCTGCGGGCCGTTGCCGTCGAGGCTGAGCATCTGACGGTAGAAGCTGGTGTTCAGCGAACGCTTGAGCGCCTCTGCGATGGTGCAGGTGCCGCAGCTTTCACCTTCGACGTTGCCGATGGAGATGCCGTTGACGGTCAGCGGTGAGCTGTCATACATCTGCGAGAGCGGGATTCCCTGATCCAGGGCGGCTGCGAGGCCGAACACCTTGAACGAGGAACCGGTCTGAAGTCCGGCATTCGCGAAGTCGTATCCCGCGCCGTCCTCACCGCCGTAGTACGCCTTGACGGCTCCGGTCTTCGGATCGACCGAGACAACTGCGGTACGCAGATTCTCCGGCTCACCCTCCATGTTGGAACGGGCTGCCTCGACCGCTGCGGCCTGAGCCTGCGGGTCGATGGTCGTGGTGATCTGCAAGCCCTCGGTGTTGAGCAACTGCTCGCTGATTCCAGCGTCGCCGATCTCCTTGAGCACCTGACGCTTGATCAGGCCTTCGGGTCCGGTCGAGCCCTGGCTGCTGTTGTCGACCTGGGCGAGCGGGATGTAAGCGGGGTACTGCATCGGCGTGCGCGCGGCCTGATCCAGCGTGCCTGCAGACACCATGCCGTCGAGCACGTAATCCCAGCGGGACTTCGCGCCTGTCGGGTTGGTCTCGGGATCGAGGAGCGACGGAAGCTGGATCGACGACGCCAGGACGGCGCCTTCTTCGATGGACAGCTGGTCGACGGGCTTACCGAAGTAAGCCTTGGATGCTGCGCCGATGCCGTATGCGCCGCGACCGAAGTAAATGGTGTTCAGATACGCGGCGAGGATGTCGTCCTTGGACCACTCGTTGGCCATCTTCGAGGAGATGACGAGTTCCTTCATCTTTCGCGTCAGCGAACGCTCCGAGCCGACAAGCGCCTTCTTGACGTACTGCTGCGTGATGGTCGAGCCACCACCGGCGCTGTCGCGACCGAGGACGTTGTCTCGGGCCGCGCGTGCGAAACCGGAGATCGAGAAGCCCGGGTTCGAGTAGAAATCGCGGTCCTCTGCGGCCAGAACAGCGTTGCGAACGTGCGGCGGTACCTGATCGAGCGAGACCTCGACGCGGTTGCCATCTGGCGGGACGACAGTGCTGATCACCGTGGTGCCGTCGGCGGCAAAGACCGTCGCCACCTGATTGGTCTTGAGGTCACCGGGCTTGGGGACGTCCTGCACGATGTACGCCGCCATGAAGGCAAGGACGGGCAGAACAAGACCGAGCGCCACCAAGACGTAGGCCGAGCGGCGAACTGTGCGCCACTTGGACTTCTTCTTCACGGTGCTCTTTCTTCCCTTCGGGGGTTGTCCGTCGTTGCCACCGCCACCGGAGCCACCTGTCGGTGGCTTCGTCGGTGGAGGTCCGACCGGCGGGCGGGTGCCCGCGTTGCTACGGGTGGTCGCTGCTGCTGCCGCGACGCGCTGGGTCGGTTCGTTCGCCTGAGCGCCTACGGCGCGATCTCGAGGCGGCGGGCCGGCAGGTCGGCCTTGCGGCGGACGACCCTGAGGAGGGGGACCGGCGGGGCGGCCCTGAGGAGGCGGGCCGGCAGGTCGGGCTTGCGGCGGACGCCCCTGGGGCGGGGGTCCCATCGGACGACCTTGCGGCGGACGACCCTGAGGGGGCGGACCCATCGGAGGGCGTCCCTGCGGTGGTGGGCCCATGGGACGTCCCTGCGGCGGACGACCCTGAGGAGGTCCGGCGGGACGGTTGGGACCGACGGGACGGCCACCCGGGTTGTTGCCGCCCGGGTTGTTGTTGCTGGGGGAACTCACGAATCAAATCTCCAGTGGTCACGGACCGATCACGTGCAGACTTCGATCGGGCCCTTCTTCGGGTGTGGCGTTACTCGCTGGCGGTGCGCCGGCTTGGTGGGCGTGCTCGCCGCGGTCGCGGCGGCGCAGGTACTGCGCCGAGCACATAGGACTGCACCAAGTGGTTCCAACTGCAGGTACGGCACACCTCTACAACGTGCACCGTGAACTCCTCTGCTGTTTCCGCAAGCCGAGCGAGCTCGTCCGAGGTTCGGGCCGATCCCGAAACCTGACCGAGCTTGTCGCCGAACACCCAGGACACGAGCGTCAACTGTTCCTTGCGGCAAATGGGGCAGACGACGTCGCTGCCCCGGCCGTGGAACTTCGCGGCTCTGAGTAGGTACGGATCGGCGTCACACACCTGCTTGACGTCGGTCCGACCCGCAGACACTTCGGCCAGCACAGACCGACGCGCGAGCGCGTAGTCCACAACTTGCCGCTGTATCCGCACCTGACCAGCGTACGTGCGTCCGTGCCGCGACGGACGGTTCGGGAGGGTCACGATGAACACATTTCGGGGGCTGGGGGCATGGCGACCAGCCATTACGATCACTTCCTGTGAAGTCTTCTCGTTCTCCGATGACGCGCGCTCGTGATCTTGATCGCGTCGAAACGTGCAATGTGTTGGACGCCGCGTACGCCGAAGGGCAGTTGAGCGCGGAGGACTACTTCGACCGGACCGAGAAGGCGAAGTCCGCGAAGACCCTGCTCGCACTCGCACGCCTGGTCAACGATCTGCAGGTGCCGAAGATCGAGACCAAAACGGTGCCTCGGACGTCGACGGCACGAAAGGCCGTGTTCGTCGGTGCTGCTGCTCTGATCGTCGTCGGCGCGATCGCAGCAGTGGCGTGGAGTCGGTCACCGTTGACGCCCTCGGAAGACATCACAGCCAGTTATGCCAGCACTACTTCCCTCGCTCCGCCGTTGCCGACCACCACCCCGGTGCCGGAGCCGACCGTCGAACCGATCCTGATCGCACACATCGACACGTTGACGCCGGAAGGAATCGGCGCATTCATCGAGAGGTATCGAGAAGAGTTCGGTGACATGTTCGTAGACGACGCCAGCTTCCACGGCGACTACTCCTCAGTGAGCCGGGCGGTCCCCGATGCTCCCGCTCTCACCGAGTCCATCAGTTTTCGCGACGGCTTCGAGAGGGAAGTGACGTCCATTCCGCGGCGAACGGGCCAGCCGACCTTCGACCTCGGTTCCATCCAGATCGACAAGCTCGCGCCGTACATGGTGAACATCGGCGACTATGTCAATGTTTCGGACGCCGCGATCACCCACTTGATCGTGGACGCGAACTACGGCGTCCCGGAGATCGCGATCTATGCAGAGAACGGACTCGGCCACCAAGGACGCATCGAGGTCACGCCGTGGGGCGAGATCTCTCGTTCCTACCCGTACGGGAGCTAGGGTGAGCCGGTGAGTGGGTCCCCGACTACTACCTCTACGCGCACCCGTGCGCGCGACGTCGACCGTTCCGATACCTGCGCCGTTCTCGATACGGCTCTGTCCGACGGCCAGATCACGGTCGACGAGCACGCGAACCGGACGGCTGCGGCCATGACCGCGACCACGCTCGGACAGCTCGATCTGCTGGTCCGCGATCTGCAGAAAGCAACGCTGCGCAACGCCGTCGCCAAAGTTCGCCGTATCGACAAGATCTGGTACCTCGCAGCCGCATCGACTATCTTCGCCGGCCTGATCGGGTACCTCACCTTGTCCGCCGACCCTTCACCCCCACCGCCTCCACCGGCGGCAGCCGAAAACGTCGAACCGCTTGCCCCCATTGTGAGTTCGACGTTGAACACGGTCACCGCAAGCGGGATCGGGGAATTCATCACCAGATACAGCGCCAAGTACGGCACGACGATAATCGATTCCGCCAACTTCTACGACGGCTATGCAAGCGTCACTCGCGCCGCCGCTGTCTCGCCGAACCTGGAGGAAGACATCGACTTTCGAGGCGGTTTCACACCACGCGACAGCACGTCGACTCGAGCAGCCAGCACCGTCACCTTCGACCTCGCTGCCGTCGACATCGACAAACTCGCCGGATATCTGGCAGGAGTGTCCGCAAATCTCAACGTCCCCGACGCCGAGATCACACACATCAGCATGAGTTCGTCGAGCGACGATCCACGCATCTCCATCTACGCCAGCAACAACCTCGGCGCGAGCGGCTCAATGGATTTGACCCCGGATGGCCGCCCGATCCGCTTGTCTCCCTTCACTCCTCGATAGGCCCCGGACATGCCGAACGATCTGACCAGGACCACCCGCGCTCGCAATGCCGATCGCGAGGCTACCTGCGCAGTGCTGGACTCCGCCTTCGCCGACGGACAACTCACGGCGACCGAGCACGACGAATTGACCGAACTCGCCGCGGTGGCAGTCACTCTCGGCGATCTCGAAGATTTGACGTCCGATCTGCAGACCGAGGCGTCCCTACCCATTCTTCGGAAAGAACCTTCGCTCGACACGCGTTGGATCGCCCTTGTGATCATCGCGCTGTCACTGGTCTCGGCTGTCGGTTTCGGAATCAAATACGCCGCGTCCGACGTCACGATCTTCTCGAGCCCCGAGCCACAGTTACACACCGTCGACGGCCTGGGGGCGATGTTCCATGCCATCGAAACGGAGTACGGCAGCGGACTGGTCGACGAGATGACCATCTATCCCACTTATGCACGCGTAACGCGCGCCGATCCTGCCGCGCCGCGCAAGAGCCTGGACAGCTACTACCGAGGCGACCTCGAGGACACGACTTCAGGAGGATCACGCGAACCCGACGTGACACAGATCGACGTCAGACAGCTCGATCCTCGCATCGTGATCGCCCTGCTCGACGGCGCCGGAACAACGACGTCGGTGCAAAATCCGACCACTCGGTACGTCTCTGTCGACAGCACCGAAAATGTTCCGACCATCCAGATTCACGTCGGCAACGACCTCGACGAGAGCGGGTACCTGACCGCTGGCCTCGACGGGGAAATCATGTCGATCTACCCGTTCACCCCCTGATCTAGCCGTGACACCTTGGTACACGTATCGGGCCGCAGTGTGGTTTTATATATCGGCGCGATATAGTTGGTTATCGCATCAAGCGGTTAGGTTCAACGACTCGGGAGGTTTGTCAGTTGCTCGAACTCGCAATCCTCGGGCTGCTCCTCGAGTCACCGATGCACGGATACGAGCTGCGTAAGCGGCTCACTGGTCTGCTCGGCGCATTCCGCGCGTTCTCGTACGGATCGCTGTACCCGGCACTGCGGCGCATGCAAGCCGACGGATTGATCTCAGAAGACGTCGACACTGCCACCGGCACGCTCAAGCGTCGGGCGCGTCGCGTCTACCAGCTCACTCCGGAAGGTCGGCAACGGTTCACCGAACTGGTCGCCGACACCGGGCCGCAGAACTACACCGACGACGGTTTCGGCGTTCACCTCGCCTTCTTCAGCCGCACCCCCGCAGAAGCGCGGATGCGGATCCTCGAAGGCAGGCGACGCCAGGTCGAGGAGCGCCGTGAGGGGCTCCGCGAGGCCGTCGGTCGGGCCAGCGGATCGCTGGACCGCTATACCCGTCAGCTCCATCAGCTCGGACTCGAATCGAGTGAACGCGAAGTGCGTTGGCTCAACGAATTGATCGCAGCCGAGCAATCGACAACAGGAACATCCCGGAAAGAAGGAGAACCCGACCATGGGTGAGAACAGCACCGCGGTGCGCGTAGCCATTGTGGGCGTGGGTAACTGCGCCTCGTCCCTGGTTCAGGGCGTCCACTACTACAAGGATGCCGACGAGACCCAGACGGTCCCCGGCCTCATGCACGTCAAGTTCGGTAAGTACCACGTCCGCGACGTGCAGTTCGTCGCTGCGTTCGACGTCGACGCCAAGAAGGTCGGCTTCGACCTCTCCGAGGCGATCCTCGCGAGCGAGAACAACACCATCAAGATCGCCGACGTCCCGCCCCTGGACGTTCCCGTTCAGCGTGGCCCGACCCTCGACGGCATCGGCAAGTACTACGCCGAGACCATCGAGCTGTCCGACGCCGAGCCCGTCGACGTCGTCAAGGCACTCAAGGACGCTCAGGTCGACGTCCTCGTCTCCTACCTGCCCGTCGGTTCCGACGACGCTGACAAGTTCTACGCACAGTGCGCGATCGACGCAGGCGTGGCATTCGTCAACGCTCTGCCCGTCTTCATCGCTTCCGACCCGGAGTGGGCTGCCAAGTTCAAGGACGCCGGCGTCCCGATCGTCGGTGACGACATCAAGAGCCAGGTCGGCGCCACCATCACCCACCGCGTGATGGCGAAGCTGTTCGAAGACCGCGGCGTCGTGCTGGACCGCACCTACCAGCTCAACGTCGGCGGAAACATGGACTTCAAGAACATGCTCGAGCGTGATCGCCTGGAGTCGAAGAAGGTTTCCAAGACCCAGGCCGTGACGTCCAACCTGACCGGCGCACTTGCCGGCAAGGTTCACGACCGCAACGTCCACATCGGTCCCTCGGACTACGTGGAGTGGCTCGACGACCGCAAGTGGGCATACGTCCGCCTCGAAGGCCGCGCCTTCGGTGACGCTCCCCTGAACCTGGAGTACAAGCTCGAGGTCTGGGATTCGCCCAACTCTGCCGGCATCATCATCGACGCCGTCCGCGCAGCCAAGATCGCCAAGGACCGCGGCATCGGTGGACCGGTTTACCCGGCTTCCGCTTACCTGATGAAGTCCCCGCCGGTCCAGATGGCCGACGACAAGGCTCGCATCGAGCTCGAAGCCTTCATCATCGGAGCCGACGAGGCCTGATTTAGGTTCACGCTGATTCGGGGTCTTGCGCCAATGGCGCAAGGCCCCGATTCTGTTATCCGCAGGGTGTTTCCGCATCCGCGCGGGTAATCACGCCTGCGGCTGCCGAATTGCCGTGCGGGTCCGGGTGCCGCTCAGCGTGGAATGATGGACATCAGAACCATCACACGGATCGAGGACCCCATGTCGATTACGTCGCTGCCAGTGCTCGATCTGTCGCTTGCGCAGAACCCCGACACCGCCGAGCAGTTCCGCACTCAGCTCCGCGAGGCCACCCACGAGGTCGGATTCTTCTACCTGGTCGGCCACGGAATTCCCGACGAACTGCAGCGCCGCCTCCTCGCCGTCGCCCGCGAGTTCTTCGCGCTGCCGACTGCCGAGAAGCTCGCGATCGAGAACGTCCGCAGCCCGCACTTCCGTGGGTACACCCGGCTCGGCGGCGAACTGACCGAAGGCAAGCAGGACTGGCGCGAGCAGATCGACATCGGCGCCGAACAGCCCGCGGCCGAGCGCACCGACACCTCACCGGCCTGGGAGATTCTGCAGGGCCCCAACCAGTGGCCAGACGCCCTTCCCGAACTTCGCGACGTCATCACCGAGTGGAACGACACACTCACCTCGATCGCATTGAGCCTCTTACGCGAATGGGCGGTAGCCCTGGGCCAGGATGCGAACATCTTCGACGACGCGTTCGCTCACGATCCGTCGATCCTCATCAAGGTGGTGCGTTACCCGGGCCGCCCGAAAGGTGCCGGCTCCCAGGGCGTCGGCGGACACAAGGACGCGGGTGTGCTGACTCTGCTCTATGTCGAACCGGGCAAAGGCGGTCTGCAGGTCGAGCACGACGGCGACTGGATCGACGCGCCGCCGATCGACGGGGCGCTGGTGGTCAACATCGGCGAACTGCTCGAGGTCGCTACCGGCGGCTACTTGAAAGCGACTGTGCACCGGGTAGTTTCACCCGAGGGCGACGGTGAACGTATCTCGGTGCCGTTCTTCTTCAACCCGAACTACGCAGCACAGATCCCGGAGTTCGACCTACCGCCCGAGCTCGCGGCGCGCGCCACCGGCGTCACCGTGGACGCGAACAACCCGATCCACGATTCCTACGGGGCGAACGCCCTCAAGAGTCGACTACGTGCGCACCCCGATGTCGCGGCCCGCTGGTGGCCGGACATCGTTGCGGCACAAAGCGCTACCTGACGCTGAACTACAGATCCATCGCGACTTTCCACGCCGTGTGCATCGCGCCCTCGATGTAGTCGACGTTCACCGCGTCACCGACCACGTGCACGTCGGAGACGACGCCGATCAGAGAATCGGCCAGTGGCGCCTGCGCCGACACTCCCGAGGCGACGACAACCATGTCGGCCGGAGCGGTCAGTGTCTTGTCACCGGAACGGAATTCGACGTGCTCCTTGGTGATGCGCTGCACCGTTGAATTGCGGTGAATGTCCACACCGACATGCTTGGCGTGGCGCACAGCCGTCCAGCGGCGCGGCATCGCCATCGGAATGCCCAACTGCTGGCCTTCTTCGATCAGCGTCACAGTGCGACCTCGCTCGGCCAGGAACTCTGCAAGCTCGAGTCCGACAAGCGAACCACCGATCACGACAACGTCCTTACCCATGGGCAGGAACTTGCGGGTCACAGCTCGGATCGCCGCGGGGCTCTTGGTGATACCGGACAGCTTGCCCAACTTGGCCATCGTCCGCAGGAACGGCGGTACCTGTGAGACGTCTCCAGCTCCGGTCATCAACGCGCGCAACGAATCACCGGTGTGCACGTGCGGCAAGTCGCCGCCCGGAACGCTAGGCCGCTCACGAACCGCACCGGTGGCCACGACTACGGCGTCGGGGTTCAGTGCCCGGATCAAGGCAACCGAGGCTTCGGTCTTCAGTCGAACATCGACACCGAGACGCTCGATTTCCACTTTCAACCAGCTGAGCAGACGCCCGTTGTCCGGGGTAGTGAGGCTCGAGAACCACAGGGTGCCACCGAGGCGATCGGACTTGTCCAACACCGTGACTCGGTGCCCACGTTCAGCGGCCACGCGGGCCGTCTCGAGACCACCGGGGCCCGCTCCGACCACAACAATGCGTTTCGGAGTGCTGGTCCGGACGAAGGGGAGAAGCGCTTCGTTGCCGAGCGCGGGATTGACAGCGCACAGCGGCGTCTCGTCCCAGAAGTTCTCCTGCACGCAGACGTAGCAATTGATGCAAGGCCGAACCCGCTCGGGTGCACCGTCTTTGAGTTTGTTCACCAACTGTGGATCGGCCAGGAGCTGGCGGCCCATTGCGGCGAAGTCCGTGCGACCTTCCGCGATCATCTTCTCGCCGACCTCGGGGAGCATACGTCCGACCGTGATCACGGGGATCGATATCGCCTGCTTGATTCGCGTTGCATTGTCGGTGTAGTAGCCGACCTTGTCGGGCAGGGGGCCGTCGGTGAAGTTGGCAAAAGCATTCAGCGCGGTACCGGTGACGTGAATGGCGTCAGCGCCGGCCTCTTCGAACATCTTCGCGGCCGCAGCAGCCTCGTCGACCGTCAGCCCGTCGGTTTCGCCGTACTCTTGACCGGCCAGACGCACGATGACGGCGAGCGCACCACCGACCTCCTCCTTGACCGCCCGAATGACCTCACAAGCGAGGCGAGCACGGTTCTCCATGGAACCTCCGTACTCGTCGCTGCGCTGATTCGTGTACCGACTCAGGAACGCTCCGAGGACGTAGTTGTGGGCACAGTGAATCTCGACGGCGTCGCCGCCCGCCGCCTTCACCCGTCCGGCAGCCTCGGCGAACATGCGAACCAGCCAATCAAGATCTTCCTTGGTTGCCTCGTGGTACGTAGCCCTCTTGCCCTCGTTGATGGCAGCCATCTTGCCCAGTTCTTCTGGCGTGCAATCGGCCATCGCGCTCATGTCACCCGGCGGCTTCGGCGTGGACGGGACCAACTGCGGTCGGCCGTCGAGGGTATCGATGCGCGCCACCTTGCCGTGGTGTGTCATCTGCACACAGAGCTTGCTGCCCGCGTCGTGGACTGCGTCGGCCAACGCCTTCAGACCGGGGATGAACCGGTCTTCCGAAAGCCCCGGTTCCTTGCGGCTGGTGCAGCCCAGCGGATACGCAACAGCGCAGCAACCGGTGATGATCAGACCCGTTCCACCAGCCGCACGAGCCACGAAGTGGTCGATGTCGCCCTTTTCGATTTCCCCGTCTTCACACAGGTTCATGTCCATCGCAGGGAGAACCACACGATTGGGCACGGTCATCGGGCCGATGGTGCCTGGTGCGAGCAGGTGCGGAAAGGTCTGGCTTCGGATCGTCACGAGCAGACGCTAGAACTGGACCACGCCCATCCGTTGCCGCACTCCCGATCAACGAGACTTCACGCGCAGTGACGTGCGAGGCACTCGGCTATCACCTCGAGCGCATATTCGAGGTCCGCGGATTCCACTCGCCCGTAGCCGATGACCAATCCGCCGGGGTCTCCGTGCGTTCGGGTGGACTCGACCAGGGTGGGCACTTCGACGCCGTGTTCAAGTGCCTCGCGAGCGACGGTGGCTGCCAGATCCGCGTCGAGCATGAGCGTCGTGTGCATGCCGGCGCCGAGACCCCGCAGTTCACCGAACGATGACAGCGCTTCCTCGACCGCCCGATCACGCTCCCGGTACCTGCGCCGGGCGGTACGCACCGCTCGATCCCATTCGCCGTCACGGAGCAGGGACAGGAGTGCTTGCTGCAGCGGAACCGACGGGAAGTCGCCGATTCGCTGGCGGTGTACTGCTATGCGGTCGACCAGGTCGAGGGGAGCTACCAACCAGCCCAATCGAATTCCGGCGCCGAGCGTCTTTGCAACTGTTCCGAGATACACCACCCGATCAGGAGCCAACTGGGCAAGCGCAGGCAAAGGCGCTACGTCGTAACGGAATTCGGAGTCGTAGTCGTCCTCGAACAGGACGACGTCGCGGACGCGGGCGAACTCGATCAACTGGTTGCGCCGACCTACCGGAAGCAGCCCACCCGTCGGATACTGATGGGACGGTGTCACATACACGCCACGGACGCTCTCCGACGCAGTTTCGAGTTGGTCGACACAGAGACCATGAGCGTCGACGGGCACGTCGAGCAGCGACCATCCACAGGCTGTAGCGGCCGAGGACGCATACCGGTATCCGGGATCTTCCATCGCCAGAACAGCACCACGGGTACGCAGAGCCGACAGGGCGAGGCCGAGACCATGCGTGGCACCTGAGGTGATCAGGATTCTCTCGGGTTCAACCGACATTCCGCGGGCTCTTGCCAGCAATTCCGATAGTGCCGAACGCAATTCGTAGTCACCCGCAGGATCGGGATCCTCGAAAGGTGGCGGTTTGGACCCGACGTCACGCCACGCCCGCCGCCACGCTGCCGATGCACGCGGCGGCGTCCACGGCACGCCCGGCCGGAGCTGCACCCTGGGCGACATCTTGTCGGCGGCATTCTTCGGTGTAGTCGTGGGAGTGACCATGGGGGAGGGCGCCTCGGCAACGAAGGTGCCTGAGCCGTGCACAGCGACAAGCCAACCCTCGGCGATCAACTGCTCATACGCCCGTTCCACGACGCCCCGCGCCACCTCAAGTTCCGCCGCCAGCTTCCGGGAACTGGGTAACCTCAGACCCACTGCCGCCTTACCACTGCGGATATCAGCTCTGAGGTGGTCGGCAATCTGGATCGGGAGCGCCCGCCGATCTGTCCGGTCGAGGACGACGGCTACCGCCGAAGGCAGAAACATTCGGAATCCTCCCGGAAGTGGCAAATCGAAGTGGCCTATCGAAGTCTCCACTGATTGGACCATGACTTGAAGCCACTTTGCCACCAGCATTGTCTGCATGACAGATTCCGTTGTCTTTGCTGCCCCTGCTCCTGCCCCCACTGCACCTGTTCCGCTGTCCCCAACAGCACGTACGACGCACAAGCGCGCCCGCCACCACGGCGTCGCAGAACGCGCGGCACTCGTCGACGTCTTGCAGTCCGCGAAGCTGTGCCACATGGGTGTGACCGTCGGCGGAGTTCCCATGGTGTTTCCCACCGCCTACGGGTTCGACCTCGACGGCCCCGACCGCGGCGGATCTATTTATGTTCACGGTTCAGTCGCTTCACGGAGCTTGGCTCCCGACAGCGAAATCTGCATCACCATCACGATCCTCGACGGGCTCGTGTTGGCTCGGTCGGGCTTCCACCACTCGATGAACTACCGCAGCGGCGTCATCATCGGATCACCTCGAGTCGTGACCGACGGCGACGAACGCGTGAAGGCTTTGAATCTGATCGTCGACCAGGTGGTTCCCGGACGTTCCCAACACTTGCGGGATCACACGCGCAAGGAAATGGTGGCAACCATCGTTCTTGCGCTGCCGTTGTACGAGGCTTCCGTCAAGGCTCGCACCGGCGGCCCCGGTGACGATGCCGCCGACATCGGTATCGAAACCGTTTGGGCTGGAGTAGTTCCCGCAGCTACGCACTTCGGTGAACCGATCCCGTCCGAGGATCTCGACTCCGGTGTCGCGCTGCCGGACCATATCTCGACGATGCTCTGACCGCACACGCCGTACACACCGGGGCATGGCTAAGCCCCGGTGTGTACGTATTCAGTTGCGCCCGTTCAGGCTGCTGTGGGTGGGCTGTTCCCGCCGATCGGCTGTTGATACGGGTCGATCGACATCGGTGGATAGAACACTGTCTTCCGATCCGGCTCGATCTCCACCCGCCATTCGGTGTGGTGCAGTGTCCGATGATGATGACCGCACAACAAGATCAGATTGTCGAGATCCGTTGGGCCGCCATCGTTCCAGTGAACAATATGATGGGCATCGCACCACCCCGACGGTGTCCCGCACCCCGGAAACGCACACCCACCATCCCGAACCGCCAACGCCCGCCGCTGCGGAACAGTCGCCGTTCTCGCTTCCTTGCCGCAGTCGAGCGGAACACC
>NZ_JBXAFO010000040.1:0-36606 GCF_058793255.1 Rhodococcus sp. MPR-R1B
GGCGGGGGTGGCGGACGCCGAGCTCGACCCCATCGTCGAAGACGGACTCGAGCTCTACCCCGTGCCGCTGAGCGCCGAGGAGATCAACGAGTACTACGAGGGATTCTCCAACGCCACCCTCTGGCCGCTCTATCACGACGTCATCGTCAAACCCGAGTACCACCGCGAATGGTGGAACGCCTACGTCGAGGTGAACCGGCGATTCGCCGAAGCCACCTCCAAGGCAGCGGCACAGGGCGCGACAGTCTGGATCCAGGACTACCAGCTGCAGTTGGTACCGAAGATGCTGCGGATGCTGCGCCCCGACCTGACCATCGGCTTCTTCCTGCACATTCCGTTTCCCCCGGTCGAGCTGTTCATGCAGATGCCGTGGCGCACCGAGATCGTCGAAGGCCTCCTCGGCGCCGACCTCATCGGCTTCCACCTTCCGGGTGGCGCACAGAACTTCCTGTACCTGGCCAGACGCCTTGCCGGGCAACAGACTTCACGTGGAACCGTCGGCGTCCGCTCCAAACTCGGTGTGGTGCAAGTAGGTTTCCGTAGCGTCCGCGTCGGCGCCTTCCCTATCTCCATCGACTCCGGCAAGCTCGACGAGCTCTCGCGCACCAAGGCAATTCGAGACCGCGCCAAGCAGATTCGCAAAGAACTCGGAAACCCCAAGCACATCATGCTGGGCGTCGACCGCCTCGACTACACCAAAGGCATCGACGTCAGGCTCGCTGCGCTCCACGAACTTCTCATGGAGAAGCGCATCGACCCCGCCGACACCGTCATGGTGCAGTTGGCGACCCCGAGCCGCGAACGCGTCGAAAGCTACGTACAGATGCGCGGAGACATCGAGCAGAAGGTCTCCCGAATCAACGGCGAGTTCAGCGAAGTCGGCCGCCCCGTCGTCCATTACATCCATCGGCCGATCCCACGCGACGAACTGGTCGCGTTCTTCGTCGCCGCCGATCTCATGCTCGTCACGCCGCTGCGTGACGGCATGAACCTCGTCGCCAAGGAGTACGTCGCCTGCCGAAGCGATCTGGGTGGTGCATTGCTGCTCAGCGAATTCACCGGTGCCGCAGCAGAACTCCGCCAGGCATTTCTGTGCAATCCCCACGACCTCGACGACGTCAAGGATTCGATGGAGAAGGCCCTCAATCAACCGCGCGAGGACGGCCGGCGCCACATGCGTGCGCTACGTCGTCAGGTCCTGACGCACGACGTCGACCGCTGGGCGCGCTCGTTCCTCGACGCGCTCGCACACGGCGGTGCCGCAGGCCCGGCGCTGATCGCCCCGGCCGAAGCACAAGACCACTGAGGACAGTGCACAAAGGCTGAGGCCGCGGAGAGTGAATCTCCGCGGCCCCAGCCTCTTTCGTACCCGACTCCAGCCTTCGTGTGTTTGATCAGAAGGGTTGGACGTTGTTCACGAGCCAACGCCCGTCCTGCTTCTCCAGACTCATCTTCACGCGACTGCCACTGGCAACGGCTTCGGGCGATTCCGAAGACGTCGTGATCTGATTGAGGAACAGCATCGTCGTCGCGCTGTCTGCCTCGGCGTCGAGAACCGCGGCGCCCTGGACGACGACCTGAACGGTCAGCGACTTTTCCTTGGCTCCCGGAATGATCACCGATTCGATCAGGTTGGTGAACGTGCCTTGAAAATCGCCCGTCAAACCGTCTGTGGCTGCATGCAACTGCTGGTCGACGTTGTTGTAGTCGTACTGGAACATCGCTACCGCCTGATCGGAAGAGGCCTGTGCCACTTCGTCTCTGGTCTGATCGATCGCTGCGGTGTCACGCGTTCCGTCCGGACCGAAGTAGAGATACGCCGACACTGCCGCCAACGCGATGGCCACTGCACTGATGACGCACAGGATGATGGCGAGCGGTGAGGCGCGCTTCGGCTTCGGCGAAACTTGCTTGGACGTCTCGGGGTTCACTTCTGGGGTCATGGCACAAACTCCACATTCGAGGCAAGCAACTGCCCGTCGACGTCGCACATGGTGATTCGGAGTCGGTAGTTGCGTTCAGCGGGCGCTTCGTCGCCGTTCTTCTGCATCGCACGCACCGCGACCAATGAAGTCCCGCAATCGCCGTCGGATTTCTCGAACCCGGCTTCGAGCACCTCGCCGTCGGTCTGAACTCCGGCCTGCCCGAGGACGTTGACAAACGAATCCTTGCGTCCGTCGAACTGCGACTTGAACTCGTCGGTGGTGCCGGCGAGGAACTTGTCGAGGTCGGCAGCCGCTGTATCCGCGTGCAGTGTCGTCAGATTCAGTGCGGTGGTCCGGGCACCGGCCACGTAGCGGGCTCGGTCCTCGTCGGCATTGGACGCCTTGTTCCGGTCGACGAGAAGAAACACCGTCAGGGCCGCAAGAGCAACAGCGATCACCGAAGCAATGGCGATCCCGACTACCAACCCGGCCTTGGGCTTCGAACGAACAGGGGTGTCCACAGCAGTTTCTGCGGGGGTTTCGGCGGTACCGGTCGGCTCAGCCTTGGTCGCGACCTGATCACCGCTGACGACCTTCTCAGGTGGAGTATCGGGCTTGCCCAAAGCAACTGGCGCCGCCGCCTTCTGCTCAGCTGGCTTCTGCTCGGCCGGCTTCTGCTCGGCTGGCTTCTGCTCGGCCGACTTCTTTTCGGTGGGCACTACTACCGCGGCAGCGTCTGCATCCGCACCCGTGGGTCCGGCGCTGCGAGACGCGCGACGGCGCACCCGCTGCCCGGCCTGTGGATCTTCGTCTGTCATCAACCCTGCTGACCCTTCATGAACTGTTCGAGACTGACGTCGCCGCCACCGAGGTTCGGTTGCGAGTACGTCCTTCCGTCCGGCCCGATGTACGTGCCTGTAATCGGATCGTACCGACGAGCCGAGACCGAAGGCGTCGACGTGTACGAGCTCGGGGTCGCGGTAATCGGTTCCGGAGGCCCGGATTGCGGGTTCGTGCCCATCGGTACGTAGCCGGAACGGCACTGTTCGACCGTCGGCGCACGACGTCCCGGATACTCCTCGCAGGGAAGGTTTCTCGCGCCGCGCACGGCGATCGGCGAATCCTGGGCAACCTGGCAGAAGAGATCCGACGGCGTCTCGATTGGTGATTCGTCCTTCGGACTGCGCCACTGCTCTGCGGGCAGGAATCCTGTAGTGCACGGCGGCGGGTCGTTGACCTCCATGTGGAAGTCCACCAGTGCACCATCTGCAGCCGGGCCGGAGCCTGCCACCGTGACCAGCGCTGCGGCCAGCGGCGGGTAGATGACCAGAATCTGCTCGATCGCGTTGTTGTAGATCACGCCGACCTGTCCGACGGACACGAGGTTCGCCAGAAGAATCGGCAATGTCGGCTGCATGTCTTGCAGAAGAGCATTCGCCTCCGCCGCTGCGGCCGGACCCTTCTGGATGACGGCACGCAGATCAGGGTCGCTGGCTCGGAGCTGATCGGTGAACGTCACCAGATTGCTTGTCCAGGAACGGATGGCGTCGCTGCTGACCACCTGGGTGTCCAGGAGTGGACCGGCCTGCTCGATCAGGGTCTTGGTCGCGTCGGAGTTGTTGTTCGCCTCCTCGACGAACAGCCGAGCCGAGTCGATCAGCTTCTGCAGATCCGGGCCGGCACCGTTGAACGCCTTGAAGGATTCGTCGATGACGGTCTTGAGCTTGGTGTCGGAAATGCTCTGCAGCAACACATCTGCCTGATCGAGCATCGCGCCGACATCCTGCGGAATGCTGGTTCGGTCTTCGGGAATCACCGATCCGTTTTCCAGATGCCCGTCGACCACGATCGCTCCGGAGCTGTCGGTGTGCGGAATCAGATCGACGAACTGCTCGCCGATCGCCGACACACTCTTGACCGCAGCGTCGACGTCCGAGGGCACCTTGACGCCGCTCTCGAGAGACAGACGCGCATTCACGCCCGTTTCCGACAACTCCACCGCGTTCACGACGCCGATGGTCTGACCGCGGTAGGTGACGTTCGAGTTCTTGTACAGCCCACCGGTGGCGGGCAATTCGACGGTGACGTCGTATCGGCCGATACCGACCATAGCGGGAACACGCACGTACTGAGTGGCCATCACTATCAAACCGACGACCGTCAAGACGGCGAAGATGATGAGCTGGATGCGGACGAACTTTGTGAGCATCATGGTGCCGGTGCCCCCTGAGGAAGTCCTGGAATGTTGATCGGCGGAAGTCCCGGAATCTGAATGGTATTCGGATCCGCTGCCGGAGCCTGTCCTGCGGGAGCCTGTCCGGCAGGGGCCTGTGCGGGCGGTGCGGCAGGCTTGAGCGGATCGCTCAACGGGTTGCCTGTCTGTCCGGCCAGCCCGGCCTGCTTACCCAACACGCCTTCCGGTCCGGAGAGCGTTCCGGCCAACGGAGTTCCGGTGAGGAAGTTCGCGTCCAGTCGGGGCAGCGAGATGTCGATGGTCATGGCCAGGTTGGCGTAGTCACCGCGAATGACGTTGTCGATTCCGTTCTGTGGGAACGGGAACGTCAAGAGGACTCCGAGAACCTGCGTGAGAGCGTTGCCCGAATCCGCCAACGCTTTCAGAGTCGGCGACAGCGCGCGAACGTTGGTCGCGAAATCGTCACCGCTCTCCTGGATGACGCGACTGGCCACCTCGCTGAGACCACCGAGGGAGGTCAAGGCGTTGGTGATGTCCTGACGCTGAGCGACAAGAACCTCGAGTGCCGGCGGAATACCTTCGAGTGCTTTGTTCAGGGTGTCGTGCTGGGCCTGGACCGTCGAGGACAGTCGATCGAGTCCCTCCATCGCCGAAACGATGTCGCCCCGTTGCTTGTCCAGACTGCCGACCAGCTGATCGAGCTGAGGTAGGAGGTCTCGAACGGAATCTTCACGCCCACCGAGAGCGGCGTTGAGTTCCTTCGTGATGTCCTGAACCTGAGCGAGACCGCCGCCGTTGAGAACAACCGACAGCGACGACAGCGTCTGTTCCGTCGTCGGGTAAGCGCCCGCTCGCTCGATCGGAATCAGGTCACCGGCTTCGAGTCGGCCCTCGGGCTCTTCTCCAACAGGCGGCGCCAACTCGATGTGCCGAGAGCCGAGCAAGCTGGTCTGACCGATTTTTGCCGTCGCGTTGGCCGGCAACTCAACCTCGGGATTCAGCGACACCGTCACCAGAGCGTGCCAGCCTTGAACCTCGATGTTCGAAACGCTTCCCACTGCCACGTCATCCACCCGGACGGGCGAATTCTGCGACAGCGTAGTCACGTTCGGCATCTCGATCTGAACCTCGTATGCGCCTTCGCCCCGGCCTTGAGTGCCTGGCATCGGCACCGAGTTGAGACCGTTCCATTCACAACCGCTGGCGCCGAGAGCCACTGCCGTGGCCAACACCGCAACCGTGGTCTTGCGAGCTACCCGCATCAGTTCCCTCCGCCCATGTTGAAGAGTTCGGCGAGATCCTTGGGAACACTCGTCATGGGAGCACCTGACATCGGTCCTGCGACGGTTTCCGGCTGATTCTGACTTGCCGCTTCCAATCCCGGCTCGGTGTAGACGATCTGATCCGGGAAAGCCTGCACGCCCGCGACCGGGTTGAACAGGAATCCGGGGTAGTTGCCGATCATCGTGCTGAGCACCGGCCCGAGGTACTGCTTACACAGGTCGGCACTGTTCTGGGAGTTACCACTCTCGATACCTTCGATGGAACCACAGATCCACTGGATCGGATTCTTGAAGTTACTCAGTGCAATTGCGCCGGTCATACTGCCCTGAGCCGGCTTGTAGATCTGATAGAAGTTGGCAAGCGACGTCGGTCCGGAGTGCAGAACCTGCTCGATCTCCGGGCGCTTGTCCGTCAGCACCTGGGTGGCATCGGCGAGACGCGCAACCGATTCGCTCAGTCCCTCGCTGTTGTCCTTGACGAACCGCTGGACGTCGCCGACGGCCAGGTCGAGATCACTGAGGGCGGTACCCAACTCGTCGGAGCTGCTTGCGAGAACGCTTGTCACCGAAGCGAGGTGACCGCTGAACTGCACGATCTGCTCGTTGCTCGAGGACAACGCAGTGACAAACGCCTGCAGGTTCCGAATGGTGGAGAACAAATCGGTCCGGCCTTCGGACAGCGTGTGCATCGTGGCCGAGAGTTCGCGCAGCGTCGACCGAATCGACTCACCGTTACCGTCGAGGTTCGTTCCCACGGTGTCGATGAATCGACCGAGGGAACCCTGATCGTCCAGACCCTCCGGTCCGAGGGCGTCCGACAGTTTGGTCAGTTCGGTCTTGATCTCGTCCCACTCCACCGGAACGGCGGTGCGCTCGATCGGGATCTCGCCGCCGTTGGGCATCTGTTCCCCGCCGGAGTACACGGGGGTCAATTGCACGAAGCGTGCGGACACGAGGCTTTGAGCAACGATGAGCGCCTTGGCATCTGCCGGAACGTCGACGCTCGAATCGATCTTCATCTCGACGTAGGTGTCCCGATCACGCGGTTCGATCTTGGTCACCTTGCCGACGTTGACACCGAGCACTCGCACGACATCGCCCTCGTAGAGACCGGTGGTCGAGACGAAGTGCGCGGAGATCTTGGTCTTGCCCAGGCCTGGGATGAATAGGTAGGCCGCACCGGCGACAAGCAGCGCGACCAGCACACCCGCTCCGATCAGCACCCACTTCTTGCGTGGGTTGGTGGAGCCCTGTGGATCCTGTGAAGTCATGGTCTCGGTCATTCTCCCGGCCCCCTGATCGTCGGTGGAATACCGGGGAAGAAGTCTTCCAGGTCGCCCGGAACCTGCTCGGGCGCGACGCTGGTGTCCACCAGGGTCTTCCACCAGTTGCTCGGCAGAATGTTGATGATGAAGGCGTCGAAGAACGGGCCGCTGGCCACGGTCTCACCGAGCGCGGTGATGTACGGTCCGAGTCCGTCGAGCGCTCCCGCGATGTTGTCCTTGTTCTGCTGGAGAACCTCGGCGACCGAATTCAGCTTCTCGAGGGTCGGCCCCATCTGAGCCTCGTTCTCCTGCACCAGCGCTGACAGTTGACGTGAGACTGCGCCGGTGTTGACGATCAGTTCGCTGATCGCGTCACGCCGCAAGCTCAGTTCGGCAAACAGCTTGTTGCCGTCGACCAGCAACGAATCGATCTGACCGCTTCTGTCGGAGAGGATCTTGGTGACATCTTCGGCCCGCGAGAGCAATTGGAGCAGGCTCTCGTCGCGTGAGTTGATGCTCTGCGAAAGCCGCGTCATTCCGTCCAACGCGGTGCGCAGTTCGGGCGGAGTATCGGCCAGCGTGTCCGAGATCGCGTTGAGCGAATCGTTGATCTGTTCCGTGTCGAGTTCGGACACCGTTGTCCCGAGGTCACCCAGAGCGTCGTTGAGCGAGTACGGGGAGTTGGTGCGTTCGACCGGAATCGGCGTGTCCGTCCGCAACAGTCCGGATCCTTCCGGCCGTACCGCCAACGACTTTCGCCCGAGAACCGTGTTGGTCTTGATATCAGCCGCTGTCTGCTCGCCCAGGGCGACACCGTCCTGAACGGTGAAGGTGACCAACACCTTCTGGTCGTCGAGTTCGACGTCGCTGACCTTGCCGACCTTCACGCCGGCCATGGTCACGTCGTCGCCGGTGACCAGGCCGCCGGCATCTTGGAAGTACGCCGAGTAGCGAATGCCACCGTTGATGAACTGGAGTTGATCGTATTGAAGCGCGGCACCGACGGTTGCCACCGCCAGGACGAGACCGATGACACCGATCTGTACCGGATTACGTTCACGGGTTGGGGTCATGAGACTTTTGCGCACCTTCCCGTGTCCTGAACTGCCGTGGGCAAGATGATCGTCGTCCCGTCGGGTCCGGAGAACTTGAAAGTGTTGGCGCACAGATAGAACTGGAAGAACGCTCCGTACGTGCCCACTCGGATCAGCTTCCGGTAGTCGGACGGCAGACGATCGAGAGCGGTGTTGATGTCGTCCTTGCCCAGGTCCAGCTGCGTCATCGTTCGGTTGGTCTCCCCGATCAGCGTCTGGATGTCCGGACGTGTCGCCTGCAGCAACGACGCGAGATCTCCCGTGGCACCGGCGATCTCGGTGATCGAATTACCGATCGGGCCACTGTCCTTCGCCAATCCACTGACCAACTGCTGGAGCTGATCGATCGTGGTGGAGAACTGATCGCCCTTGTCGTTGATGGTGCCGAGTACGTCGTTGAGATTGGTGATGACGTCCCCGATCAGCTGGTCTCGGTCCGCCAACGTGCTGGTGAACGAACTGGTGTTTCCCAGCAACGAAACCAGCGTTCCGCCCTGGCCCTGGAGTACCTGCAGCAGGGCCCCGGAGAGGTCGTTGACCTGCTGCGGGTCGAGCGAACGAAGCAGCGGCTTGAATCCGCCGAGCAGCAGATCCAGATCGAGAGCGGGCGACGTCTGATCGACCGGAATGGATCCTCCCGACGGAAGCGTCTCGGTGGAACCGGCGCCCTCGAGCAGTTCCATGTAGCGATCGCCCACCAGGTTCTCGTAGCGCACAGTCGCTTTGGTGCTCTTCATCAGCGAGTACTTGGTGTCGACGTCGAACTCGACCTCGGCCTGGTTGGAGTCACCGATGGACACTCCGGTGACCGACCCGACCGGAACACCGGCGATGCGGACCTTGTCGCCGGACTTGAGTCCCGAGACGTCCGAGAAGGTGGCGTGAAATCCGTTGCTGCTGCTGAAGCGCACCTGACTGAAGACGATCGCCAGTCCGGCGAAGATGACCGCCATGACGACGGTGAAAATCAGCAGCTTGACCGTGGTCGGTCTCATCACTTCCCGTCTTCCTGCTCGTAGGAGTCACCGAAGAGATACTGGAAAATGGTCGGCACGGTAACGCGCAGTTCGGTGTTGGGAACGAAGGGCACGTTGCCGGTGTTGGTGACTGCGAACGGTGCATGCCCGTCGACCTTCGGATCGAATTCGGGCAGACCATAACAATTGGGTCCGCCGGAGGCCGCGACCTTGGGGAGAGATTGCGGATTCTGGTACGCCTCGGCGCCGTACATGAAGCTCGCACTCAGCATCAGCGCCGCTTTGTCCCCGGTGCCTGCCAGTGGCTCGAACTTGATCCGACCGTCGTTCAACCCGACGATGAAGCACGTCAGACCCGACGAGTACTTGTCGAGCAGGGTCGTCGTCGCGGTCAGAGTGTCGAGGGCGGTGGTCAGGTTCTGCTCGTTGTCGGTCAACAACGCGTTGCCGGTGTCCGCGAGGCCGGTGACGTTGAGCAACAGCAAGTCGAGGTTTGCCTGCTCGGCCACGATCGATCCGCTTGTCGCGGTGGCATTGTCGAGGATGCGCATCAGATCCGGTGCCACGTCGGCGTACAGATTGGTGACATCGGCGGCGCCGACCAAGTCTTCCTGGAGCTGCGGCAGAACCGGATTCATCTTCTTCAGATAGGTGTCACCGAGCTCGAGAACCTCACCCAGCGACTCGCCGCGCCCGTTGAGTGCGGTGGAGATCGCGCCGAGTGTGGCGTTGAGCTTTTCCGGTTCGATCTTCGCGAGTACGTCCGAAAGATGTTCGAAGACACTGTTGAACTCGACGGTGACGCTGTCCGAAGCGATGACAGCACCCTCCTGGATCGGCTGGGTCGACGGATCGTCGGGAATCACGATGTTGACGTACTTCGCACCGAACACCGTGGTGGTCTTGATCTCCACCCGGGCGTTCGACGGAATCTTCGACATCTGGCCCGGATCCATCGCCAACTTCAGGTTTGCCTGGTCCCCGACGAGTGAGATCGACTCGACGCGGCCGACCTGCACTCCGCGCAACTTCACCTTGGCATTGGGTTCCATGACGAGGCCGGCACGCGTGGACGTCACGGTGATGGGCGTGCTCTTGGTGAACCCACCCGAGAACATGGTGAGAGCAACGGCGACGATCGCCACGAGTCCGAGGACCAGGCCGGCTGCGGCCAACTTCTTGTGCCATCTGGGTACGGTCATCGCTTGCCCGCCTATCCCGACAGGTTGAAGTTGCCGGACCCGCCGTAGATGGCGAGTGAGATGAGCAGGGTGACCGTGACGACCGCGATCAACGAGGCGCGCACTGCGTTACCCACCGCGACACCGACGCCGACCGGGCCACCGGTTGCGTTGAAGCCGTAGTAGGTGTGGATGAGCATGACGGCCAGCGCCATGACTATCGCCTGGGCGAACGACCACAGTATGTCCGTGGGTATCAGGAAGGTCGTGAAGTAGTGGTCGTACACGCCGCCGGACTGGTTGTAGAGGAACACCGTCGCAAAGCGGCTGGCGACGAACGACGCGATCACCGCCAGTGAGTACAGCGGGATGATCGCGATCATGCCGGCCATGACGCGGGTGCTGACCAGATACGGAATCGACGGGATCGCCATCGTCTCCAGCGCGTCGATCTCTTCGGAGACGCGCATCGCACCGAGCTGCGCGGTGGAGCCGGCGCCGATGGTCGCGGCGAGGCCGATTCCGGCGATGACCGGCGCTGCGATGCGAACGTTGATGAAGGCGGCGAAGAAGCCCGTCAGTGCTTCGACGCCGATGTTGCCCAGCGAGCTGTAGCCCTGAACGGCGATGGTGCCACCGGTGAACAGTGTCAGGAATCCGACGATCACGACGGTGCCACCGATGACGGCGAGCGCACCGGTGCCCATGCTGATCTCGGCGATCAGTCGCAGAGTTTCACGTGGATAGCGCATCAGCGCCTTGGGAGCGTGACCGAGAGCCTTCGCGAAGAACAGCGCTTGATCACCGATGCTGTCGATACTGCGAGAGATCGAGCCGATCTGTCGACGTGTGCGCGGGAAGCGTCCCGCTGCGGCCAACGCCATCAGATCTCCTCCCGTCTGTCGTTTGTCGTTCTGTCCACTTCGATCTCTCCGACTGCCGTGGGCCTCATCCGGCCGTCAACTTGATACCGATGGTCGTGATGAGCACGTTGACGACGAAGAGCGCCATGAACGCGAACACGACGGTCTGGTTGACCGCGTCACCGACGCTCTTGGCGCCGCCTTTGACGTTGAGTCCGAGGTAGGCCGCAACCAGGCCGGCGATCATGCCGAACAGCCCTGCTTTGACCATGGAGAGCATGAGCTCACCGAATCCGGTGAGCAGTGTGATGCCGTTGACGAAGGCGCCGGGGTTCACGTCCTGGATGAACACGGAGAAGACGAAACCGCCGAGGATGCCGATGGTGCAGACCAGTCCGTTGAGGAGCAGCGCCACACCTGTCGACGCGAGCACTCGGGGAACGACCAACCGGTGGATGGGATTGATCCCGAGCACCTTCATGGCGTCGATCTCTTCGCGGATGGTTCGGGCCGAAAGATCCGCGCAGATGGCGGTTGCGCCGGCGCCGGCGACGATCAGCACGGTGACGATGGGGCCGACCTGCGTGACGGTGCCGAGGGCAGCTCCGGCACCACTGAGGTCGGCTGCACCGATCTCGCGCAAGAGAATGTTGATGGTGAAGCTGACCAGCACCGTGAACGGGATTGCGACCAACACCGTCGGCACCATCGAGACTCGGGCCACGAACCAGGCCTGATCGATGAACTCTTGCCGCTGGAAAGGGCGGGAGAAGACTGCCCTCAAGGTTTGGGCGGACATCTGAAAGAAGCCACCGACCGCTCGTAATGGCACCTCGACGAGGTCTACCATTCGCCCTCCTCGTCCTTGGTTGCCGCAGTACTGTCTGTTCTCATAGTCCAGCCCCCGACAGCTTGTGACTCAGGTCATATTAACTAGAACGTGTTCACCTGTCAAAAACAAGTGTCCAACTCTAAGGAGTAGCCTCACGGCGACGATCCGAAACCCGAAGCTTCGGGCCATGGGAAGCATCCCTTTTCGGTGCGAATTTCGCCGAAATATCCTGGAAATTAATACTTTTGAATGATCAGCGCTTATCGGCGCCGGATCGAGACCCTGCTACCGCGCCAGCCTTGACCGGGCACGTCGATCGAATACCGCATCGTTCACAGGAATGCAAAATTGGAACACAGTCTAGTTTTTTTGAGACCGTTGGTCTCGTTGTAGAACGCAGGCAGAGTGCCGCGCCCACCGACTCGTGAACACGCTATTTCTACCAGGAAGTGGACACGTAGACCGTCTAAGTGTGAACAACGGTTCTACGTGTCGCGCACCTGAGAATCAGACCCGTCGATCAGCCCAACGCGCGCAGGGCCGCCGATGCCGAGAACATCTTTGCCGGGTCACGGTCAGCGAAGTAGTCACCCATCACCGCGGACAACGTTTCCGGCGACCAGGAATCTCCCTCTGCGTCGAACCGCTGCTCGACGACGGGCGCCGCCATCAGCGCAACCATCGGTCCGTACACCACGAATACCTGACCGTTGACGGCGTCGGCCGCCGGTGACGCCAGGTACGAGACGAGCGATGCCACATGCTCGGGCGAGAGCGGATCGATGCCGTCGGCCGGCGCGTCACCGAACACACCTTCGGTCATCGACGTCCGTGCCCGCGGGCAGATCGCGTTGGCCCGAACGCCGTAGCGCGAGAGCCCACGTGCGGCCGACAACGTCAGCGCCGTGATTCCGGCTTTTGCAGCGCCGTAGTTGGGCTGCCCTTCCGGTCCGAGGAGACCCGCCTCCGAAGAAGTGTTGACGATGCGCCCGTACACCGGCGCCCCGGCTTCCTTGGATTTCGCCCGCCAGTAGGCAGCGGCGTTGCGGCACAAGAGGAAATGGCCGCGAAGGTGCACTTCGAGTACGAGATCCCAGTCTTCGTCGGACATGTTGAACAGCATCCGGTCGCGTACGACCCCTGCATTGTTGACGACGATGTCGACACTGCCGAACTGACCCTGCGCTGCTTCCATCAGTGCGTCGGCAGTAGAACGCTCACCGACGTTGCCTGCCACGAATTCGACCTTGGCACCGAGACCACGGATTTCCTCGAGCGTCGCTTCGACGGCCTCGTTCGGGGCCAGATCGTTGACGACCAACGACGCACCGGCCTTCGCCAGACCGATGGCCTCGAACTTTCCGAGCCCCGATCCGGCACCGGTCACGATGGCGACCTTGCCTTCGAGACTGGTTTCTGGACTGTTCACAGCATTCATCGAAGCGCTCTCCCGGTTCTCTGCGGTCGTGTGTCGAGTTACCCGGCTCGATTGCCGTGACCCACGAGTTCGCAACTTTAGAACGTGTTCTTGTTTTGGGCAACCATCGTCACGGATGTTCGGTCAGCGCCGCACGCGGGCACTGAGCGATCGCGGAACGGACATCTTCCCAGCGATCCTCCGGCGGACGCACGGAACTGATCACGAGCTCCTCGTTGTCGTCGAGGTCGAAAATATCGGGTGCGATCCCGACGCACACTCCGTTTGCCTCGCAACGGTCCAGATCAACCCTGACCTCCATGGCGATTCCTCTTCTCTACTCACTACTACTGGCGCGAACACGGATACGAAACGAGTGCCGCAGGGCTGTGCCGCACACCGTTCCTGGCGATAACACTAGAACCTGTTTCAGTCGTGTGCAATGATTCGAAAAAGTACCGAGAACGGACGTCGAACGATCCGCCGGAGACGGCGAGAGCGTCCCTTGTCGCCGATGTACGCATCGATAGAACCTGTGTCAATCGAATGGTTGGCGCTTTGATTCGTATCTCTATGGAGAGGTAACCATGCACATCACCTACACCCCTGAGCAGCAACAGCTCCAGGAGGAGTTGCGTGCCTACTTCGCACAACTGATGACTCCCGAGCGGCGTGAAGCACTCGCTGCCACGACGGGTGAGTACGGCGAAGGCAATGTGTACCGCGAAGTCGTCGCGCAGATGGGCCAGGACGGCTGGCTCACGCTGGGTTGGCCGAAAGAGTACGGCGGACAGGAACGCTCCGCGATGGACCAGCTGATCTTCACCGACGAAGCTGCCATTGCCGGTGCGCCCGTGCCGTTCCTGACGATCAATTCCGTAGCGCCGACAATCATGCATTTCGGGACGGACGAGCAGAAGGCCTTCTTCCTGCCCAAGATCTCCCGCGGTGAGCTCCACTTCGCGATCGGTTACTCCGAGCCCGAGGCCGGCACCGACCTGGCGTCTCTGCGCACGTCGGCCGTCCGTGACGGTGACGATTACGTCATCAACGGGCAGAAGATGTGGACGAGCCTGATCCAGTACGCCGATTACGTGTGGTTGGCGTGCCGCACCGATCCGGAAGCCAAGAAGCACAAGGGAATCAGCATGCTGATCGTCCCGACCACCGCAGAAGGCTTCTCCTACACACCGGTTCACACCATGGCCGGCCCCGACACCAGCGCCACCTACTACCAGGACGTACGGGTCCCGGCGTCGTCGATCGTGGGTCAGGAACACGGCGGCTGGGCACTGATCACCAATCAGCTCAACCACGAGCGCGTTGCCCTCACCTCGGCCGGACCGATTCTGACCGCGCAGCGTGAGGTCCGCGAGTGGGCACAGAACACCAAGCTGCCCGACGGCCGACGCATGATCGACCAGGAATGGGTGCAGATCAATCTGGCTCGCGTGCATGCCAAAGCCGAGTACCTGAAGTTGATGAACTGGGAAATCGCCTCCGCAACCGATCACGCTCCCGGCCCCGAAGCTGCGTCCGCCAACAAGGTGTTCGGTACCGAATTCGCCACCGAGGCTTACCGCTTGCTGATGGAAATCCTCGGATCCTCCGCCACGATCAGGCAGAACTCCCCCGGCGCTCTTCTGCGCGGCCGCATCGAACGCATGCATCGTTCTTCGCTGATCCTGACGTTCGGCGGCGGTACCAACGAAGTGCAACGCGACATCATCGGAATGACAGCTCTGCGGCTTCCCGCATCGAAGCGATAAGGACCCACGATCATGGAATTCACCCTTACCGAGGCCCAGCAGGACCTGTCCGGCCTGACACGATCCGTAGTCACCGAACTGGTCACCAACGATCGCCTTCGTGAACTCGACGCCGCGGAAGACCGCTTCGACGCCATCTTGTGGAACGCTCTGGCCTCGGCCGGCGTCCTCGGTGCGGCCCTTCCGGAGTCGGTCGGCGGAGACGGATTCGGGGTCCTCGAGCAGTGCAGCATCCTGGCCGAACTCGGACGCGGTGTTGCAGCCGTTCCGTTCTTGACGTCCATCGTCGGGTCCGCCGCAGCGATAGCGGAATTCGGCTCGGACAAGCAGCGAGACGAATGGGCGAGCGCTGCCGCCGCCGGCGAGAAGGTACTCACCGCGGCCCTCGCCGAGGAATACAACGACGACCCGGCCCACCCCGTCACGCGTGCCGAGAAGACCGCCGAAGGTTGGCGCATCGACGGAGCCAAGATCACCGTCGACAGTGCACCGCTCGCAGATCTGTTCCTCGTCCCCGCCATCACCGAGGACGGCGTCGCGGTCTTCCTCGTCGAACCGTCGGACGCGGGCGTGAGCATTACCAGGCAATCGACCACAGATTTCTCGAGCGCGGGTCTCGTCGAATTCGATTCGGTGCAGATTCCGGCCGACCGTGTTCTCGGCTCGGTTGCCCAGGGATCGGACATCGCGGCGTGGATCGTCGAGCGAATTCAGCTCGGTTCGACCGCCTACCAGTACGGAGTGCTCGATCAAGCGTTGAAGCTGACCGCCGAATATGCCACCGAGCGTGTGCAGTTCGGTCGACCGATCGGTAGTTTCCAGGCCGTGGCCCAGCGCCTCGCAGACGGATACATCGACGTCAAGGGTGTTCGTCTGACTCTGTGGGCTGCCGCGTGGCGTCTGAGCGAAGGACTTCCTTCCGACGGCGCTGTACAGACGGCCAAGTTCTGGGCTGCAGATGCGGGACACCGTGTCGGGCACACTGCGGTTCACGTTCACGGCGGTGTCGGTCTGGACGAGGACCATCCGGTTCACCGCTACTTCCTCGCGGCCAAGCATCACGAGTTCCTGCTCGGCAACGCAACGGATCAGCTTCGCGCGCTCGGCAAGGTACTTGCCGCAGTCCCTGCCTGAGTGCGTCCCACCGAGTGGAAATCCATGACCTGGTCCGAGACGAATCGATGATGATGCAGCTATGAGTCAGAGCCCCACTGTTTCCGATCTACTCCTCGGAGTCAGCGAGATCGACGACCGCGGTATCCGTTTCGAGGACCAGGTCATCACCTGGCGCGAGCACGTTCAAGGCTCGTTCGATCGAGCAGCGCTGCTGGACACGCTGCTCGATCGAACGCGCCCCAGGCATTTCGGACTTCTGATGGAGAACGTCCCCGAGTTCTCGCTGCTGCTCGGAGCGGCATCGTTCTCGGGTTCGGTCGCCGCCGGGCTGAACACGACCAGGCGCGGCCCGGCATTGGCGCGAGACATTGCGCTCTCCGACTGCCAGGTCATCTTCACCGAGAACAACCAGGCACATCTACTCGACGACGTCGATCTCGGCGACGTCCGGGTGATCAACGTGGATTCTCCGGCCTGGGCGGAATTGTTGGCGCCCTTCGCCGATACGCCGGCCTACGCGTCGACGGCGCAGCCCGACGATCTGTTGATGCTCATCTTCACTTCCGGAACCAGCGGTGATCCCAAAGCGGTTCGGTGCACGCACCACAAGTTGGCCTCTCCCGGGGTCATGCTTGCCGATCGTTTCGGGCTCGGCGCCGACGACGTCGTCTACATGGCGATGCCCATGTTCCATTCCAACGCGATGATGGCGGCGTGGACGGTCGCGCTGCACGCTCGTGCGGGAATTGCCATGCGACGCAAGTTCTCCGCTTCGGGTTTTCTACCCGACGTTCACAAGTACGGAATCACGTACTCCAACTACGTCGGAAAGCCGTTGTCCTTCATCGCTTCCACCCCCGAGGTGCCGAACGAGCGGGACAACACCTTGAAGATCATGTACGGCAACGAGGGTTCGGCGCCCGCCGTCGCCACCTTCGTCCGGCGCTTCGACGCTCGCGTCATCGACGGGTTCGGTTCCACCGAGGGCGGCATTTCGATCTCCGCGGCACCGGTTCCCCGGCCCGGCGCCCTCGGACTGCTCCCGGACGGCGTCAAGATCCTCGATCCCGAGACCGGAGCGCCATGCCCGCCTGCAGTCTTCGATGCCGACGGCCGGATCACCAACGCCGACGAGGCAACTGGTGAACTGGTCAATGTCACCGGCCCAGGCACGTTCGCCGGGTACTACAAGAACCCGGAAGCCGACGCCGAGCGAATGCGCAACGGCCAGTACTGGAGTGGCGATCTGGCGTACACCGACGTCGACGGTTACGTCTACTTCGCGGGACGCAGTTCCGGTTGGCTGCGAGTGGACGGCGAGAACATCGGTGCCGCACCCATCGAACGCTCCCTGGTCGGTTACCCGGGCTTCGCGCAGGTGTCCGTGTACGCAGTCCCCGACAGCGACGTCGGCGACCGCGTCATGGCGTCGGTGATTCCGGTCGGCGATGTCGACAACTTCGACCCGGCAGCCGTCGCCGAATACATCGATTCCCGGCCGGAACTCGGGCCGAAGCAGAAGCCGACCTTGATCCGAGTGTGCAGTGAGTTCCCGAGAACGGCGACGTTCAAGGTGGTCACTCGAACGCAGAGCGCCGAACGCTGGAACACCTCCGATCCGGTGTGGATCCGACGGCGTGGAGAATCCGACTTCCAATTACTCACTCCCGAAATGGCACTCGGACTCGAGAAGACGCGAGAGCCCGTCTAGCCCGATATCTCAGTAGTGCTGAGCAAGCGGTTTGTGCGCCGACACCGTCTTGTAGAACTCGGTGAGCCGAAGCTGTGACGCCGCTGCCTCGTCGATCACCACTGTCGCGTGTGGATGCAGTTGGAGGACCGATGCCGGGCACACCGCGGCCAGCGGCCCCTCGACGGCAGCGGCAATCGCAGCGGCCTTGTGTTCGCCGGTCGCGATCATCACCAGATGCCTTGCTTCGCAGATAGTTCCAAGTCCCTGGGTGATCACATGCCGTGGTACGTCGCCCGGACTCTCGAAGAACCGGGCGTTGTCGGTTCGAGTCTGTTCCGTCAGCGTCTTGACCCTGGTCCTCGAATTCAGTGAGGAGGTCGGTTCGTTGAAACCGATATGACCGTTGCCGCCGATGCCCAGAAGTTGAACGTCCACCGGACCATTCGACGCAATCGCCCGGTCGTAGGCCGCCGCGGCGGCAAATGGATCCGGCGCGGTTCCGTCGGGGCTGAATACCCTTGCCGCGTCCAGGTCCAGGTGATTCACCAGCTCGGTGCGGATCACCTGGGCATACGACTCCGGATGGCCTTCCGGCAGGCCGACGTATTCGTCCAACAGGAACGCCTGCACGCCGGCAAAACTCAACCCTTCCTCGCGGTGACGGCGCGCGAGTTCGCGGTACACCGAGAGCGGTGAAGATCCTGTCGCCAGGCCCAAAGTCCGTGCACCTGAATGCACCGCGTGTTCGAAGACGTCGGCAACAACGGTGCCGGCCGCCTCCGCACTGTCGACAATGACAATTTCCATCGGTTGATTCCTCAGCTTTCGGTGTAGTTCATGAGCCAGTTCCCAGCGGCCATGACGGCGCGGGTTTCGAGTTCTGGACCGGTGACGATCAGATCGGCGCGGCAACCCGGCACGAGATCGCCGACCATTCCGGCCAGCCCCATCAGCGAAGCAGGCGTTGCCGTCGCTGCGATGACAGCCGAAAGCAGATCGACGCCGGCGTGATTGACAGCCCGGCGGACGATGTCCATCAACCGACTCGTCCCGCCGGCAATGGCCGTTTTCCCCTTGCCGGCCAATCGCGCCACGCCATCGATCACGTCGACGTCGAGAGGCCCGAGTGGGTAACGGCCGTCGGGCATTCCGGCGGCAGCCATCGCGTCGGAGACCAACGCGATCTGATGCGGACCGACAAGATCGAACACCGTCGCCACCGTCTCGTCGGCCAGATGTACTCCGTCCCCGACTAACTCGACCACCATCTGTCCTTTCGCAGCCGCGGCAAGACACGCCGCCACTGCGCCGGGAGCACGGTGATGCATCGGAGCCATACCGTTGAACAGGTGAGTGGCACTGAGCGGTGCATGCGCCGAGTGTGCGATCGAACGTGTCGCAATCGGGTTGGACGCATCGGTGTGTCCGATACTCACGACGGCACCGTGACGCTCCAGCAATGAGGCAAGTTCGTCGAAGTGTGCTGTCTCCGGAGCGATCGTCATCGAGCGAATGTGCCCACGGCCGGCTTCGAGCAGCGACTCGAGCAGAGCCGGGTCGCCGTCGAGAATGCTGTCGGGATCCTGGGCGCCACAACGGAGTACCGAAAGGAATGGACCTTCCAGGTGAATTCCGGCCAGCGTACCCTCGTCCACCAGTCCTGCCAGGAGCTCGATGCGACTGCGCAGGATCTGCGGCGGCGCGGAGACGAGCGAGCCGATCACCGAGGTCGTGCCGTTCGTCCGGTGGTGATCGGCAGCCACGGTGGATCCGAACTCGTCTGCCTCGGGGAAACCGAATCCGCCGGCGCCGTGGCAGTGAACGTCCACCAACCCCGGGATGATCGTTGTCCCCGCAGCTGCCCGTTCGGGTAACGGGTCGGTTCGCTGCGACGCGGGCCCGGCCCACACCACACGATCACCGGAGATCTCGACGACCCCGTCCGGAAGCAGTTGCCCACCGGTCACCAGTTGTCCACGAAGAATTTGTCCACGATGTGTCACGACATCACCTGCGGTACAACGGGAACTTCGGTATCCGCGATCGACAACTCACGGAGCACGGCGTCCGCGAGCACGTAGTGCCCTTGTTCGTTCGGATGGAATGCGTCAGCCAGGAGAGCCGGCGGTGGGCCCTCGGGAGAATGGGCCGTCCACTGCGCGTAGTGGTCGACGAACACCACGCGCGTCGAGGCGGCAACCTGCCGCACGACCTCGACGTACTGAACCAATCCCGCTCTGGTGGGCGCATTCTCGACGTCGATCGGTGGCGGCGTCTGCAGGATCGGCACCGCACCGATCGCTCGCGTCCGGAAGATCATGTCCGAGAGGTCGTCTCGAAACCGCTCCAGTCCTTCTTCGCCATCCAATGCGTCATTCGTACCGAGCATGATCAACACCACCGAGGGTTCGAACACTTCGATGCGGTGTGCGAAACCCGCACGCACATCGGAGGATCGATTGCCGCTCACCCCGGTGTTGACAAGGACGTGGTTGAACAAGGAAAGTTCACCACGGACGCGCTCGGCGCAGTGTTCGACGTAACTTCGATGACCGTCGGTGTGCGTCAATCCCTGAGTGATGCTGTCGCCGGTGAAGACCCACCGTATCGGCGTCGAGGAGTCTACGAGCAAAGTCTCCAGTCGAATCCGTTCAGCAGTCCTGGACTTCAAAGCCTTCGACGTCGGGGTCACACCCTCTGCCTTTCGGCGCCCGATACTGCGGCTGCAAATTTCGACGTGATGAACGCCGGATCCGTGATTGCGGTTCCGACAACCACCGAGTCTGCACCCAGGGCGATGGCGCGTGCCGCATCCTCCGGGCTGTGGTACCGCCCCTCGGCGATGAGGACTGCATCTGGAAGTGCCTGCCGCAGTTCCGAGATCAGCTCCAGGTCCGGGCCGGCCAGCCGTCGGCTGTTCTCGGTATATCCCGCCAGTGTGCTGGAGATGACGTCGGCGCCCGCCGCGGCGGCAGCGATGCCGTCCTCGAGTGTTCCACAGTCGGCCATGACGAGGCCGCCGCGATCATGGACCGCGTCGACGGTGTCGGCAAAGGTCAGCCCGTCCGGACGTGGCCGCAGTGTGGCATCGGCAGCCACGATCTGCGCACCCGAGTCCACGACTTCGAGGGCTGATTCCCTTGTCGGCGTGATGAAGACGCCTTCGGAGCCGATCTTCGTCAATCCGATCACCGGTACCTTCACTGCCGACACGACTGCTGCGACATCCGGGGTACCGCCCACGCCGCCGCAGCGGATCGCCACCGCTCCTCCGTCGACCGCGGCGCGGGCCATCCTCTCGATGGTCCCGGTGTCGCGCAGGGCATGGCCGTGTCCGGCCTGACAGGACACGATCAGCTTCCCGCTGATGATCGTGAGCAATTCTTCGACAGTCACGGTGTTACCTCGATTCGTGTTGCGGCGGCCAGGAGCGCAGCGCCGACGAGCGGCGCATCGGTGCCCAAACGAGCAGGAAGAATGGCGGTTTCGGCAATGGGGCCCATCGCTTCCACCCGGAAAGCGGACGTCAGCGGAGACAGGAGGTCGGCTCCGATCTGGGCTGCGCCGCCGCCGATGACGATCACCTCGGGATCGAATGCAGTCGCGATGCCGGCCAGGACGCGGCCCAGCAGAGTACCGGCGTCGGAGACCACGGCACGGGCGATCGGATCGCCCGAGTGCATGAGCGCCACCACTGCCTGTAACGGTTGAGTGGGCACACCCGCCCGCGCTGCGTACTCGGCTGCCATCGCCGGGCCAGACGCGACTGCCTCGAGGTGATCGGTTCTGCCGCAACCGCAACCTATCGCCCCGGAAACCGGAACCAACAGATGCGCGAGTTCGCCGGCTGTTCCGTGGGCACCGTGGTACAGCTGACCGCCCACGGTCAACGCGCCACCGATTCCGGTACCGATCGAGACGAACAGTGCAGAGGTTCGACCGCGTCCGGCGCCGATCATGTTCTCGCCGTGGGCCATCGCGCGCACGTCGTTGTCCACCGTCACCGGTAGGCCTGAGTGTGCCTCGAGTTCTCCGCGAACCTCGGCGCCACTCCATCCGGACAGAATGTCGGAGGCGAAGACGACGCGGCCACGCACCCGATCGATGATTCCCGGTGCACCGACTCCGATTCCGGCTACCGTGTGATTCGCCCTCAGACGGTCGATCAACGCCGTAGCGGTCCCGAGAACGGCTTCCCTACCCGCCGTCGGTGTTGCCGCACGAACGGTGTCGATCACGTCTCCGTCGGACGTCACCACCGCAGCAGCCACTTTGGTGCCGCCGATGTCGATGCCGATCCATCGCTTCTGCCCAGATGTCATGTCAGAGGAGCCCCGCCTGTTCCAGAACGACCTTGATCGTTGCGGTCTCGGACTCGTCGAGCGAGAGCATCGGGGCGCACATCGTGTTGCCGGTGATGACGCCGCGCAGGGCCAGAGCCGTCTTGAACGCGCCCAGACCCGCGGCACCGGCACTGACGCGACCCGGTGTCGGCGCCTCGACGATGGAGAACAGATCGGTGAGTCGATCCTGCTCGGCCTTCGCTGCGGCCCAGTCTCCTGCCTGCGCAGCGCGCCACAGTCGTACGTAGCCGTGCGGGTCCACGTTGGCCAGGCCGGGCACTGCGCCCGAAGCACCCATCAGCAGGCATCCGTCGACGACTACCTCGTGCCCGGTGAAGACGGCGAAGTTTTCGAGCCCGGCCGACTGACGGAGCAACATACGGAAACTGACGTCGTCGCCGCTCGAATCCTTCACGCCGGCGATGACTCCCTCGCGACCGAGCTCGACCAGCATTGCCGGGCTGAGCTTGCTGTGGACACGAACCGGGACGTCGTAGGCGAACAACGGAAGATCCACTGCGGCGTGGATGGAGCGGAAATGCGTTGCCGTCTCGGCTGCATCGGTGATCGCGTAGAACGGCGCCGTCGCGACGATGGCATCCGCACCAGCCTCGCGCGCCTGCTCGGCGACGGCGATGACCCGGTTGGTGGTCATGTCGTTCACTCCGACGAGGACCGGTACCTGGCCGCCGACGTGACCGATGGCCGTCTGCACCACCTGGGCGCGCTGAGCGTCGGTGAGGTAACCGACCTCACCCGAGGAACCGAGGACGAACAAGCCGTCGACTCCGGCTTCGATCTGCAGTGAGAGCAGGCGTTCGAGCGACGTGGTGTCGACCTCGCCCTCGAGCGTCAGTGGTGTGACGATCGGCGGGACGATTCCGCTGAAGGTGGTGGTTTCCGTGCTCATGGGGTCTCCATATGTTGGTTGTCGGATTGAGTTGTGGGTGCGGCTGTCAGGGAGAAACGGAGACCGGCTGACCGCTCGAGGCGGACAGATAGGCAGCATCGATCACGCGCATCGACGCGCGGGCGTCTGCCACGGTGTAGTCGGGTTCGGTCCGTGTGGGAAGTCGATCGAGCACGTGAGAGAGAAAGCTCGACACCGCGTTGTCCGAACCGAAGCCGCCGATGGGTAGTGCGGTCACGTCTCCCGAGGCCGCGAAGTGGGTCACCGCGGGTTTGTCGTCGTCGGAACTCGCGTATCCGTGGGATCCGAGGACGCGAACCGTCGCGGTATTCGCGCCGAAACCCGGTGCTGCGGGGATTCTTCCGACGGTCACCGTCGCGGTGACGCCGTTTTCCAGGGCGAGCGATATCAACGCCGTGTCTTCGACTCCGAACTGCTGGTGGGCCCCGCCGTAGAGTGTGCTCGTCTCGGCGTACACCTCGGTGACGTCCAGGCCGGTGAGGTATCGGAGGTAGTCGGCGGCGTAACCGGCGAAGTTCACTACTTCTCCCCCGCCGGAAAGCGCGGGATCCACCACCAGTTCGGGACGCTCGACAGACGTCGCGAAATGTGTTCCGCTTGCGAGGAACTCGATGTCGACGTGGCGCGGCAGTCCGAGATTTCCGGCGTCGATCCATCGGCGCAGTCGCCGGAGCGCAGGTGAATGAGTGCGGTTCACCACCGTGCAGATTCGCCCGTTCGACCGTGCAGCTTCCTCGACCGCCGCGGCCTCCGACTCGTCGATACCCACCGGCTTGTCCACCAGGACGTCGAGTCCCGCGTTCAGTGCGGAAATCGCAAGCCGTGCATGCCTGGTCGGCTCACTGCAGATGATCGCCAGGTCTATCCGTTCGGGGTCGAGCAGCTCGCCGAGTTCGTCGATCCACTCGATGTCTGCGGCCTTTGCCATCGCGATTCCGTCCTCACGAATCCAATCGGGGACCGAGGATTCGTCGGAGGCCCCGACCAGGCTCACTCGAGGATCGGATCGCAACAGGTCCGCATAGGAGCCGGCATGCCTGACGCCGCTGACAAATCCGACGCGGATCGAACCGGTGCCGGTCATTGGTTTTCTCCGATCGAGACAGCGCGGCCGGTGTCGAGCGATTGCTGGGCAGCGATGGCAGTCGCGAGAGCTGCACGCACCTGCCAGTTCTCGACTATCGGGCTCGCGGAACCGTCGAGAGTGGCGATCCAGTGACGCATCTGATGCGACATCGCGTCCTCGATCGACGACGGCGGCGCGTTGGTCGTGTCCGTCATCAGTCCCGGGTCGTCGCCGGTGTCGTGCGCGAGCGTGCCGGAAGTCCCCGACACCACGATCCGACGCACCATCTTTCCCGATTGTGGTAGCGCGTAGGCCAATTCGATCAGAGCCAGCGATCCGTCCTCGAAGCGAACGGTCAGATGGAAGCTGTCGTGCACGGGCATCCCCGCCGCGAAGGTGGGGAAACTACGAGCGAACACACGGGTCGGACGACGACCGATCAGCCACGTCACCAGATCGAGTGCGTGGGTTCCGTTGTGAACGGGGTGACCACCCGAACGTTCCTTGTCGTGTTGCCAGCCTCGCCAGCCCCCTGGCCAGACATGGCCGGTGTACCAACTGAGATGGATCAACCGGGGGTCGCCGATGGCACCTTGTGCAACCGAGTTTCCGATCGAGGTGATCGACGGCTGGAATCGTACGGTCTGTCCGACCATCAGTGAGGTGCCGTTACCTTCGGTGGCCTCGACCATGGCGTCGAAGTCCGCGACTGTCAGCGCGGCCGGCTTCTCCACGTGCACATGCTTTCCCGCGCGGCCCGCGGCTATCGTCACGGGTGCGTGGTCGGGAGTGGCCCCGACGACGTTGACCGCCTGCACGCTCGGGTCGGCGAGAATCTTCGCCAGATCGGTACTGGCCTTCGCGCCCGGCGCCAACGCCGCAACCGATGCGGCCCGGTCCAAGTCACTGCCGAATACGTAGGCGACTTCGACCGACGGGATGCGCGCCAAGGCGCTGACGTGGTCCCGCGCGATTCCGCCGCTACCTATGACGGCTACACGCACCGTCACTTGGCACTTCCCGAGAGCGCTGCCGGTTCGCCGCCACCGAGTCGCACCTGTTCGGCGACGACGAGTGCGCGTTCACGTGCGTACGTCAACGGCGAGTCGGGATCAGCCTTGCCGTCGAGAACTGCTGCCATCTCGTCGATTTCGTGACGAATCGCAGCCTGCATCCACAGCGAGGATCCTCCGTTTCCCGAGTTGTACTTCTGCGTCCTGCTCGCAGCGTCGATCAACGATTGGTTCTCGGCGTCGACGTCGAAGATCGGCCACGACTCTACGACCCGTCCCCCGCGCAGTCGGCTGACCCGGCCGGTGTGGAAGTCCGCGTGGACCGAACCTTCGGTGACATCGACGGTCAGCTGCCACGACGAAGTGTGTGAACGCGTCGAGATGGTGTGTCTGCCGATCGCGCCGCCGGCGAACGACACCACTGTGTTGCGGAAGCCGTCGTCCGCGGTGGCGATGCTCGACACGGCAGTCACCTCGCCGCCGAGCCAGCACATCAGGTCCAGTTCGTGAATCTCGTGAGTCAGTTCTCCACCCGTTCGGCTCTTGTCGAGCTTCCACCACTGTGGATCTGCGCCGTCGGTGTCGATCCAGCGTGAGCGAGACGATTCGATCGCAGCGACCTCGCCGAGCTCCCCCGACGCCAGCAGGTCCGCCAGACGTCGTACACCCGGCATCATCCGCATGATGTGCCCGACCATCAACGGCGAACCGCTCGCGTCGGCGCTCGCGATCATGTTCTGCGCATCGACCAGTTCGACGGCGAGTGGCTTCTCGACAAAAACTGCCGTGCCGTGTTCGAGCGCCGCGATGGCAGGTTCGGCGTGCGCGTGATTGGGCGTCGCGACGACAACGAGGGCCAACTCCGGGTGAGCGGCCACCGCGTCGTGATCGTCTGTCGGGGTTGCCGAGAACTCTGCGGCGACGTCCTTGGCCCGCTCGAAGTCACGGTCGCACAGCATCGTCAGTTCGAAACGTGGATGGGCAGCCAGCTCGCGAGCGAGGGAACTACCGAAGAATCCGCAACCGACCACACCGACTTTGTATCGGGTCATGAAGTCTCCAAAGATTGGATGAGGGATGTCCTATGTTATACGGCCAGCGTCATCGCTCGTCAATTCGACGCCGGTAACACAGTCTTCATCTATGCAGGTGAGCGCACTATTTTCGGCTCGAAACCGGCGAAACGTCGAAGTTCGGCGCCGCCAGTTCCGAAGATTCTCTAGACGCTTTCTGATCCACAATGTAAGTTACGCAACATCGGACGTCGAACATAGGACATCCCCTATCCACTCCCTTGATGTCCCGCTCCCCGCCTTGGAGGCCGCCTTGAAGAACGAACGACCGCTGAGCTCCGCGTTCACCCGCCGAGACCTGTTCCGGTACACCGGGCTACTGGGAGCTGCAGCAGGTATCACCGCGACTCTCGCGGCCTGTGGCGGCGGGCCGTCGTCGACCTCGGTTGTCGGCGGTTCCGCGAGCACCGGCGATCTGACCACCGCCATCGGATACGGCAACGACCAGAGCTTCGACCCGATGCAGACTGCATCCGGTTTCCTCATGGCAGCGGTCAACCACGTCTACGAGGGACTGCTCGAAAACGATCCAGGCACCGGTGAGACGTATGCGGCGCTCGCACAGGCCGTCCCGACCGACGCCACCGCCTCGAGCTGGACCATGAAAATCCGCGAGGGAGCAACCTGGCACGACGGCACTCCGGTCACCTCGGACGACGTCGTCTTCACCTTCGATCGCATCCTCGATCCACAGCAGAACGTACTGATCCGCTCCTTCTTCTCCTCCTGGCTGCAGTCCGTCACCAAGGTCGACGACCAAACGGTGACCCTGAACTTCAACTACCCGTTCAGCGCTGCCGCACAGCGTCTCTCGATCGCCAAGATCATGCCCAAGCACGTCTTCGACGGCCACTGGGACGAGGCCAAGTCCGGAGCGCTGGTCGTCGGTTCCGGTCCGTACAAGCTCAAGAGCCACACCCCCAAGAGCAATACAGCTTTCGAGGCCTTCGAGGCGTACAACGGGCCGCGTCCGGCCAACTTCGCGACCATGAACTGGCTCTCCATCGTCGACACCTCCTCACGCATCGCGCGCGTCTCGGGCAACAATGCCGGTGCACAACTCGCCGACAACATCCCCGTCGCCAACGTCCCCACTCTGACCTCCGGTGGGCGCACCGTCGAGGGCAACCCGGGCATGAACCTCATGTACCTGCTCTTCGACACCACTCAGGCACCGTTCGACGACGTTCGTGTTCGCCAGGCGATGTTCTACGCGATCAACACCCCGAAGATGATCGAGATCGCCCTCGGCGGCAAGGCAGCACCGGCCACGAGCTACCTGTACGAGCGCAACCCCGACTACGCGCGAGCGTCCACCGTCTACTCGTACGATCCGGACAAGGCCCGCTCACTCCTCGCTGCCGCCGGCGTCAGTGGCCTCGACCTGACACTGCTCTCCACCAACGTCAGCTGGCTGGCCGACTGCTTGCCGACCATCAAAGAGTCTTGGGACGCAGTCGGATTCAACACGACGCTCGAACCGCAGGACACCAGCGCCATGGTGAGCAAGCTCAACAGCGGCCAGAAGTTCCAGATCGCCGCCGGTACGTCCAACCCGCAGGCATTCGGCAGCGACGTCGACCTTCTCGTCCGCTACACGTACAGCAAGGGCGGCTTGTGGACGAAGACCTACGCCAAGTGGGACGACACCCCCGAAGCGCAGAAGATCTACGCCACCATGGACGAAGCCACCCGCGAGACCGACCCGGCAAAGCGCAGCACCCTCGTGCAGTCGTACCTGAACCAGATCGCCGAAAATGCTGTCTACTACCCGGTTCTCCATCAGGAACTCCTGACTGCGTGGGATCCGAAGAAGATCGCCGACGTCACTCCGCTGCCGTACCCCGGCGTCAACCTGCTTCAGGCGAAGCCGGCCTGATACCCGCCCGCTCGGCCGTTTCCCACAACTGAGAGATCCCCCGATGGCAAGAGTCCTCCCCATGCTGATCAGGCGATTACTGATACTGATCCCCCTGATCCTCGGCATCATCGCGTTCGTCTTCATCGTGATGCAGTTCGCGCCCACCGATCCCGCAACCGCGGCGTTCAACGGTGGCAACCCGACTGCGGAACAGCTGCAGCAGTTCAAGGAAGAGAACGGACTGCTCGATCCGCTTCCGCTGCAATACGTTCACTTCGTGACCGATCTGGTCAGCGGCAACATGGGTGACAGTCTGATTTCCGGTACCCCGGTGTTGGATTCGATCTCCACCGCTCTGCCACTGACCATTCAGCTCACGGTTCTCGGACTGGTGATCGCCATCGTGCTCTCGCTGATCTTCGGCGTCACCAGCGCACTGTTCCGCGATCGTTGGCCGGATCAGGTCATCCGAGTGATCTCCCTCGGTGGTGTGGCGGCACCGTCATTCTGGTTGGCACTGCTGATGATTCAGTATCTGGCTGTTCAACTCGGATGGTTCCCCACCGGTGGCTACGTCAATCCGAGCGACTCCGTCAGCGACTGGCTCTGGTACATGGCGCTCCCGGCGCTGTCCCTGTCACTGCCCGTCGCAGCACAACTCACGCGCATCATCCGCACGTCGATGGTCGAGGAGTTGGACAAAGATTACGTCCGGACCGCGATCGGCAGCGGCCTGCCCTATCACGTGGTGATCGGACGGAATGTGTTGCGTAACGCACTGATCAACCCGCTCACCGTCCTGGGTCTACGAGTCGGTTATCTCCTCGGTGGCGCTGTGGTCATCGAGCAGATCTTCGGCCTGCCCGGCATGGGTCAGCTCATGATCAACGGCGTCACCAACGGTGACCCCGCAGTCGTTCAGGGTGTTGTCATCGTCATCGCGGTCGGCTTCGTCGTCGTCAACCTCGCCGTCGACATCCTCTACCTGCTCGTCAATCCACGACTTCGGAGCGCAGCATGATGAGAAGAAAACTCACCGAGAAGCTTTCGCGACCCGGCATCACCTTTTCTCGCTTCCCCCTCTCGGCCTGGCTGTCGATGGCGGTTCTCGCGATCATCGTGCTCGCCTGCCTCTTCGCGCCGCTGATCACGCAGTACACCCCGCTCGAACAGGCGGTGGGTACCGCGGGCCCCAGCGCCGAGCACTGGTTCGGTCAGGACAGTCTCGGTCGAGATCTGTTCAGCCGCTTGCTCTACGGCGGACGCTGGTCGCTGACCATCGGTCTCGGTTCCACCTTCCTCGCACTGTGCGCCGGCGCTCTCATCGGATCGGTGGCCGCAACGAGCCGAAAAGGCGTCGACGAGACCATCATGCGTGTGCTCGACGTGGTCATGGCGTTCCCGGGCATCGCGCTCGCTGCCGTACTCGTCGCAGCCTTCGGTGGTTCGATTCCAGTTCTGATCGTCACTATCGCGTTCCTCTACACACCGATGGTGGCTCGCGTCGTTCGCGCGAACGTTCTCGCTCAGTACGGCGAGGACTACGTCGCGGCCGAAAAGGTTATCGGCGCAAGAACTTCACACATCGTCGTCAAGCACGTCGTAGCCAACTGTGCTGCGCCCGTTCTCGTCTTCTGCACTGTCATGGTCGCCGACGCCATCGTGCTGGAAGCCAGCCTGTCGTTCATCGGCGCCGGTGTGCGTCCCCCGGATCCGTCGTGGGGATCGGTGATCGCCGACGGCAAGAACATGGTCCTCCTCGGTGGTTGGTGGGCAACGGTGTTCCCCGGCCTGCTCATTCTGCTGACGGTGCTCTCCCTCAACGTGCTCGCCGAGGGCCTGACGGACGCGATGGCAGATCCGAGTCTGAAGAAGACCAAGAAGACGCCCTCCGCGCTCCAAGCAGCGCAGACCGCTGCAGCGGAGGAGACCTCCAACGAACTCATTCTGGAGGACGAAGCCGCATCGGTCACCGACACTCCGGAGTTGATAGACGACTTCGCCGATCCGAGCGTCGTGAAAGATGTTCTCGAGCCGGCCGCCGAGCCGACTCCTCTCGAAACGCACCTGAAGATCCTGGCGGAAACCGAGCGGTCCCGCTCCGATCGTCTTGTGTACGAGGGCGATGCCGCGCCACTCCTCAAGGTCCGCAATCTCACGATCCGGTTCCCGGAACGCTACGGAGACACGGCGATTGTCGACAACGTGAGCTTCACCGTCCGCCCGAACGAGACGATGGCACTCGTCGGCGAGTCCGGTTGCGGAAAATCGCTCACGTCGCTGGCGATCATGGGTCTGCTACCCAAGACGGCAGTGGTGACCGGCGAGATCCTGTTCGACGGAGTCAACGTCCTCGAGCTGAACAACCGAGAGCGAAACAAGCTGCGCGGGCACGACATGGCCATGATCTACCAGGACGCGCTGAGTTCACTGAATCCGGCGATGCTGATCCGCGCGCAGTTCAAGCAGCTCACCAAGCGCGGCGGTACCCGCACAGCCGAGGAACTGCTCGAACTCGTCGGACTCGATCCGGTGCGCACTCTCTCCAGCTACCCACACGAGCTTTCCGGTGGTCAGCGTCAGCGCGTTCTGATCGCCATGTCGCTCACCCGCAGTCCGCGGTTGATAGTCGCGGACGAGCCCACCACCGCCCTCGACGTCACCGTCCAGGCCCAGGTCGTGGACTTGCTCAACGATCTTCGGGAAAAGCTGGGGTTTGCCATGGTTTTCGTGAGCCACGATCTTGCACTCGTTGCTTCACTCGCTCACAAGATCACGGTGATGTACGCCGGTCAGGTCGTCGAGTCGGCGCCCACGAGTGATCTGCTCGTCGATCCCCGCCACGAATACACCCAGGGCCTTCTCGGTGCCGTTCTCTCGATCGAGGACGAAGCGCCGCGACTGCATCAGATTCAGGGAACTGTTCCCTCGCCCGGAAACTTCGCGCCGGGTGACCGTTTCGCCGAGCGTTCCACTCGCCCGGACTCCGACCCCCTCCGAAAGCCGGAGATGGTCCGGGTCGACGGGACCGAGCATTGGTTCGCCGACCAGTCCGCGACTCCCGTACGTACAGAATCGGAATTGGAGAGCGTGCGATGACTACAGCTGAAGCACCCATCCTGGAACTGAAGAACATTCACGTCGTCCACAAGACCCGTTCGGGATCACTGTTCAAACCGGGCACAGTTCACGCGGTCAACGATGTCAGTATCGACGTACGACGAGGGACGACGATCGGCATCGTGGGCGAGTCGGGTTGTGGCAAGTCCACTCTGGCCAAAGTCATGGTCGGACTGCAGAAACCGACGTCGGGCGACGTGGTCTTTCGCGGCCGAAGCGCTCTGACCCGGTCGGCCGGCGTGCGCAAGGAGTTCGGCCGGGCGATTTCGATCGTCTTCCAGGATCCGGCTACCGCGCTCAATCCCCGAATGACGGTGGCCGACATCCTCACCGATCCACTCGACGTCCACGGCATCGGCAACCGCGCGAGCCGAACCGCCCGAGTTCGCGAGCTGGTCGGTTTGGTCGGACTCCCCCAATCTGCGCTCGAAGTCATCCCGAGCCAGATCTCCGGCGGTCAGCGGCAACGTGTCGCGATCGCGCGTGCACTCGCGCTCGAACCTGACGTCATCGTGGCCGACGAGCCGACGTCGGCGCTCGACGTCTCGGTGCGAGCGCAGATCCTGAATCTGCTCAGCGACATCAAGGCTCGGTTGGGGCTCGGCATGGTGTTCATCTCGCACGACATACAGACGGTGCGGTACGTCTCCGACACCATCGTCGTCATGAACGCCGGGCGGATCGTCGAGCAGGGAACGGCCGAGGAAGTATTCGACAGCCCGTCCGATGCGTACACGGCCAAACTGCTGGGTGCGGCGCCCAGCCTCCTGCAACGCACCGTTGACGTGGGTTGACCAATGGAGCGGATGACCGGACATAGGATGAAGGACGTTCGTATCAGAAAAGGGGAATCGATGTCTGTCCGGAGTGGCACACAGGGCGCTCGTTTCAGCGCGCAAAACCGCATGCGCGCACTTCAGACGGACATCATGAACTTGATCCTCGAACGCAGGCTCTCCCCCGGCGACCCGATGCCCACCGAGGCCGAACTGTCCGAGGAATTGGGTATCGGCCGAAACACGCTCCGGGAGGCGCTCAAGGTTCTGCAGGCCTTGGGTGTCGTCGAGATCCGTCACGGCTTCGGAATGTTCGTCGCCCCTAGCAACTTCGACGCTCTCGCCGACGGCCTGACCTTCCGTGGCCGGTTGTCCTTGCAGGGCACCGGGCACGAGGCGATGGAACTGGTCGACATTCGTCAGGCACTCGAGACCGGACTGATCGGTGCGGCGATGGCCGAGATGACGTCGGCCGACCACGCCGACCTCGACGAACTCGTCACCGGCATGGAGGTCCGTGCCGCAGCCGGGAAGAACTTCTCCGACATCGACGCGACCTTCCACTCCCGCCTGTACTCCCCGCTGGACAACCAGGTCCTCGCTCAATTGATGGACGTCTTCTGGCAGGTGTACAGCGAGATCCAGCAGGCCATCGGGCATTCGGATACGCCACTGATCGACATCGCGTCGAAGCACCGTGCGATTCTCGACGCGATCCGTACGGGTGATGCAGTCGAGGCGGCGCACACTCTCGATGTGCACTTCGGTGGCCTGCGCGAGCGGATCGCCAGTCTCCATGCGTCGGAAGCGCAGTAATTTCGAAACACGTGATTTTGCTCCGCTGGCTCACCATCGCGCCCGTTCTTCCGGCAAAATTACGGGTATGAAGAACCCGAACCTGACGCCTTCGCGCGTTCTCGCAGTTGTCCTCGCTGCCGCCCTGGTCATTTTCGTGATCGCACGCCGCCGCGACGACGGCGCCCTCAGTCGCGGAGAATGGTTGTCGGACACCGTCGGACCGGACGACCTCGCCGGCTGAAACGACGTGTGCCCTCGGCCGAAACTCGGCCGAGGGCACACGCACGTGTCATCTACTACTTCATCGAATCCAGTCGGGTTCGCGCGTCTTCGAACCCGGACACCAGCTCTGCCATGACCTCGGCGACCGGGCGGATCTCGTTCATCCGTCCCACGATCTGACCGACGGGCATTGCCACAACTTCCGGGTTCTCCGATGCAGCGATTCTCTGATGAGCGTCGCTGACCAGAAGGTTCTGCAGCGGCATCGGCAATGGCGCCGGTGCTCCCGGGTTCGACCAGGCTTCCGTCCACTTGGTCTTGAGCAACCGAGCGGGCTTACCCGAGTAGATGCGCGAACGAACGGTGTCGGCCGACGTCGCGCCCAACAGTGCACGCTGAATAGCGGACGGGCCCTCGCCCGATGCACTGCCGAGTTTGTATTCGGACGTGGTGAGCCAGTACGAGCCCATCCACACTCCGGACGCACCGAGTGCAAGTGCGGCAGCCACCTGACGGCCGCTGCCTATACCGCCGGCAGCCAGTACGGCAGCTGAATCACCCAGTGCATCAACGATTTCCGGAACGAGAACCATCGATGCGATTTCGCCGGTGTGACCGCCGGCCTCGTAGCCCTGCGCGATCACGATGTCGACACCGTTCTCGACGTGACGACGTGCATGCTCGACGGCGCCGGCCAGCGCTGCTACCGGTACGCCCTTCTCGTGCGCCTGATCGATGACGTCCTTCGGCGGTGATCCCAGTGCATTCGCAATCAACGCAATCCGGTGTCCCAGAGCAACATCGACGTGTGACCGCGCCACCGAGTGAAGCCATCCCAGTACGCCGGTCGCATGCTCGACGTCGTCGGAAAGCGGCGGCACACCGAGCTCGTCGAGCGTGCGGTTGACGAAGGCGCGGTGCTCCTCCGGAATCAGCTTGTCGAGATCGACGGCGCCGCCCTCGGTCGGCACCTTGGCCGGCATGACGATGTCGACGCCGTACGGCTTACCGTCGGTGTTCTCGTCCATCCACGTCAGTGCGGCTTCGAGCTCTTCCGGGTCGTTGAACCGGACGCAACCGAGCACGCCCAGACCTCCCGCGCGGCTGATCGCGGCCGCGACGTGCTCGGAAGGAGTGAATCCGAAAATCGGGTATTCGATGCCGAACTTGTCGGCGAGATCCGAACGCATCAGGCTTCCACGCTTTCGTTTGCGGACGCCACAGGAGCGCCGTTTCCGTTGTGATCATCAGCCTCGCGCGATTCCGTTTCGGCCTTCGCCCAGCGGTAGTCGGGCTTGCCGGCCGGATTGCGCTTGATCTGGTCCACGAACCACACGCTGCGCGGAACCTTGTATCCGGCAATCTCTTTGCGTGCTGCGGTGGCGATGTCGTGCAGCGTCGGCGACGTGCCTTCGCGTACCTGGACCACTGCGGCAACGCGCTGACCGAAGCGCTCGTCGGGGATACCGACCACCAGGACGTCGAAGATGTCCGGGTGCGCCTTCAAAGCGCCCTCGACCTCTTCCGGGTACACCTTCTCGCCGCCGCTGTTGATCGACACCGAACCGCGGCCGAGCATCGTGACCGTGCCGTCGGCTTCGACCTGCGCATAGTCGCCGGGGATCGAGTAGCGAACGCCGTTGATGGTGCGGAAGGTTTCGGCGGTCTTGACCTCGTCCTTGTAGTAGCCGAGCGGGATGTTGCCCTTGCGAGCGAGCATGCCGCGCTTGCCCGATCCGGGTTCGACCTCGTTGCCGTCGTCGTCGAGAACCGTTGTGGAGGCGTCGATCTTGACCGTCGGACCGCCAGTGTGCTTCTGACCCTTGCTCAGCACGGCCAGTCCGCCGAAGCCGGTCTCGGATGCTCCGATGGAGTCGGTCAGCAGGCGGTTGGGCAACAGTTCGAGGAACTGCTCCTGGATACTCGGCGAGAAGAGTGCAGCACTGCTGGCCATCACGTAGAGCGTCGAAAGATCGTACGGCTCACCGGTCTCCGGGTTTCCGGCGATGAGTGCGTCGAGCATCGGACGGCCCATCGCGTCACCCGTGATGAAGATCAGGTTGACCTTGTGCTTGTCGATGTTCTGCCACACCTCGTGGGCGTCGAATTCCGGGTGCATCAAACAGGTTCCGCCGCCGAAGAGGCTGTGGAATACCGCCGACTGCGAACCGCCGTGAATCATCGGGGGGATCGGGTAGCGGATCATGCTCGGGTTGGCGGCGCCGACCTTCGCCATCTCGTACTCGTCCTCGACCGGAACTCCGGTGACGAAGTTGATGCCTCCGCCGAGAACACGCCACCAGTCCTCGTGACGCCACATGACGCCCTTGGGACTTCCGGTGGTGCCGCCGGTGTAGAGCATGAAGATGTCGTCGTTGCTGCGCTCTTCGAAATCACGCTCACCCGAACTCTGCGCGAGTGCGTCCTCGTAGCCGATGCCGAAAGCACTGAAGTCCAGATCGGTGCCGTCCTCGACCACGATGACGGACTTGACCTTGGGAGTGTTCGGCAGGACGTTCGCGACCTTGTCCGAGTAGCGGCGCTCGTGAATGAGCGCAACCATGTCGGAGTTGTCGAAGATGTACTGCAACTCGTTCTCGACGTACCGGTAGTTGATGTTGACCATCACGGCCCGGATCTTGAAAACCGCGACCATGGCCTCGATCGCCTCGATGACGTTCCGGCAGTAGATGCCGACCTTGTCACCCGGCTGAACGCCATGTTCACGCAGGTAGTGACCGAGGCGGTTTGCTCGGTCCTCCAACTGTGCATAAGTCATCTCGCGGTTGTCCGAGACCAGCGCAACGCGGTCCGGAACGAGGTCGATTGCGTGCTCTACGAAGTCTGCGATGTTAAGGGCCACGAGTTCAAAGTAGAACGTGTTACCGTTTCTGGCAAGACCCAATTTGAGAGCCAGCTCACAGACCCGCCAGGAGCCATCAGTGTCCACTTCGACGACCGAAAAATCAGACATTTCGGAAACCGCGCCGCATTGCCTCGTGGAGAAGCGTGGCCACGTTCTCATCGTGACCATGAATCGCCCCGAGCGTAAGAACGCCATCACCGGCGAGATGATGGCGATCATGGTCGACGCCTGGGATCAGGTCGACAACGACCCCGAAATTCGTGTCGCCATCCTCACCGGTGCGGGCGGCGACTTCTGCGCCGGCGCCGACCTCAAGAACATGTCCGCCAAGCCGCCGGGAGATTCCTTCGCGGGCGGTGGCGTCGACATGTCCAAGATCGAAGGCCTCCTCAAGGGCCGTCGGTTGACCAAGCCGCTGATCGCTGCGGTCGAGGGTGCAGCCATCGCCGGCGGAACCGAAATCCTGCAGGGCACCGACATCCGCGTCGCGGGTGAGAGCGCCAAGTTCGGCGTCTCCGAAGCCAAGTGGGGGCTCTTCCCGCTCGGCGGTTCCGCAGTGCGTCTGGTGCGACAGATTCCGTACACGATCGCGGCGGACATCCTGCTCACAGGTCGTCACATCAAGGCTCCGGAGGCCAAGGAGATCGGGCTCATCGGCCACGTGGTCCCGGACGGCCAGGCCCTCGACAAGGCGCTGGAGCTCGCGGACCTGATCAGTGCAAACGGCCCTCTCGCCGTGCAGGCGATTCTCAAGACCATCCGCGACACCGAGGGCATGCACGAGGAAGAGGCCTTCCAGATCGACGCACAGCTGGGCATGAAGGTGTTCATGAGCGCCGACGCCAAGGAGGGCCCGCGGGCTTTCGGTGAGAAGCGGGCGCCCCAGTTCAAGGGTGTCTGACCCACCCCTGTCTGAGCCACCCCCGTC
>NZ_JBXAFO010000041.1:0-35413 GCF_058793255.1 Rhodococcus sp. MPR-R1B
TCACCCCACAACACTCACGCAAGGTGGTTAATTTTCGTCCGACGACATCCGTTCAGTTTTCACCCGTCGTCGACAGACTCTCGCGAGTTAGAGAAGATCCTTAGTGAGGCTGGCTTCTACCTCTCCGCCACACCGATGGGGCTGGAATATCGCGTTGACCCGACCGTCGTGAAATTGGCAGAGTCGGCTGCTGACGAGGCACGCGAATTCGGCAAGCCCAATGCCGCGACACGGCTTGAATCCGCGTGGAAGAAGGCTTATTCGCTACACCCTGACCCGACTGAATCTATCGCAGAAGCGATCCGTGCAGTCGAGGCGGTAATGCTGCCCACGGTTGTTCCGAATGATTCGACAGCAATCTATTCGAAGGGTGTGGGCGCACTCAAGCAGCAGAAGGACAAGTGGCGGCTTGCGATCGAGACCCAGAAGGGTGAGGACGACATCGACGTGGTTATCTCGATGCTTGACCGGCTGGGTACTGCACATCTTGAGCGTCATGAGGGCAATGTCGCGAAGGGTGTGGACACGGTTGAGTCGGCTCGAGCATGTGTACATCTCGCAGCGACACTCGTGCAGTGGTTCTCGATGGGCGCGGTAGTCAAGAAATGAGTTTCGATCTCAGTCAGTGGAGGCCTTGATGCGTGTGGGACGGTCGATACAGAAGGCAATCGACGAGGCGCAAGCTGGTGACCTCGAGAGCGCGATGATGCACGCGTGCATGGCGGTAGACGGTACTGCCGGAAACGTGCGCCAGGACATTCTCGGAAACAACCTTCGATTCACCACGTTCATCCGTGACAACTACGACATCTTCGGTCCCATGGCAGCGCCAGGTGTAAACGTGCACGAGTCGAGGTTCCCGGTGAAAGTCGAGCGCCCGAAAGCGCCGGGCGGTCTTCCGGACATTGCTGACGTGATTTACGGGATACATCGCTGTTGCCACGGCCATGGCGACGCCTTGCCTGACGGTTTCGAGCTGATGAATGACGGTCCTGAGGTTGGCCTCATGCAGATGCACTTCGAACGTGGAAGTGTGCGATTGAGTAAGAGCACCATTTACGGGCTGCTCGCGTTGGCAGTTCTCGAGCCCGCCAACGCGGGTGAGACAATCCCGAGCGATTATCGACTGACCTACAACAATCAGGCATTCTTCATCCACGATTGGTGGGGGAAGAAGGATGAGTTTCGAGAAGTCCTGAAGGAACGGGACCTGCCATACGTCGTGATCGACTTCTCTGAGTGGGCGCGCGATGCGCAGGAGTCGAATAGTGTTGCAACTACTAAGGCTTCAAATGTTCAGGCAGGGGTCTCACAGTGAGCGACGAGTCGCGGAATCCGGCATTGGCACTGCACGACATCCTGAATCGTCTGTGGAATACGGGTGCGGTAAGTGTTCAAGACGGATGGCTTGATGTGTTGTCTGCCCATGTCGGAACCCTAGATTTCGCACAACGGCATGGTGAAGTTGTGGGGCTTTTAAACGTCGTTGGAGAACGACTTATGGGCCTTCCTGAAACGCATCGAACACGTGTTCGTTGCCTCGAATATCTGCCCCAGTGGTACTCCTCGGTTGTTTACCCGGGTGTATGGGGCGACGTCCGTGCAGCGAACGCGCAGAACATCGTTAACGTGGCAGCACTACATCAGCTTGAGAGCCTGGGGGAGCAGTTCGACACGCTATTTGGCTATGAGGACACCGATCTGTCGGAGGTCGCAGTTAGTCAGCTTCGGGCGAGCTTGCAGGAATGGCGCAACTTGCTCGATAGCGCTGATTTGCCCAGGGGCATGACAAATCAGATTCGGGGCGAGATTGACCACATCGAGTGGCTCTTGGCGAATGTCGATCTTTTCGGCAGCGCTCCAGTCGTGACTCGATCGCGGCAGTTGGTTGGAAGTGGAGTAATGGCCATGGCGACTCGACCGGGCCTCGCCTCCCGCATCAATGCTGCGTTGGTGGGTGTCGTGGCATTCCTGACGTTGACCAACACGGGTGTGGAGCAGGCGAACGGAATTCTCGAAGGCGTGGAGGAGATGGCCACGCACGTTCAGTCGATCGCAGACGGGGGACGGCCCGAACCTGCCGAGCCACGCCAGATAGGGCCTGCGGATATCCCGACGCAGAGTGACGGTGAGATTATTGATGTCGAGGCAGAGGACGAAGCCGCAAGCTGATCCACACCCATCGTGGCGTCGACCTTGATGATCTGCGTATGTGTGCGCGTGTGAATGTGTACGCGAGCAAATCGCGGGTTGTCAGCGTTGATCTCAGGGTCGGTGCGGGTAGATGCAATTGTGTCGTACGCTCCAAAAGGGCGGAACCTGGCATGTATCAGATGTCAGGTCCCGCCCTTTGGTCTTGACGGCGCTTTAGGTTTCCTCTGCGCGCAATGCAGCGAGGTCGCCCGAGTAGGTTGCTTCGTCACTCGCGAGGTGCGTGAAGGCCTGCAACGCGGTGTATCCCTGTTCGCGCATGAGGCGGATCGTCAATGCAGCAGCCGTGAATCTGGTCGGGTCGTACCCGTCGAGAGGCCGGATTCCACACCCATCGACCAAGTTCGTCCAGATGAGACCTGCAATCGTGTCGTCATTCGCGAGGACGAACCACCTACCGGGGCCGGTGCAATCGCCGGGGTAGTTCGGCAGCTTGTATCCCCGCACGAGGTCGGGGGTGATGACCTCCCACGTCTCGTCGGCGATGGGCAGGAATTGCATCGGGATGGGGTCTCCGATTGCGGCCATAGGAATCAGCCCTCGGCTTCGTCACTCGATGCGGCGGGTGTGGGATTCGCCTCTACTCGAACCTTGCGCGCGACCTCGTACGCCTCGAATCCCTTCTTCACCTTGGCTACGTCAGCGGGCTTGAACACGTACGACTTTCCTTCCTTTGTCACGAGCGCCTTTCCTTGTGGCGTACGCAGGAACGCGCGCAACGACTTCGCGTCGGTTCCGATCTGCTCGGCAACGTCCTTGCTGGTCAGCGTCTTGACTTCGGCCATGATGACTCCTTGGTTCGGGTGCATCTGTGGTGATGCGTGGCAGCAACGTACAAGACCAACAGCCCCAATCCGAAAGGTTGCATCCGTCGAACAGGCACTCGAACAACGCTGCGTGTCACCTTCTTGTCACATGCAAATCGAGAAAGTGCGTTCTGACCTGCATTACCAGGTCAGCGCCCCGCGTGTGTTCCTGCAGGTGGGGTATCGGCTAAACTGCTGGTCAAATGAGTGATATTGAGCGTGACCCCGAACCCCCAACATTTGCCGACCTCGACATCGATGATCGGGTACTGAAGGCACTGTCAGACGTGGGCTACGAGTCGCCCTCGCCCATTCAGGCTGCCACCATTCCGCCGCTGCTCGAAGGCAAGGACGTCGTCGGTCTCGCACAGACCGGTACCGGCAAGACCGCAGCCTTCGCAGTTCCAGTCCTGTCGCGGATCGACACGTCGATCAAGCAGACCCAGGCGCTGGTGCTTGCTCCCACGCGTGAGCTGGCGCTTCAGGTTGCCGAGGCATTCGGCAAGTACTCCGCGCACATCCCCGGACTCAACGTGCTGCCGATCTACGGTGGCCAGAGCTACGGAGTCCAGCTGTCGGGCCTGCGCCGCGGCGCACACGTCGTCGTCGGTACCCCGGGTCGTGTCATCGACCATCTCGAAAAGGGCACCCTGGATCTGACCAATCTCAAGTACCTCGTTCTCGACGAGGCCGACGAGATGCTCAAGATGGGGTTCCAGGAGGACGTCGAGCGCATCCTCCGCGACACCCCCGGCGACAAGCAGGTCGCCCTGTTCTCCGCAACGATGCCCGGCTCGATTCGCCGGATCTCGAAGCAGTACCTGAACAATCCGGTCGAGATCACCGTCAAGTCCAAGACGTCGACCGCCTCGAACATCACGCAGCGCTACATTCAGGTTGCTCATCAGCGCAAGCTCGATGCACTGACCCGAGTCCTCGAGGTCGAGGCATTCGAGGCGATGATCATCTTCGTCCGTACCAAGCAGGCCACCGAAGACCTGGCGGAGAAGCTGCGGGCCCGCGGGCACTCGGCTGCCGCGATCAACGGTGACATCGTCCAGGCACAGCGTGAGCGGACCATCGGTCAGCTCAAGAACGGCGCCCTCGACATCCTTGTCGCGACCGACGTTGCCGCTCGAGGCCTCGACGTGGATCGAATCTCCCACGTCGTCAACTACGACATCCCGCATGACACGGAGTCGTACGTCCACCGCATCGGTCGTACCGGCCGCGCCGGTCGTCAGGGTGACGCGTTGCTGTTCGTCGCCCCGCGTGAGCGTCATCTGCTCAAGTCCATCGAGAAAGCGACCCGTCAGCCGCTTGCGGAGATGCAGCTTCCCAGTGTCGACGACGTCAACGCCCAGCGCGTGGCCAAGTTCGGTGACTCCATCACCGAGAGCCTGGCCTCGGAGAATCTCGCGATGTTCCGCAAGATGATCGAGGACTACGACCAGGAACACGACGTTCCGCTCATCGACATCGCTGCCGCTCTGGCGTTGCAGTCGCGCGACGGCGAAGCATTCTTGCTTTCTCCCGAGCCGCCGGCACCGCCGCGTCGTGAGCGCGAGCCTCGTGAACCACGTCCTCCCCGTCGTTTCGACGATGGCCCGGCCCCGCGCTCGCGTGGGCCCGAGGGCCAGGAGCTGGCCGCGTACCGCATTGCAGTCGGCAAGCGTCACCGCGTCGTTCCGGGTGCCATCGTCGGTGCCATCGCCAACGAGGGTGGGCTTCGTCGAAGCGACTTCGGGCACATCAGCATTCGCCCGGATCACAGCATCGTCGAGCTGCCGGCCGACCTCTCCAACGAGACTCTCGAAGCTTTGCGTCGCACACGTATCTCCGGCGTCCTGATCCAGCTGCAGCCTGATTTCGGGCCGCCGCAGGGACGTCCGAGTGGCCGTGGCGACCGTGGTGGCCGGGACGATCGTGGTGGACGTGACGACCGCCGCGGTGGCGGACGCGATCGCTACAACGACTGACCTACAGCTTCAACGACTGTCATGAAGACTGAAACAGGCGCTGCCCTCCGCGAGGAGGACAGCGCCTGTTTTCTGTGTGGGGGGGCAAGGCGCTGCGCGGTATCAGATCGGCGTCGGTGCGAGGGCGCCGTTCTTCCGGGCGTTGGTGTCGAACTGCGTGCGGTACAACTCGGCGTAGCGGCCGCCGCGCGCGAGCAGTTCCTCATGGTTGCCGCGCTCGACGATCTGGCCTGCCTCGACGACAAGGATCAGGTCCGCGGAACGGATCGTCGACAATCGGTGAGCGATCACCACCGCAGTCCGCCCGGCGAGTGCTTCGCCGAGTGCTTCCTGAACCGCAGCTTCCGACGTCGAGTCGAGATGCGCGGTGGCCTCGTCCAAGATGACGACGCGAGGCTGGGCCAGGAGCAGGCGTGCGATGGTCAGGCGTTGACGCTCGCCGCCCGAGAGGCGGTAACCGCGTTCACCCACCACGGTCTCCAGTCCGTCGGGCAGCGACGCAACCAGGTCGGTGAGCCGTGCGCGCTCCAGAACCTCACGCAGATCTTCTTCGGTGGCATCCGGTCGCGCGAGGAGCAGGTTGGATCGAAGGCTCTCGTGGAACAGGTGCCCGTCCTGCGTGACCATGCCGACGGTCTCCCGGATGGAATCGGTACTGAGGTCTCGGACGTCGACACCGCCCAGTTCGACCGATCCGGAGTCGATGTCGTAGAGGCGGGGAATCATCTGCGCCACGGTCGACTTTCCGGCACCGGACGTGCCGACCAGGGCGACCATCTGTCCTGCTTCGGTGCGGAACGACAGGTTGTGCAACACGTCCTCGCCGCCGCGGGTGTCGAGGATCGCGACTTCCTCCAGAGAAGCTAGTGACACCTTGTCCGCGGATGGGTACGCAAAAGTGACGTTCTTGAACTCGACGGACACCGGGCCATCCGGCACCGTGCGTGCATCGGGCTTCTCGGTGATGAGCGGTGCCAGATCGAGAATCTCGAATACCCGCTCGAAGCTGACCAGGGCGCTCATGACATCGACCCGGGCGCTGGCCAGTGCGGTCAACGGTGAGTACAGCCGCGTCAACAACAGTGCCATCGCCACGACGGCGCCTGCGTCCAACTGTCCGCGCAGCGCGTAGAAGCCGCCGAGTCCGTAGACGAGGGCAAGAGCAAGGGCCGAGACCAGTGTCAGCGCTGTGACGAAGACGGACTGCAGCATTGCGGTCCGGACTCCGATGTTGCGCACACGCCGGGCGCGAACCGCGAACTCCGCCGACTCTTGCGACGGGCGGCCGAACAGCTTGACCAGAGTCGCGCCGGGAGCGGAGAACCGCTCCGTCATCTGGGTGCTCATGAGCGAATTATGGTTGGCTGCTTCACGATTGAGTGCTGCAAGTTTTGCGCCCATGCGCCGTGCGGGGATGACGAAGATCGGGAGAAGTAGCAGCGCGAGGACGGTGATCTGCCAGGAGATCCCGAGCATGACGATCAGCGTGATCACCAGGGTGACCAAGTTGCTGACCACTCCGGACAAGGTGTCGCTGAAGGCGCGCTGAGCGCCGATGACGTCGTTGTTGAGACGGCTGACCAGTGCTCCGGTTCGAGTTCTGGTGAAGAACGCGATGGGCATCTTCTGGACGTGATCGAAGACGGTGGTGCGCAGATGCAGGATCAGGTCTTCGCCGATGCTGGCCGAGAGCCACCGGGTCAACAGGCCCAGAGCGGCTTCGAGAAGTGCTACCAGTGCGATCAGGGCGGCAAGTTTGACGACCACGTCGACGGCGTCGCCGCCGACTATCGCGTTGACCACACGCCCGGCCAGGACAGGTGTTGCCACGGCAAGCGCAGCAGTGACGACACTCAGTACGAGGTACCAGCTGAGGTTGCGTTTCTGTGGAACTGCGAACGTCGCGATCCGCTTCAGTGTCGCCTTCGAGAACGGGCGCCGATCTTCTTGCGCGTGCATCGCGTTGTACATCGCGTTCCACGCGGTGACTTCCATACTCATGACTTCGCCCCTCCGGTCGCCGGCCACGAAGATTACGTGGCCGGTACGACACGAAGGTAGAACCTCAACCAAACTTCAGGTCAAGTGCGGCCTCAGCGGGCCACGTCGACCACCACGCGAGGAGGGTCGCTGAGCGTCGTGACCGTGAACGGCTGCTTCTCGGTCACGCCGATGAACGACTGCGTGACTCCCTCGAAGACGTTGGACCCGTTGACCTCGGTCACGACTCCGCCGACGCCGGGGACCGGGTTGGGGCCGGAGTACTGCTCGACTCCGCTGTCGAAGGGATATGCGGAACCGTCGATCAGGACCTGGATCACTGCGGCACCCTTGATGGCCACGGGCTTACCGCTGCCTTCCTGCGTCGCCGCGTCGACGTACTTGACGCGCCAACCGGGTGTGCCGGCTCCGCCCATTTCGTAGACGACACGATCGAATCCGTCGTGCTCGCCCACTCGGATGTCGACGACGGTGAGCTTGGATTCGGTGCCCGCAGCCGACGTCTTGTCGGAGCTGTCCGTCGGGACTGGTTCTGTGGTCGACGCTGCTGCACTCGAGGTCGAGGTCGAGGTGACGGCCGAGGTGGCTGCCGTGGGAGTGGTCTCCGCGTCCTGCGAACAGGCAGTCAGGCTCACGCCCACTGCGATGGCAGCGACAGCGGCAAATGATCTCGTCCGGTTCGTTGTCATGACTCGATCGTAGGGCTCGCGTTATCGGGATCCGCGGCGGCGGTGCCCGGAGTTACCTAACCGATATCGCCGTCGACATAGAGCCACTTACCCTCTGTTCGCGCAAATCGACTGCGTTCGTGGAGCATTCCCCGCTCGCGTCCGAATGTGTAGTGAGCGCGAAATTCCACGACGCCGTCGGAATCGAACAGCCCGCCCCGTTCGGTGTCCAGGATCTCCAACCGGAGCCATTTCTGGTCGGGGTCGAGATCGAGTTGGGCTGGGCGATGGTCGGGATGCCAAGTCCGCGTGAGATATTCGTCGTCCATCACAGCGAAAGCCGTGTAACGCGAACGCATCAGGGTTTCGGCGGTCGGTGCGTGCGCTACTCCGCTGATGTACTTGCCGCAGCATTCGGCCAACGCGTTGCCGCTGCCGCACGGGCACGGATCGGTCGGATTGGGTGTGGTGGGGCGGCGCGAAGTCACCGCCCCATTACAGCACGCGAACTCAGACCAGTTTGTGTTCGCGGTTCTCCCAGTACGGTTTGCGGAGGTCGCGTTTGAGGATCTTTCCGGTGGGATTGCGGGGAAGAATCTCGACGACGTCGATACTGGTCGGGCACTTGAACTTTGCGAGGCGTTCCTGTGTATAGGTGATCAGTTCGGCTTCGTCGATCTGCGCTTCGGCAGTGAGAACCACGACAGCCTTGACGGTTTCACCCCAACGGTCGTCGGGAACGCCGATGACCGCGACCTCGGCGATTGCCGGATGCTCCACCAGTACTCGTTCGATCTCGGGGGAGTAGACGTTCTCGCCGCCGGTGATGATCATGTCCTTGAGGCGGTCCTCGATGAAGACGAAGCCGTCGGAGTCGGCGCGGCCCATGTCGCCGCTACGTAGCCACCCGTCTGCGGTAATCGTTTCGGCCGTCGCCTCGGGCTTACCCAGGTATCCGGGTGTGCACTGTTCGGATCGCCACCACAGTTCACCGGTCGTTCCGGTGGGCACGTCCTCGAGCGTGACGGGGTCCACCACGCGCATCTCGACGCCGGGGATCGCCGTACCTGCCGATGCCATGCGCTCGACCTGCGACTCGTCGCGGTGAACGTCCGGCATCAACGCGGTAATGACGCCTGCCATTTCGGTCATGCCGTAGACCTGCACGAATTCGGTGTCCGGCCACGCTGCGAGTGCCGCGCGCAACAGTGGGAGCGGCATGGGGGCGGCGCCGTAGGTGATGCGTTTGAATGCTTTGAAGGCGGCGACCGCCTGCTCGCCTGCGGCCAGGACTCCGGCAATGACCGGTGGGACGAGAAAGGCGATGTTGGCTCCGGCGGCGAGACCGGCGAAGATCGACGGTCCGTCGGCTTCTCTCGTGAAGTAACAGCGGCCACCGGTGTGAATTGCCATGATGGCGTAGCACGTTCCGCCGACGTGGAACATCGGCATCGCGATCAAGAATCGGTGATCCTCGTGGGCCGGCAGGATTTCGAGGACATTGTTGCTGTGCGCGAACAGGTTTCGATGCGTGAGCTGGACACCCTTGGGGCGACCGGTCGTCCCGGAACTGTAGAGAACCAGAGCGGTGGCATCGGGGCTCACCTCGGGGCGGGAGTGCAGCGGTGTGACCTCGTCGATCCACGGCTCGAATTCGTCGTGTTCACCGCCGACGGCGAAGATCGATTCGACGGCCGTCAAGCGGTCTCGCATCGCGACGACCTGGGGGAGTAGTTCGCTGCCGACGAACAGAATGCGAGCGCCACAGTCCGCGAGAACGTAATCCAGCTCTTCGCTCGAAAGTCGCCAGTTGGGAACGACATTCGCGGCGCCGAGTAGTGAGGCGGCGTAGGTGACTTCGAGACAGGACAGATGATTCTTGTCGACGAACGCGACAGTGTCGCCGGCACCGATGCCTGATTCGGCGAGGGCGGCGGCGATACGCAAGATGCGGTCCCGCCACTGAGCCCACGTGAATTCGGTCCCTTGGAAGGTCATCGCTGCTTGATCAGGCTTGACCGTCGCCCAGTGCTCTAGCCGATCGAAAATGATTCCAGCGGTGGCGTCGGACATTCGGCCGCCTCTCTCGTGTGATTGGTGTCACAAGGTTAATGTGCGCCCGGTCTTCGTATCGCTGTTTCCAGTCAATGCGCACAAGCAGGAGGGGTCGCATTCCCCCGACCCTGACCGGCTCGGCCGCAGATATCAGGGTGGTCCCCGATGGCGGGCGCGCCCGCCACCCGACAGGATGGAACCAACCATTGCGGGCGTCCGTGTTTTCACGGGCGCCCGTCACGCCCGCAAAGTAGCACCGAAGTGAACAGGAAAGGCGATCATGAGTTCGCACGCCCAGGATGTCGCGGCCCGCGCAGTCGGCCTGTCCAAGACCTACGGCACCGGAGATACCCAGGTGCACGCCCTCAGTTCGGTGTCCGCAGATTTCGCCCGCGGTGAGTTCACGGCGATCATGGGGCCGTCCGGTTCCGGTAAGTCGACGCTGATGCATTGCCTCGCCGGTCTGGATTCCGCCAGTTCGGGTTCTGTTCTCATCGGTGACACGGAACTCACGACGCTTTCCGACAAACAGATGACCCAATTGCGACGCGATCGCATCGGTTTCGTTTTCCAGGCGTTCAACCTGGTGCCGACCCTGACCGCGCTCGAGAACATCACGTTGCCGCTCGACATCGCGGGACGCAAAGCGGACCCGACCTGGTTGAACAGCGTCCTGACCAAGCTGGGTCTCGGGGATCGCCTCGATCACCGGCCGGGAGAGCTCTCGGGTGGTCAGCAGCAGCGTGTGGCGTGTGCGCGTGCGCTGGCGGGTCAGCCGGAGATCATCTTCGGCGACGAGCCGACCGGAAACCTCGATTCGAAGTCCTCCGGGGAGGTGCTCTCGATCCTGCGGGCGGCCGTGGACGAGTTCAACCAGACCGTGGTGATCGTGACGCACGATCCGCGGGCAGCGGCGTACGCCGATCGTGTCGTGTTCCTCGCGGACGGCAAGATCGTCGACGAATTGCGTGAGCCGACGGCGGATTCGGTCCTTGATCGTATGAAGCGGCTCGACGCTCCGCAGGCGGTCGTGAACGTGGAAGCCGGGGCTTGAGCACATGGCTTCGGTAAGTAACTCGCCGATGCGCAAGGTTTCCCTGCGCAACCTGGCGGCACACAAGGTGCGACTTGCGCTGACGGTTCTCTCCGTGGTGCTCGGCACGGCTTTTGTCGCGGGGTCGTTCGTTTTCACCGACACCCTCCAGAAGACTTTCGATTCGATCTTCGAGAACACCGCCCAGGGCGTCGACGTCCGGGTATCGATGGAAGAGCGCAACACCAGTGGCGTTCCGGTCGAGGATGTCGACAAACTTGCCGCAGTCGACGGTGTCCGAGCGGTAGCCCCGGCCGTCAGTGGACAGATCGTCCTGATCAACGCAGACGGCGGCGCTGTTCAGACCGGCGGCGCGCCGAGTATCGGTCAGTCCTACCTACCGCCGGGCCAGGCGATTGCCGAACCCGACACCTTCGTCGAGGGCGCGCCTCCGACGCAGACCGGTCAGGTCGCGCTGAACACCAGCGCCGCCGAGCGAGCCGGACTGAAGGTGGGGGACTCCGCCAAGGTTCTGGCACCGGCCCGCGGAATCGTGGACGTGACGTTGTCCGGCATATACGAGGGGGCGGGCAGTGACACCGGCGGGTTCATCGGCGCGCTCTTCACCGACGAGCAGGCCCGTGGACTCTTCACCGACGGCCAACACGTCGAGTACATCGACGTCGCGGGCGACGGGGTGTCGCAGACGGAACTGCAGCAACGCGTCGAGCAGGTTTTCCCCGATCTCAAGGTGCAGACCGGCGACCAGGTTCGTGAGGAGACCAAGGCCGAGGTCGACTCGGCGCTGAGCTTCATCAACTACTTCCTGTTGGCGTTCGGCGCGATTGCTCTGCTCGTCGGAACGTTCATCATCTACAACACCTTCTCGATGATCGTGGCGCAGCGTCTTCGTGAGCTGGCGCTGCTGCGTGCGATCGGTGCGAGCCGAGCGCAGGTCGGCCGTTCGGTGGTCACCGAGGCGCTCGTGGTCGGACTCATCGGCAGCATCATCGGTCTGCTCGGCGGTATCGGTCTCGCCTACGGATTGCGCAGTCTCCTCAACACATTCGACGTCGGTCTGCCGGAAGGCCCGCTCCAGGTGGGTGCCCGCACGATCATCGTCGCGTTGGTGGTCGGCGTCGTCGTCACGACGCTCAGCGCTTACGCCCCGGCTCGTCGTGCGTCGAAGATCCCGCCGGTGGCGGCCATGCGTGAGGAGTTCGCCTCCACCGGTGACTCACTGCGAGTGCGGACGTTGATCGGTGCGATTCTCGGCGTGATCGGTGTGGCACTGCTCGTGTTCGGCTCTCGCGGTACCGGTGGTGGCGCGGCGCTGATCGTCGGCCTCGGTGCGTTCTCGTTGATCATCGCGGTGCTTCTCGGGGCTCCCGCGCTGTCGCGGCCGATCGTCGGCGCGCTCGGTGCCGTGTTCGCCAAGCCGTTCGGTGCCATAGGGCGATTGGCTCGTACCAATGCGGTGCGCAATCCCCGTCGCACGGCCGCAACGGCATTCGCGTTGACTCTCGGTCTGATGCTGGTGACGGTCATCGGAGTGTTCGGTTCCTCGGCCAAGGCGAGCATCAATGCTCTTGTCGACGTGGGTGTTTCGGCCGACTACATCCTGACCGGTCCCAACGCGATCGGCGTGCCGCGAGGTGCGGCCGACGCAGTCCGACAGGTGCCCGACGTGCAGAGCGCGACGTCGTTGCACGGAGTGCGTGCGAAGGTCGACGGTGAGGACGAGCAGGGCGCTTCGTTCGACGGTCCGATCGAAGGCGTGCTCGAATACAAGATCCTCGAGGGCACGGTCGATCTGACCGGCAACAACATGCTCGTCTCGAAGTCGACTGCGGACGACAAGGGTTGGACTGTGGGTTCGACCCAGACGTTGACCGGTCCCGGCGGCGTCGAGTACCAGACGGTTGTCGCGGGAGTGTTCGAGGACAACCAGCTGATCGGCTCGTGGATCGTCTCGGACGAGGCGTACAGGAAGCTGATGCCGGCCGAGAGTCTGCCGGACTTCGTGGTTCTGGTGAAGGCGAAGCCTGGCGCGGATCTGACAACGCTGCGATCCGAGCTCGAAACGGCCACGGAGAAGTACGTCGTCGTCCAGGTGCAGGATCGTGAGGAGTTCAAGGGAACTCAGGGCCAGCAGATCAACACGTTGTTGGCGATCCTCTACGGACTGCTTGCACTCGCGGTCGTGATCGCAATCCTGGGCATCATCAACACCCTGGCACTCTCGGTGGTCGAGCGGCGACGAGAAATCGGAATGCTGCGAGCTGTCGGCATGCAGCGCGGACAGATGCGACGCACGATCTACCTCGAGTCGGTGCTCATCGCGGTGTACGGCGCGGCGGTCGGAGTTGTTCTCGGCATCGCGTTCGGTTGGGCCTTCGTGAGCACTCTCGCGGATCAGGGCCTCGACAAGATCACGATCCCGTGGGGTCAGGTGGTCGGAATGCTGATCGGCTCGGGTGTGGTGGGTGTCTTGGCGGCGCTGTGGCCGGCCAACCGAGCGGCCAAGACGAAGCCGCTCGAGGCGATTGCAGACATGTAGGGCCTTCGGCCCCCGTGCGCACTTTTGGTAGCGGTAACAGCCGAAAGTGCGCACGGTACCGTTGCCACATGAGCACCCTTCAAGAAGTCGGCGAACGTGAATCCTGGCGCTGCTGGCTGTGTGACGAACCGGTCGATCCCGATATGTCCGTCAATGATCCGCGCGGCCCGAGTATCGACAGCATCAACACCGCAAAAAAGGGTGGCAAGACCAAAGGTGGCGTCGAACGCTTGGCGCACCGCGCATGCAACACCAAGAAGGGTGCGGTCAAACCTGTTGTGGAATGGCCGGATCGGCTGTTCGTCGTGGATCCCGCCCCGATCATCGGGGTCGTGGAGCAGCTCGAGCGAAAGGGTGGCCGCGTCGCCCTCGCTCGCTGCCCCGGCAAGGACGACGCCCAGGAAGCGTCGGATTGGCTGATCGATCGGTTGTCGCGTCTGGCTCCCGCGTTGAATGTCGAAACAAGTATCGACGCCGCGGGCGGGGGTTACCTGTTGGTCCTGAAAACCGTGTAGGGGGTCGGCCCTGAGTGCCGTCTTTTGCGGTACCTGTTCCGCCTCCATAGCTGTCGGGGTACGGTCGAACCGAACATGAATCCGGTTTCGAGTGCGAAGGAATCCCGATGAACCTGGCATTGACCGACGAGGAACTAGCGTTCCGCGACGAGATGCGGACGTTCTTCCGTACGCAAATCCCCGCGGACATCAGGGAGGCGTACGCCCACGGCGAGGAGTTGGGGCGCGACCGTATGGTCGAGGCGCAGCAGATCCTCAACGCTCACGGTCTGGCGGTACCGCACTGGCCGGTCGAGTGGGGCGGCAAGGACTGGACCCCGGTCCAGCACAACATCTGGCTCGACGAACTGCAGCTTGCGTCGGTTCCCGAACCTTTGGCGTTCAACGCCAACATGGTCGGTCCGGTCATCGCGGCCTTCGGCTCGCAGGAGCAGAAGGAGAAGTTCCTTCCGGCGACTGCCAACCTCGACATCTGGTGGTGCCAGGGATTCTCCGAACCCGAGGCCGGTTCCGATCTCGCTTCGCTCAAGACCCGTGCGGTCCGCGACGGCGACGACTGGGTCATCAATGGTCAGAAGACCTGGACGACGCTGGGACAGTACGCCGACTGGATCTTCTGCCTGGTGCGCACCAATCCCGATGCGCCCAAGCGTCAGGCCGGCATCTCGTTCATCCTTGTCGATCTGAAGACGCCTGGCGTCACGGTCCGCCCGATCAAGCTGATCGACGGCGGCTACGAGGTCAACGAAGTGTTCTTCGAGGACGTCCGCGTTCCGGGAGAGAACCTGGTCGGTGAAGAGAACCAGGGCTGGGGCTACGCCAAGTTCCTGCTCGGTAACGAGCGCACCGGTGTCACCCGCGTCGGTTTCTCGAAGGTTCGTCTGGCCCAGGCCAAGGCCCGCGCTGCCGAGGTCAAGGTCGGCAACGGAACACTGCTCGAAGATCCGCTCTTCGCTGCTCGCCTCGCCGAACTCGAAAACGAATTGCTTGCCCTCGAGCTCACTCAGCTCCGAGTGGTAGCCAGTTCCGCTGACGGCCAGCCGAACCCGGCGTCGTCGCTGCTCAAGCTTCGTGGCTCCGAATTGCAGCAGGCGAGCGTCGAACTGCTGATGGACGTGGCCGGCCCTGATTCACTGCCGTACGACGCGGGCAGCGACATCGCCTCCGCGAGCTGGGCGCAGCACACTGCCCCGACGTACCTGAACTACCGCAAGGTATCCATCTACAGCGGATCGAGCGAAGTGCAGCGCAGCATCATCGCCTCCTCGATCCTCGGATTGTGAGGCGTGGCATGGACTTCGAACTCAACGACGAACAAAAACTTCTCCGCGACACCACCAAGGATCTCCTCGCGCGTAGCTACGACGCCGAGAAGCGCAACGCGATCATCGACTCCGATCCCGGGTGGAGCCCGCAGGTCTGGAAGCAGTTGGCCGAGGTCGGCTTGCTCGGCCTGACATTCTCCGAGGACGACGGCGGCATGGACGCCGGCCCAGTGGAAATCGGCGCGGTCATGACCGAGATCGGTCGACGCTTGGCACCCGAGCCGCTACTCGACGCGGTCGTGACGCCGGGCGGCCTCATCTCCGAAGGTGGCAGCGTAGAGCAGCGCTCGTCGATTCTTCCCGGAGTGGCCGAGGGCACCACGTTCCTCGCGTTCGCCGACCAGGAACCCGGAATCCGTTGGCCGGCAACCGAACGGGCCACCGCGGCGGCCCAGGTCGACGGCGGCTGGACCATCACCGGTATCAAGAATCCCGTCGGCCACGGCGCGACGGCGGACATCTTGGTCGTGAGCGCTGCGCTCCCCGGCGGTGGCGTCGGACTGTTCCTCGTCAAGAGCGATGCCTCCGGTTTGGTACGCAAGTCCTACGCCACTCACGACGGGTTGCGCGGGGCGCAGATCGAGTTCACCGATACGCCGGCCGAAGCACTCGGTGAGGGCGGTGACGTTGCTGCTCTGATCCAGGCCGCGCAGATCCGTGAGCAGGCCGCGCTGTGCGCCGAGGCTGTCGGAGCGATGGAAGAGGCGCTACGCCTGACCACCGAATACCTCAAGACGCGTAAGCAATTCGGGGTTCCCCTCGCAAAGTTCCAGACACTGACACACCGCGCCGCCGACCTGTACGTCTCGCTCGAGTTGGCACGCAGCATGAGTCTGTACGCAACGATGTCCCTTGCCGACGGCGTCGTCGATCCAGTGATCGCTTCGCGGGTGAAGTTGCAGATCGGGCGTTCGGCTCGGCTCATCGGCCAGGAGGCGATCCAGATGCATGGTGGTATCGGTATGACCGCAGAGTACCCGGTGGGGCACTACGTGAGCCGACTCGTCGCCATCGAGCACACCCTCGGCAGCACCGAAGATCACCTTCGGGTGTTGGCCGCCGGTGTGGCTGATCACGAGATGGTCAGCGTGGTCTGATCTTTCACGAACGACGAAGGGGCCGCATTCCGTTCCAAGGATGCGGCCCCTTCGTCGTTCAGCGGTGATTGCGCAGGACGTCCAAGCGGAGTCGGCGCTGCTCGATGTTGACGGCGCTGTCGGTGAATGCGTGTTGCCACCCGGGGTCACTCGTTCGGGCCGCCGCGTCCTGCAGAAGCGGTACGGCGTCGAAAGGGAAGCGCGCCTGCACGCTTCGCAGGGTGGAAAAGTGACTGTGACGCGAGTGGATGCCCAAGTCCTCACCCGTCGCAGCATGCTCCATCGCTTCGTTCTCCAAGGCATTCAACAACTTTTCGGCGACGGCCAGGGGCCATGGGCGGTCGATGCCGTCGAGTAGTGCGCTGCCGTCGACGCCCAGAAGGTACTCGTCCGCGTGGCCGGCAACGATGTACTCGACGCGCTCGCGTGGGTCCGCGATGGCGACGATTCTCCGGTCGGTCGTGCGCCCGTCCCGCTCCAGAAATGCCGACGCCCACGCGGTGTTCTTCTGGAGAACGGTTGCGGCAATCCATGATTCGATCATCACCGCGCGCCATTGCTTCTCGATGGGGATGGTGAGGGCCTCGCGTGGCGAACCGGCCATAGATTCCCACAGCGTCAGCGGAGTGGCGGTCACGACTTGCCGTAACCACCAGCGCCGGATGCCCTTGTTCTTGTAGTGGACGTCTTCGATGCCGTCACGAAATGCGAGGTCGTCGAGCGAGCCGGGCAATCGGACGGCAAGGCGCGGCCGCAAGGGCTTCGTCTCGAGCCGCACCCAGGACCGAGCCCGAGTGACCATTCGAGAGGCAAACGGAGATCGGGGGAGTTGCCGTAGTAGTTGAATTGCACGCTCACGGACCCGCACGGCTGGATCGTCGAGTGCACGCTCGAGGAGCGCGTAGTCGTGTTCACCCAGCCCGACGTCGAGATGGTCGAGGAAGTGCAGCCGGCTTGCCGTGGCCTCGTCGTCCCAAGCGATCTCGAGCTCTTCGCTCGCCAGTTCCGGGTCGACCGTACGTATGTAATCGAACCAGGCCGTACGGTCGTCCCGATCGGGCGAAAGCCACAGCTCGTCCCGGCGTGATCCGATTCGTCGTAGCTGGGCCCAATCCGGGTTCTGCTCCGCCAGGTACTGCCCGCGTCGACCGGCGAGGCGAAGTAGCGCCTCGCGGTGCTCGGGATACTTCAGCGCGGCTTCCATGAAGAGCGGGACACTGGCCGCGGGCGCGAGGAATCCGCGTTGGTCGGCCATCGCGAACCATTCCGCGAGAGTCCAGGAACGTACTTGCAACAAGGACTGAAGTTGTTCGATCGCGAGGTCGGGAAGCAGCGGTTGAACTGCTGGATCAGTCTTCGATGCGCGCGAGTGACCTGCGTGCGCGTCTGATCGCAGGGAGGTCACCCGCCTACGGTATGGCAGGGGTGCGTCGAGCTGGGTCGCAGGGGTCGGGCGCGTGTCGGCAGATTCTGGAACAGTGGTAACCGGCACCCAGCAGGAGGCGTGAGATGACGGATGGCCGTGAGATGAGAGACGGAACTGACGACGTCTTTGTCGTGGCATCGGTGACCGAACGGCGAACGCTCATCTCCACCCGAGTGAGGGAGTGGTGTGCGGCGGGAACCGTCGAGTCGAACCGGCCGGAGTTGTCCGATGATGTCGCGCTGCTGATTGCCGGGGGGTATGGGGACGAGTCGACGCGATCGATCCTGGCGAACCGGCGCAGTGTCGGACGTTCGTTCCCGGAGATCGGCGGCTTCTCGGAGTTGCGGTATCTCACCGACGAGCTGGCCCGCACCGGACGTCGACTGCTCGCGACTCGCATCGGCCCTGTTCAGGTTGTCCTCGAACGACGGGTGCAGGCGCTCGACAAGCGCGTTCAGTCGATGCGATCGGCGATCGTGCATTCCAATCGTCACTTCGCGAGCAGTGTCCGTGCCATCCGCAAGGACCGGCGCGACGGCCTGCATCTCGACGTCGAGCAACGCGAGGCTCTCTTTGCCGGGCTCACCCGTACACCGGTTCCAGCCAAGCTGCCGGTGGGGCTCGGTGTCGTGGCCAGCAGTGGAAACGCAGCACTCGACAAACTTGCCGCCCAGTTCGGGAAGGTCCAGGGAACCGGTGTCATCGCCGATGCCGGAAGGCACATCGCGGAAGTCCTCGACGGACTGGTCGATTCAGAACCCGAGGGACGCGCCGGTGAGTACGACGCCTTGCTTTACCTCGCCGGGAATCTGTTCGACCGGATCGAAAGCTCCAGCGCGTGGCATTCCGACCACTTCGTCATTCAGCGCAACCAACTCGACCTGGCCGACGAGATCACCCAGATCGCGGTCGACACCGTCGCGCTGCGTTCGATTCTTGCGGAGTTGGACGACGCGGCTGCACTGGCACGCGACGAGGGAACCCGAGCTGGAATCGCTTCGCGCAGGGAAGCGCTCGGCGCGGTCTGGGACCAGCTGGTCGAGCGCGTCGCGGCCCTCGCGCGGATCGGTGACCTGGTCGCACGGGCCGAGGATCAGTTGAGTTCGCAGCGCGCGGTTGCGCATGCAGCGAGCCTCGACAGCCGGATCGACGACCTACTCGCGCGCTCGGGCTCACGTGAACTTTCGGCTGCAAACACGCACTACGTCGGGGATCAATTCGACGGTGTGGAAGAGCTGATGTTCGCTCACCGGGCGGCGCTTTACGGGGACATTGCACTGCTGACCTCTGGGAACGAGCGTCGGGCGCCGTAGTCAGGCCGTCGCCGGAGCTGTAAGGTCGGGGGTACTGACCGGCCACACGATCGAAGTAAAGGCCGGGATTTCGCTCAATGCTCGACCCCGATGCCGATCCGGTGATGCGGGCGTACCCGCTCGAGACAGGTCGATCATGGAAGACACCGCAAGCCGCGGCATCAATGCGTTCATTTCCGAAGCTACGCAGCGTGGGGGCAAGGCTGTCCGTCTCACGCACTCACGTCGTAATCCCGTCGAGGTGACGGGCGCTGACGGTGTCAGCCGAATCGTCCGCGTGCGGTCCAAGCTCGACGGTGACTGGCAGGCCAGGCGTCAGGACGAGTCGCTCGAGAGTGACGACACCCGCTCCGAGTTCTGGGTGTTCGTCGACCTGGCAGCAGATCCGCACGAGTTCTACATGTTGCCCTCCAACGAGGTCGCCGACGACATCCGCGCCGAGGTCGACCTGTGGATCATGGACAGCCCCGGACGTAATCGCACCGGCCATCACGCGATTCCGCGTGGGCGCGTCGTGCACGGTCACGATCGTTGGGATGCGCTGGGCTTGGCCGCGGTCAAGGATCCGAGCATTTACGTCGAGACCCCGGTTGCGACCAAGCGTAAGACGTCGCCAGTCGCCGCGAAGAAGCGTCGCGCCAGCGGTGTCGAGGAGATCGAAGTCGTCGACAATCGCCTTGAGATGACAGCCGATTGCCACGGATATCGCTGGGTCGGGCGCTTCGACGAAACCACCGAGGTCGTCGAGATCATGCGCGGACCGATGGAAGGCCGCCGATTCCCAGATCCGACCGCGGCCGCAAATGCCGTCACCGGTCACATCTCAGGCGACACCGAGAGCCATGACGGTTGGTCGTTCTGGACGATCAACAACACGGCCCTCGGCGCTCATCTCAAAACTGCCTGATCTCAGGCTCCGACTGCCGCCGACACCCGTTCGAGAGTGTCCAGTTCATTCGACGAGAGCACCAGATTCGGGGCGTCCAGTAGCGCCGGGAGCTGCTCGGGCCGGCTGACGCTCGCGATCGGTGCGGTGATGCCCGGTCGAGTCAGCAGCCAGGCCAGCGCGACGGTCGAGATCTCGCTGTCGTGTGCCTGCGCGATTGTCGCCAGTTCCGCGACGACGTCGAGTCCGGCGTCGCTGAAGTATCCGGCCGTCAGTCGTTCGCGGGAGCTGCCTTCGATGTCCGCGCGGGTCTTGTATTTTCCGGTCAGGAAGCCGGAAGCGAGAGCGAAGTACGGGAAGACGCTGATGTTGTTGTCGGTGGCGATCTGGGCAAGTTCGGGTTCGTACGACTTGCGGTGAACCAGGTTGTAGTGCGGTTGCAGCGCGATGGGCGCGGCGTAACCGTTCTCCTCGGTGATCCGCAGCCACTCCCGGACGCGGTCGGGGCTGTAGTTGGAGATTCCGAGATAGCGAACCTTGCCCGCGACGACCAACGCATTGAAGGCTTCGAGAGTTTCCTCGAGCGGAGTCTGCGGGTCGTCGAAATGCGCGTAGTACAGATCGATGCAGTCCGTCTGCAGGCGCTGCAGCGACGCCTCAGCTGCGGCCGCGATGTTGTCGGCCTTCAGGCCCTTGAAATCGGGATGGCTACCCACCTTGGTGGCGACGACGATGTCGTTCTGCAGTCCCCGATCGGTGATCCATTTCCCGATGATCGTTTCGGATTCCCCGCCGGAATTGCCGGGAGCCGACGCCGTGTACGAGTCGGAGGTGTCGATGAAATTTGCACCGGCTTCGGCGAACGAGTCGAGGATCTCGAAGGACGTCTTCTCGTCCGCGGTCCATCCGAAAGGGTTGCCGCCCAAGCTGAGTCGGAAGATGTCGAGGTCCGAATTTCCGATGATCGCCACTGTGTGGAACTCCCGTCGATGAAGGTGGTCGCTGCATCCCGCACCGTACCCTCTCACGGCGCTGGCGATGGCGCGCCCTCGCCAGGTTCGCCGAAAAATGTATCGGATCGTGATTGCCGCCGTCAGCGTTGGGTATGGCCTCAAATACTGAATTCTTCGATGGACTGCTGATAGGAGCGTCCGATGATGATTGTGGACGAAGCGACCCGCGTCGTTCGTGGGGTGGCAGACGCAACGACGACGGTGGCCGGAGCCGTCGGCGGTGGAGTGATCGGTGGAGTGACGGGCGGGATACGTGGATCGGCGGAGGGTGTCCGAGACGGAATTCGTGCGGGTAGTTCCTCGACGCCGACGGCGGTTCTCACGATGGCGGCCGTGGGTGCGGCGGGATTGGTGGAATGGCCGGTGCTCTTGGCAGTCGGCGGCACGGCCCTGGTACTCCACGAATGGGATCGCAAGAGCGGTCGGCCGGATCGCCAGGTCAAGGCGGTTGGCCGCACGAGCAAGCCGGAACAGGTAAAGAAGGAATCGAGCGGAAACTCCCACAAGGCGGCCGGCCGGTCACAGGATCGAACTCACAGTTCTTCGCACACTCGATCCACTCACTGATGTTCTCAGCGATGGCCCGGCGTGCGGTGTCGGTGGCAACTTTGCCGCCGCGTCTGGCGTTGTCGGGACTCGCGTTGGTGGGTGGTTCGACGATTCCGCGAACCGCTGTCAGTGACGTGGCGTTGCGGACCGGCACCCTCGCGTTGGCGGGTGTGGGGATGATTCCTGCAGCAGCGGGATCGATATTCGGTGCCCCGCGAATCCCAGGTTCCGCCTATGTCTCGGCGGCCGCGTCGGCGATCAATTATCAACCCCGGGTGCGTCGGCGGATCGAACAGAGCCTTGGCCGTTCGCTCACCGACTTCGCATTGGAGTCGGCGACGTCGTTCGCGGATGTTCTGACCTATGCGCCTGCGTCATTGGGCGTGGATTTCTGGCTGCGGACGATGCTGCTGCGCGAAACTCTGGCGGCGCGAAGCTCTCGGCGTGTGGGGCCACTCGAACCTGGCGGTCGCGGTTCTTCCGTGAGGCCTGAACCGAGTGGCTCAGGTGAGCGTTACGCAGACAGGATCGCAGGGGTTCAGTTGGTGGCCGGGGCTGCACTGGCTACCGTGTCCGCCGGCGGTGACACCGTCGCGACGAGTATCAAGGTTTCGGCGCCGCGGCCGCTTCGGATGTCGCGCGAATCATTCGCTGCTGGTGTGTCATACGGTCTGTGTCGGACGCACCACACCGCCGTTTCGGACTCTGCGGCTCTACGCATGCTCGATCGTATTGACACCGTCCTCGTCGATCCGAGCGTCCTCTTCGACGACTCGCTCCGGGTTTCCGACATACGAGAGGTGGCCGAGTCGGATCGCGTCGCAGTGTGGGAACAAGCCAGGAAAGCTCTGAACGACGGAACTGTCGGAGTGGGAAGGCACCGCATCGGCGGCGCCGAAGTGGTCGTGCGACCCGTGCGAAAAGGTCTGGCGGAAACACTGATAGGCGAAATACGTGCGGCCGGGGTCGCAGCCGTCACGATCGACGACGACGGGCTCGGATCACTGCGAAGTGGATTCGACGAGCTCTATCCGGCGCAATCGACTGCCGAAGCCGGCCTGCGCGAGGCTCTCTCGGCGTTGGTGGCCGAGGGTCGGACAGTTGCGATCGTGTCGAGTAGGGCGATAGCGGGGCAGGCAGTGCTACGCATCGGGATTTCACCACCGAGTGGCGAGCACGTGAGTGCCGACATCCACACCGACTTGGCCGGGGCGTGGCGGGTTGTCCATGCGCTCCCGGCTGCTCGAACAGCGACGAGGCGCGGTGTCGAACTCTCCTCAGGTTCTTCGGCATTGGGTGCCTTGATCATGCTTCCGGGAGTTCGAGGGGCAGGGCCGGGGCCGGTCACGGCTGGTTCGGCCGCGGGACTGTGGACCGGATACACCCTGTCCCGATCTGTGATTCAAGCGCCCGTCCCTGTCGGTACTCCGAGCGATACCTGGCATGAGATGGACGGTGATGCTGTCGTTCGCGAACTATCCGAATCCATCCGACATACACCGCACCGTGCGGAAGCTCGTGTGCGAGCGCCCGCACGGTTCAGGTTGATCCGTGACGGATTGTCGGCGTTGCGAACAGAATTGGCGGATCCACTGACGCCTGTGTTGGCGACCGGCTCCGCTGCCAGTGCAGTCCTCGGTTCACCGGTAGACGCCGTCCTGGTCGGCTCGGTCTTGGTCGGCAATGCCGCGATGTCCGCTGTTCAACGGCTTCATTCGGAGCGGGCGGTGCAGCGGCTCTTGCGGACTCAGGAACCGGTAGCTCGGCGAGTAACCAACGACGGCACGGTCGAGACAGCGGCCGACGCGCTCGAACTCGGTGACGTCGTGGCAATCGAGTCCGGGGACATCGTGCCCGCAGATTGTCGCCTGTTGAGCGTCGAATCACTGGAAGTCGACGAGTCGTCGTTGACGGGAGAGTCCCTGCCCGTCGACAAGCAGACCGACCCGACCCCTGGGATGCCACTGGCCGAGCGACGGTGCATGGCCTACGCAGGGACAACAGTGCTTGCCGGATCCGGTCGTGGCGTGGTCACGGCCATCGGAGCCCGAACGGTGACCAGGCGTGCCGATGTCGGTGTGTCCCGATCCGGACCTGCTGTGGGCCTGACCAACAGACTTCGCGAACTCACGAGGGCGACCCTGCCGGCCAGTATCGGCGGTGGGGCGTTGGTGACAGTCGCGGGTCTGCTTCGTGGTACCGGTCTGCGCCGCGCCGTCACCGGAGGTGTGGCCGTGGCTGTGGCTGCCGTGCCGGAGGGGCTGCCTCTGGTTGCCACTCTGGCTCAGCAGGCCGCAGCGCGAAGGCTCACTGCAGCAGGAGTGTTGGTTCGTGCGCCACGATCGATAGAAGCGCTCGGTCGTGTCGACGTGGTCTGCTTCGACAAGACCGGAACCCTCAGCGAGAACAAGCTACGGGTGGCCGCGGTCGAACGCGTCGACGGCTGGGACGAAAGCGAGATTCTGGAAGTTGCGGCGCGCAGTGCCTTGGGAAGTCGCGACGATCTCGTGTTTCATTCGACGGATGCTGCCGTCGTCGATGCAGCCCAGCAAGCTCTGGACGATGCTTCGGTTTTCGGTGACGTCGAGGCGAACAACCTCGTTCCGTTCAGGTCGGGGCGGCCGTACTCGGCAGCTTTGCTCGGCAGGCGGATCGCACTCAAAGGTTCGCCGGAATTCGTGACCGAAGCAGGACGAGATCCGAATGCTGTGTCGGCGAAGCACGTTCAAAGCATGGCCGGACGCGGACTGCGGGTGGTTGCCGTCGCCCAGCGCGAGTTGTCGGAACACGACGCGCGACGCGCAGGCGAAGACTCGCAATTTCTCGAACAGTGTTGCTCCGAGGGGTTGGAAGCGGTCGGCCTTCTCGGACTCTCGGACACGCTCAGACCCGAAGCAACGCAACTTGTTCGAGAACTTCGAGGCGACGGACGGCAAGTGCGCGTGCTGACCGGGGATCATCCGACAACAGCGGCCGCGGTCGCCACCGAACTGGGGTTGGACGTCGCACGCGAGGATGTTGTCACCGGTCCTGACTGGGAGAACTTCTCTCGCGCCGAAAGACGGGATGCGGTCCGCGGCAGCAGCGTCTTTGCGCGCGTGACACCCGAGCAGAAGGTCGAGATCGTGCAAGCGTTGGAGACCGACGGGCGGGTGTGCGCCATGGTCGGTGACGGCGCGAACGATGCTGCGGCGATCCGAGTTTCCAGCGTGGGAATCGGGGTGGCGTCGACCGACAGTGATCCGGCGCGCGGCGCCGCAGACATCGTGCTCCTCGACGGCCGTGTCGGCGGACTGACCGACGCATTGGACGAGGGCAGTCAATTGTGGCGGCGGGTCAGATCAGCGGTAGGGGTTTTGCTCGGAGGCAACGCGGGCGAAGTCGCATTCGCGCTGATCGGTTCTGCGTTGTCCGGCGAATCACCGCTCAACGCAAGGCAGTTGCTACTGGTCAATCTGATGACGGACGCCTTGCCCGCTGCCGCGCTTGCGGTGAGCACCCCGTCCGAGAACGGATCCGAGAAGTCCGAACAGATGGACGCTCATGCGTTGTGGCAGACGATCGCTGTCCGCGGCGGTGCCACGGCAATCGGTGCGCTGGCAGCGTGGCTTCTGGCCCGGGCGAGCGGTAGGAGGCGGCGAGCGTCGACGGTGGCGTTGGTTGCCCTGGTGGGCACCCAACTGGGGCAGACGCTGCTCGAATCACGCAGTCCGCTGGTGGTCGCAACCGTTGCCGGATCCGCTGCGGCGCTGGCGACGCTCGTCAGCACACCCGTGGTGAGCCAATTTCTCGGTTGCACGCCGCTCGGTCCCATCGCCTGGGGCCAAGCGGTGGGCTGCGCGTCGGCGGCGACGCTGCTCGCGGCGCTGGCCCCGCGGGCGTTGGAGCGGATTGCCGCAACTGAGGAGAACGCGAACGGTCAGTCGACGATTCGCAAGATCCCGACGCGAACGAGCACTGCGTACACCTCCCGAACCGGGGGAGTCAGCGCCCGCGACAGCGTGGAAATCAGCGACGTGGAAATCAAAGAAGCGGAAACCGGTGAATCGGACACGCTTGTGAGCGTCGCTGCTGGAAGTGACACGTCGCCGAACTCCCGGGCGACCCGAGATGAATCCTGAGGAATCGTGACATGTCCCAGAACACCGTCGACCACACGAACCCCGTCGATCACCGCGCGGTAGTCGAATCCGTCCGTTCGGCACGGAGCTTCGAGTTGGAGCTACCGATCGTCGGTGCCATCCCTGTTCCGAGACCCGAGCAGATCGCCTACTTTGCGGTGATGGGACTGATGGTCGCCTTCGAGATCATCGAGTGGCCCGTGGCAGTCACCATTGCAGCGGGGCATCTGCTCGCAACAGAGCAGCACAATCACGTCCTCGAAGAGATCGGAGAGGCGCTCGAGGGCGTCTGACGCAGGCGCTGCCTGGACACAAATCGAGCGGCCCCGCATTTCGCGGGACCGCTCGACGTGCGGAGAAACTTACTGCGCGAGTGCGCGCTTCATGCCGCGTTCGACTGCTGCGATGATCTGCGGACGCAGTTCTGCGGCAGGGACGATCTCATCCACCGAGCCGACCTCTCGGGCCCGCTGGATGTTGTGGATCGCTTCGAATTCGGATGCCACTTCGCCGAGCTTGTCGGAGCGGACGGCGATGCGCTGAGCGTTCAGTTCTACGCGCAGATGTGCTTTCTCCGTGTCATCCTTGGCTGCTGCCAAGTCTGCCTCCAGTTGCTGCACCTTCGGGTCGTTGTTGGTGCGGGTGTTCACCTCACGGGTGAAGACCACTGCGGCGGCGGGGGCGCCGCCGAGTACCGACGCGAACGAGCCTTCGACAGCAAGAACTTCCATGTTGTCGTTGAGCGCACCGGAGAACACGACGAACGCGCCGCCGTGGTAGCGGGAGACGACGCAGAACACGATCGGTCCGTCGAAGTTGACGATGGCGCGGCCGATCTCGGCGCCGTACTCGAGCTGGATGTTGCGCAGCGACTCCGGGGAACCGTCGAAGCCGGACAGGTTGGCCAGCACCACGATCGGACGGTTGCCGCTCGCAGCATTGATCGCGCGGGCAGTCTTCTTCGACGAGTTCGGGAACAGCGTTCCCGACGTCCAGGTGTCGGGACCGTCGGCGGGGAAGTGCCCCTTACGTGGGATCGCGCGGGATTCGATGCCCACCACTGTGACCGGATGTCCGGCGAGGTGCGCGTCCAGAACGACCGAGGTGTCGGCGCCGGCCATGTCGGCCCAACGCTCGAGAACAGAGTGGTCCTGGTCGACCACCGAACGCATTACGGTGCGAATGTCGAAGGGCTTCTTGCGATCCGGGTTCTTCGCCGAGGAGAAGATGTCGCCGACCGTCTCGAAGTCGCTCGACGGGTGGGTGTGCGGGAAGCTACGCACGTCGCGATCGACGGGGTCCGTCGTCGCTGCGCGGCGCGGGAACCGTTCGCCGGGAGCGAGGTACGAGTGTGCGTAGTGACGGAACAGGATCTCGCACGCCGCAGTGAGGTCGGGGGCCCAGTACTGCGCCTGGCCGTTGGGGCCCATGACGCGGTCGTAACCACCGATACCGAAGTTGTCCTCGGCCGACACACCACCGGAGTAGTCGAGAGACTGCTTGCCGGTCAGCACCATCGCGCTGTCCGGGGTCATCACCAGAATGCCCTTGGTGTGCATCAACATGGTGGCTTCGGCGTTCCAGTAGGGCTGAGCGCCGACGTTGATGCCCGTGACGACGATATTGATTTCACCGCCGTTCTGGGTGAAGGTGATGATCCGGCGCAGGCCACGGGAGACCCAGTCCATGTTCTCGGTGCCGCTCTCCATCGAGATGGTGGCACCCGAGGACAGTGCAAACCACTCGACCGGGGCGTTCAACTTCTCGGCCAGGTCGATGGCAGCGACCACGCGTGAGCATTCGGCCTCGGCCACGGTACCGAGCGCCTTGGTGGGGTCACCGAAGAGCGCGACACGGGTCATTCCCTCGGGATAGCGCGGCGTCGGAGTGTTCACGAGGCCGACGACGATGCCGGCCTTGTTGAGCCCGTACGGACGCTCGACAGGTGAGAGGACGCCCGCTTCGTCGAAGTCGTGCTCGACGAAGGTGCCCTTGGTGCCGGTCAGGAGCGGAATCAGCTCGTACGGGTACACCGTGCCGCGTGCCCGCGAACTCTGGACCTTCTGGGCGTACGCGTCGAGGGGGAGCAGCGGTTCAGTGGGAGGCGTGGTCTTGTTGATGACCACACCGGCACCTGCGCGGTAGGAGAATCGCAGCGCAACTTCCTTGGGCGCGCCGCCCTTTCGGTCCTTCAGGCGGGTGATGAGTGTGATCTCTTCTAGCCCGGCGCCGACGGTCAGTCGGGCTGCGTTCTGAGCGATCACGGAGAAGCGTTCGCTGGGAACGTCGGCGACCGGCCACACGTACAGCACGACGCGGTTGGCTGCCAGTCGACGCTTGTCGCCGCGCTGGGACTGCGCACGACGGATACCGTCGAGGCAGGCAGCGAGCGTGCGCTCGATGGCCGGGAGTGCAACCATCTGACCTTCGTCGTCGAGTTGCGGTGTCACGTCGCGGATTTCGGCCAGAGCGATCAGGCGCTCGTCCTTCGGATTCTCCTTGGCCGAGAGGTGGAACAGGTAGGTGTTCTCCGGAGCCGGGAGGCGCTTTCCGTTGAAGTTCTTCAGGCGCCACATGTCCAGACGCTGACCCGTGAGCGGATGCATGTCGCGGATGATGTGGTCCTCGACCAGTTCGCCGTCGACGGGGCGGAAGGTGACCCACCGGACCGGATCCCCGTTCGGGTTGCAGATGATCACCGTCGCGCGGCGAGACCGTGTGATCGTCTCGTTGCGCGAGAGTTCGGTGCGCAGCGTCTCGACGAGCGCGTCGCCGTCGGCGGGCTGATCAGGCCAGTCGAGGTAGATGTCGACTACCAGCCCGCGACCGGATGGAGCATCCTGCGCGATCGTGGCGACGTCGTCGAGAGCCGTACCGAGAGCGTCGAATTCGGCCACCGTCGAGACCAGATGCAGCCCGTCGCCCTTGAGGTCGAAGTTACCGGTTACGAAACGGCGGTCGACGTGCTCGAAAACGCGGACGTCTTCGAACGAGTGAATCTTGTAGTAGCGACGCGTGATGACCTCGAGCAGAGGGCCGCCATCGCGGTTGCCGAGGCCGATCTTTCGACCCAACAGGTCCAGGAGCGGTTCGGGAGTGGCGACGAGATTGGCGATTCGCTCGTCGAAATCTGCAGCGTCCGGCTGCTCTTCGAGGTAGGCGAGGTTGCCGCGTACTCCGTCGTAGACGTCTTCGCGAACTTTGCGGATGCGCGGCTCGTCGAAGAACCGGAAGCGAAGGTTGCGGGCGACGTCGCCGATGACGGGGTAGCGGACCTGCGTCGCGACGATGAGTCGATCGAGAACCTCGTTGAGCTCCTGCGCCGAGCAACCGGGAGCCTTGTCGCCGACGAGCCAGCCTTCGAGAAGTGCTGCAATGACCGGGATCTGGGCTTCCATGCGCTGCAGAGCCAGGAAGAGTCGGTACACCGCTTCCTCGACGGCCTGGCGATCTTCCAGATCGGTGACGTCGTAGTGGCGAAGTGCCCGTTCGAGTCTCGTGCGGAACGACGCCGGCAAACCTTCGCGCTCGGAGTCGAGTGAGTGCAGGAAGGTGTGGAAGTGCTCGCGGGGGCTGTGGACGGACTCGTCCTTCGCGGACTCGCCCGAGGTGGGCTTGTTGCGCGAGAGTTCGCAGATGTCGGCGAAGGTGGTCAGCACAGCCAGTTCTGCCTGGACCAGTTCGCGGTCCTCGGATTCGAGTGCGCTGCGAAGTGCGTCGTATTCGGCCAGAACAGCGTTTGCGTGCTTGCCGCTGACGTCGTAGCCACTGATCATCGCGGTCAGTGCTTCCAGCTGTGCCAATGCATCTGCGCGGGTATCGGACCCGGAAGTTGCTGCGGGAAGATCGAATTGGACTCGCGGAGCCTTCTCCGTGACAGCTTCCTCACTGACCTGGTCGACGCGCAGGAGCGGTGCGCCGGCATCGACCTGGGAGTTGACGGTAGCGAGAACCTCACGCACTTTGCCCGCATACGGAGCGCGAACCGCGGTCTCCATCTTCATGGATTCGAGCACGACCAGAGTGGATCCGGCTTCGACGTCGTCGCCGACCGCGACCGGTACTGCTACCACTACGGCGGGAGCCGGCGCGCGGACTACGCCGGCGTCGTCCTGGCTGATCTGGTGGCTGATGCCGTCGACCTCGACGAGATAGCGAGCCGGGCTCACGACGGAAACGACGTGGAAGCGGCGATCACCGATCACCAGCCGTGACTCGAAGTCACCGAGACGATCGACGTCGACCTCGATGTCTCCGGCGTCTCCGTCGACGCGGTAGCGGTGCGGGCCGATACGCCCGACGGTCAGTTTGTATGCCTGACCTTGGTAGTTGAGCTCGACGGTACGGCCGATCGCGTGATTGGCGCGTGGGCGGCCGCCACGTGCCGAGGCGAGGAAGGCCGCACGCTCGAGGGACTCCTCGGCGTCGTAAGCATCGATGGCGGTGGCGATCAGCGCGACGTCCGCGCGGCGAGTGGTGCCGGTGAGGGCGCCCGTGCGGTCGAGCCAGCCGGTATCCGCGGATGCCGAGATGACCTCGTCGCGATCGAGTAGATCGAGGAGGAACGACTTGGTGGTAGTGCCGCCGTCGAGTACGACAGTGGTTTCACGAAGGGCAGTGCGCAGACGCGCAAGTGCCTCGGAGCGGTTGCGGCCCCACGCGATGACCTTCGCGACCATCGAGTCGTAGTCGGGCGGAATGACGTCCCCGGCAGCGATGCCGGTGTCGACCCGGATGCCGGAGCCGAGCGGGAACTTGAGGAGCTGAACGGTGCCGGGTGCCGGCGCGAAATCGTTGTCGGCGTCTTCGGCGTTGAGGCGGGCTTCGACGGCGTGGCCGAATGCGGGCGGGCAGTCACCGACCAATTCGTCACCACTGGCGACCAGGATCTGCAGTTTGACGAGGTCGATTCCGGTGGTGACCTCGGTGATCGGGTGCTCGACCTGCAGGCGGGTGTTGACCTCGAGGAACGTGAAGAGCTTGTTCTCGGGCTGGTAGAGGTATTCGACCGTGCCTGCGCCCTGGTATCCGGCTGCCTTGACCAGTTCGGCGGACACCTTCTTGAGGTGGTCCGACTGTTCTTCGGTCAGGACGGGGGAGGCGGATTCTTCGATGACCTTCTGGTTGCGACGCTGAATCGAGCAGTCGCGAACGCCCGGAGCCCAGACATTGCCGTGGTTGTCGGCGATGACCTGTACCTCGACGTGGCGTGCATCGGTGACAAGGCGTTCGAGGAAGACGACGGGGTCGCCGAAGGACCGCTCTGCTTCGCCCTGCGTGCGCTCGAGTGCAACTTCGAGTTCGTCTTCGGCCCAGACCTTGCGGATACCGCGTCCGCCGCCGCCGCTTCGGGCCTTGATGATCAGGGGATATCCGATGGACTGAGCATGACGACGAGCGTCGGCGCGCGTTTCGACCGGTCCGCCGCTCCACGGGGCGACCGGTACGCCGACCTTCTCGGCCAGGATCTTGGCGGCAACCTTGTCGCCGAGCAGGCGCATCGCGTCGGCGCTCGGGCCGACGAACGTGATGCCCAGTTTCGCGACGATCTCCGCGAAGGCGGGATCCTCGGCCACGAAGCCCCAGCCGACCCAGACTGCGTCGGCCTTGGCTGCGAGCAGTGCTCGCTCGAGTTCGGCGTAGTCGAGGTACGGGCTACCGGTGCCGGTGCTGCGCAGGGTCACGCCCTCATCGGCCTGGCGGACGAACATGGCGCGGCGCTCGGCCTCGGTGTGCAGTGCAATGACGCGAATGCCGTAGTCGTGTTCGGCGTTCAGTTCGCGTACAGCCCTGATCAGCCGGACCGCGGCCTCACCTCGATTGACCACTGCGATTCGTTTGAACATTGTCACTGCCACCGTCCTTGATGAGATTCTTCGTCACGTACGTTGCGATATGAGCCGACCGTGTCCCACATACCCGGATTCCCCGGTTCGTGAACTACGCCGCGATGCGCTGTGTTTCCCCCGGTTGCGCGTCGGCAAGTGATTGCCCTTCCGGTTCGTCGAGTCCCCTGCGCTGAAGCACTGTGTGCACCGAGGCGCTGTGTGCGCTGAGACACTGTGTGCCTTGTGCGCCACCCTGCAGGCGTGGACTCAGAACCGCTCCAATCACGAATCAGCAACATATTGTGTCTGCTTCCAGGGAATCCCTGGTTTATCTAAGAATGCAGTATGTCGACGCTCATGTCACCTGGGCGAATTGAAGAATATTAGTCAACGTGAACCACGGTTACACATATGGCGTTAAATCATTGCGGTGCAATGGAATTCGGACTTGTGACACGGATCACGATGGTAATGTAATCGGCAAGAAAGTGAATACTCACTGGTAACAAAATCGCATATTCGGAGAATTCTCTGGGTTGCTCGATTATTACTGATCGGTACTACTGGCGAGTATTTTTTATGTCCGGTCGGACCGTATTCGAGAAATCGCGTTCGATGGTTGCGATGTGCTTTGCAATCGCGTCGAGTCCTGAGGGAGGGAGGTGCAATCCGTTGCCGAGAGCAAGTGAAGTCCGCTTGAAGTGCTCCACGAGTGGTTCGTATTTCGTGACCAGCCTCAGCCTGTCGGTCTCGCTCAGGTACTTCACGCTTCCCGCGTTGTCGACGAAGTCGCTGAACTTCACGAGGAATACCGCGGGATCCGCTATCGCGCGGATGACGTGATCCTGATATCCGGCGGTGGTGTTGTCGCATGGGTAGTCGATTGGATTGGTCACTGCCTCAACAAGTTCGGAGATTCTGTGGCCGAAGCGCGAGGCGATGAGTGTTGACGCACGTTCCTGCGCTTCGGATGCGGACATGTCGTCTGCAGTCTGGCCACCGAGGAGCGCGATGACGGCGTGTGGTCGGTCCTCGACCGTGTCGTGAAGCGCGGTTGCGCTCAGGATCTCGACATCGGAGCACCCGTACCGAAGCAGCCGCAATACATTTCGTAGGGGATGAACGATGTAGGGATCCTCGTCGGACTTGATCCCGTTCTTTCTGAACTGATCGAGGTGCGCAAGGGTCGCGACCTCCATGGCGAGCCGTAGGGTTTCACCCGAGATCGCCAGCTCGTCGACGGCGCTCTCGATGGCGAAGACCAGCGTTGCAGCGTCCATCTCCTTCAGGGGCAACTGGTCGAATGCAGACCTGATCGGGTCGGAGTTGCTCATGCCAAATAGCCTTCCGGTTGGTGAGGCGTCGCGAAGAATGTCCTGGTGCAGATCTGCAATCGAGCCCTGATTGACGCCGGAAATACAGGTCGAGGTCAGAATCATCTTGATTCTATCCGGCGACTACGACAGCAAGTGTTCCTAGCGTTGTCATAGAGGTGGGCGGGGAGGTTCGTTCGCCTCCATCACAGGCAAATAGGGCAGGAAGAGGTTCGATGACCACGGAGGCGACCCTGGCGTCGTTTGTCGAGACAGTTGACACGGATGTCGACACCCATCCGCTGGACGATCCTGTGCGACAAGGACTTCGCGGACATCATGCGCAATTCGCTCGCTGGGCAGGGAGAGTTGCGCGATACGACCCGACGGTCGCGCCGTTTGTCGGTCATCCGCCCGAGTTGGACGCCGAGGACTGGGAGAACCTACTCACACTCGTAGGTCCTGGCGGCACAGTAGGTTTGCGAGGATTTGATCACCGCCCGCCGGAAGGGTGGCGCGTTGTGGATCAGTTCGGCTCGGTGCAGATGGACGGATCCGCACTCGAAGTCTCCGTTGATCCGTCGGTCGAACTTCTCGGAACGGGCGACGTTCCCGAAATTCTGGCATTGATCGAGCGCACCAAGCCAGGACCGTTTCTTCCTCGTACCGTCGAGATGGGCAGTTACTACGGCATTCGCGTCGACGGAAGACTTGTTGCCATGGCGGGGGAGCGGTTGCACCCTCCGGGATGGACGGAAATCAGTGCGGTGTGCACTGACAGCGACTTTCGGGGTCGAGGCCTGGGTACGACGCTGATCCGTGCCGTCGCTGCCGGGATTCGCGAGCGCGGCGAGCTGCCATTTCTCCATGCAGTGCAATCGAATACGAATGCGATCAGACTCTACGAATCACTGGGGTTCGTTCTCCGGAAGAGATCCAGGTTGACTGCGGTGCAGGCGCCTGCCTGATCGAATTCTCGCCGACGCCTGTGTTTCGGGCGCTCGGCCACTAGTCTGAACAAATGACAGTCGATCAGGCGTTGGACAGTGATTTCCTCACTCTTGCCGATCCGTACCGCCGCGAGTTGCTGGCGCACTGCTATCGCATGATGGGGTCGATTCACGACGCCGAAGACCAGGTCCAGGAGACGTTCATCCGGGCTTGGCGCGGGTTCGACGGTTACAAGGGCCAGTCATCTCTGAGGACCTGGCTCTACCGCATCGCGACGAATACCTGCCTGACCGCGCTGGAGGGGAGATCGAGGCGTCCCCTCCCGACCGGCCTCGGCGCACCTAGTTCGGACCCGGCCGACGATTTGATCGAGCGCAACGAGATTGCCTGGTTGGAACCGATCGCCGATTCTGCGTTGGGCGACGTCAATGATCCGGCCGTCATGGTCGTCAATCGCGATTCGGTCAGGCTCGCGCTTGTTGCCGCTTTGCAGCACTTGTCCGCGCGCCAACGTGCGGTTCTGGTTCTACGTGACGTTCTGCAGTGGAAGGCGTCGGAAGTTGCGGAGGCGCTGGACACCACAACCACTGCGGTAAACAGCCTGCTGCAGCGGGCTCGCGCGCAGATCAATCACATCGGACCCACCGAGGACGATCTCGTGGAACCGACTACCGAGGCTGCCCGGAAGTTGCTTCGCGACTACGTGCACAGCTTCGAGAGCTACGACGTCGAGGCCATCGTCGAACTGTTCACGCGCGAAGCCATCTGGGAGATGCCTCCGTTCGAGGGTTGGTACCAGGGCCCCGAGGCAATCGGGCAACTCATCGGAACCAAATGCCCGGCCGACGGACCAGGAGCGATGCGCCTACTTCCGACCGCTGCGAACGGTCAGCCGGCGTTCGGCCTCTACATGCGCGAGCCCGATGGTGTTCACCGCGCTTTCCAGTTGCACGTTCTCGATGTCACCGAGTCCGGGATCTCGCACGTGACGTGTTTCTTCGATCTGAGTCTGTTCGCACGGTTCGGATTGCCTGCCGAGCTGTAGGGGCCCTGCCGAGTTGTAGGGGCAAGGAGTTGCGCGAGCCCTCCGGTATGGAGGGACCCGCGCGACTGCTCGTTACTGCTGTTGCTGTGCGTTACTGCTGGGGAACAGTCGCAGCCGGGTCCATCCACATGACCTCCCAGACGTGATTGTCGAGGTCGCGGAATGCGCGTCCGTACATGAAGCCGTGATCCTGGGGCTCCATCCACTTGCTGCCGCCGGCAGCAATCGCCGCGTCGACGAAGGTGTCGACTTCCTCCCTGCTGTCGGCCGACACACACATCAGTGCTTCACGAGCTTTCGACGTGTCGCAGATGTCGTCGGCGATGAAGTCCCCGAAACGCGGTTCGTTCAGGAACATGACGGTGGCGGAATCGCTGACGATCATCGAGACAGTGTTCTCGTCACTGAACATGTCGTTGAACTCGAAGCCGAGGCCACTGAAGAATGCACGGGTAGCGACGACGTCCTTGACCGGCATGTTGACGAAGAGAAGACGAGACATTGGGTGCTCCTTGAACTCGGTTGACTGATTACTGAACGCTTCGGTTCCTGTTGGTTCCTGCTCATACAGACCGCAGTGGGCGCAGAAAGTCATCGCGAGAAGTAAAAATTCGAGAAAAGTATCGCCTGTTAACCGGCGTCAGTGCTCTGACCTGGCGATTTGGTGTTGTGTTGATCTTCGCGTAACTTTGTCCAGGTCAGAGCGACACGGACACCG
>NZ_JBXAFO010000042.1:0-35381 GCF_058793255.1 Rhodococcus sp. MPR-R1B
CGCCCAGCCCACCCACGCGCCTTGATTGCTGCGCAGGATCGGCTCAAGAGCGGTGACCAGTCCGCCGGGGCTTCGCTTCCAGCGGGTGGTGCCGTCGGGAAGCCGTTCCAAGTCGACGGGCAGGCGGTTCGCTACGACAACGAACTCAGCCTGCCCGGACACGGCTTCACCGGTCGAAGAAGCAGGTGCGCTGTCAGAAAGGGTTGAACTGGTCGAATCCGGACTGACAGGCACGTGGTTCCTTCTCGGTCGGTGAGGGAAAGATTCAGTCGAGCTTGGCGGCGGGGGAGATACCGAGCATCGAGAGCAGCATCCTGCACTCGTCGGCATCTTCCGCGTAGGCAGCGACGACGCGCTGTGCCTGACGAGCAGTTTCGTCCGCTACGGGCTCGAGGTCCTCGTCCGCGATCTCGGTTTCGACGGTCGTGTTCTCAGCCATCATGTTCCTCTCGTGCTTGCCTGCACGGCGCAAGCAATGGTTCTTACTCGCGACTCTATGAGAACTGGGCGTGTCGACGCTAGTTGCTCATGTATTAGGGTCGACTTACTTATCTCTGTACTCAACTTTATCGCTTCCATCGATGCTTGGAGTTCCATGAGTTCGACCCCCTCGAGTGTGACCGTCGACTCGGACGAGCCGGATAGTGGCAATCACAGCGGTGCTGCGATTTTGCGACGCGTCCTCGTCCGTAACCGTGGCCCGCTCGCCATCGGCACGGTTCTGGTCTGTCTGCACCAACTGACCGAGACGGCGGTGCCGATCTCCATCGGTGTGATCATCGACCGTGCGGTGGAGACTTCGGACACCACGGCCCTGATCGTCTCCATCGTCGGTCTCGCGGCTCTCTTTCTCGTTCTGACGGCCGCCTGGCGCTTCGGCGCACGCTTCATCGTCACCGCGATGCAGCAGGAGGCTCATCGCCTCCGGCTCGAGGTGGCGCACCGCGTCCTCGATCCGCGTGGGGTGCGCACCGATCTGCGTTCGGGTGAATTGCTGACAGTCTCGACATCCGATGCCGAGCAGACTTCGTGGATCGCGGACATCGTCCCGCGCGCCGCTGCGGCCCTGACAGCTGCGGTGGCGTCGGCGGTGGCGTTGGTGTGGATCGACCTCTGGCTGGGGCTGGCGGTTCTGATCGGAACGCCGGTCATTCTCGGTCTGCTGCAGTTGGCGGCGCCTCTCATCACGTCGAGGGCCACCGGTCAGCAGGCGTCGATCGCTCGGGCGTCGGCGATGGCTACGGATCTGGTCAGCGGATTGCGTCCGCTGCGCGGTATCGGCGGTGAGAAGACCGCGTCGGCGCGCTACCGCACGGTCAGCCGTCAAGCGCTCGCATCGACGATCGGCACGGCCAAGGCGACCGGTATCTACACCGGCGTTGCCGCGACCATCAGTGCGTTGCTCGCGGTCGGTGTTGCGGGGTTCGCGGGATACTTCGCGTTGCAGGGCCGGATCACGGTCGGTGAACTGATCACCGTGGTGGGGCTTGCGCAGTTCATCATCGAACCGCTCGGATTGCTTGCGTCCATTCCCGGATACTTCGCGGTGGCGCGAGCGTCGTCGGATCGACTGGCACTGGTCTTGGACGCGGAGCCACTGCGTGGCGCGGGTTCGCAGACCGAACTCGAAGGCACCGACCTGACTCTCGACAGAGTCGAGTACAAGTCACTCAAGGGCATCGACCTGCATCTGCCTGCCGGAGAACTGCTGGGCGTCGTGGCTTACCAGCCGCAGGACGCCGACGCTCTTGTCGCGGTCCTGTCCGGTCAGTTGGCGCAGGACGCGTATCGCGGAGTGGTGAGGGTTGGCGGAATCAGCCTGTCCGACATGGACTTGCGATTGGCACGTCGGACGGTGTTGGTGGAGCCGCACATCACCGATCTGTTCTCCGGGTCGCTTGCGTCGAACGTCACCGCGGGCGCCGGTGATGCCGCTGCTCTCGACATCCAGAGTGCTCTGGTGGCGTCGGCAGCGGCGGATGTCGTCGACGCACATCCGGACGGTCTCGACCTCGAAGTGACCGATCGGGGCGCCAGTTTGTCGGGAGGCCAGCGGCAACGCGTCGCCCTCGCGCGCGCCTTGGTGGCACAGGCACCCGTGATGGTCCTGCACGATCCGACGACGGCGGTGGACGCGGTTACCGAGGCATCGATCGCCGAAGGAATCGCAGAACTGCGGCACGAGGGTGCCGGTGGCATCCACACGACGGTATTGATCACCAGCAGCCCCGCCTTGCTGGCCGTGACGGATCGGGTGATCGTGTTGAACGACGGAGTGATCGCCTCGACGGGCACACATTCCGAACTCTCTCGCGGCGACGCGAACTACCGAGGAGCGGTGCTGCGGTGACGGCCACGGACACGACAACCGAAATGCCGGCCGGGGAGAACGCAGAGAAGGTGACAGAGCGCGAGTTGTTGCCGATCGCGAGTGGTCGCCAGACCTGGAAGTGGTTGCGGGCGGCGCTGACCGAACACCGGATGCAGAGCCTGCTGGTCCTGATCGTCGCGGCTTCGGCGTCGGCGATGGCCTTGGTGCCGATTTACGTCTTCGGCGTCCTGGTCGACCGGGTCCGGGACAACGCGCCCACGTCGACGATCGTCGGGGTGGTCGTGATCATCGCCGCTGCCGCAATCGTGGGCGGTGTGTTCACCGGTGTGGCTGCCTATCTGATCAAGCGGCTCGGTGAGACGATCCTGGCGGATCTGCGAGAGCGGACCGTGGACCGGGCACTGCGACTGCCGATCCAGACCGTCGAGAAGGTCGGTAAGGGCGATCTGCTCTCGCGTGTCGGCGACGACGTGTCGGTGATCGCCAAGGCCGTGTCCGACGTGGTTCCCGGCATGATCGCGGCGGTTCTGCTCGTGGCTCTGAGCATGGTGACCATGCTCGGACTCGACTGGCGACTCGGTCTGGCCGGAATGGTCGCGCTGCCGATGTACGCGCTGGCGCTCAAGTGGTACCTGCCACGCTCGGCTCCTGTTTACGCAGCCGAGCGGGTAGCGATGGGCGCTCGTTCACAAGCGCTGATCAGCAGTCTCCAGGGTGCGAAGACGGTCCGCGCGTACAGCCTCGAGAAGGAACACCTCGGGCAGATCGATGCGGCGTCGGCAAAAGCGCGCGATCTGGCAGTCGGAGTGTTCGGCCTGTTCACGAGGTTCGCCGGTCGAGGTAACCGCGCCGAATTCGTGGGCCTGTCCATGATTCTCGTCGTCGGATTCCTGCTGGTCCGTGAGGACGTCGTGACAGTCGGCCAGACGACGACTGCTGCCCTGCTGTTCCATCGCCTGTTCAACCCGATCGGCTCACTGCTCTACACCTTCGACGAAGTGCAGTCGGCCGGCGCAAGCCTCGCGCGACTGGTCGGCGTCGTCGAGATCGAGGAAACGGAGCCTTCGACGGATGCAGGTTCCGTTCCGGCCGACGGTTCGCTGCGTCTGGATGACATTCGGCACAGCTACGACGGTGGTCATGAGGTTCTCCACGGAGTGAGCCTCACACTGCGTGCAGGGGAGCGCGTGGCGCTCGTCGGTTCGACCGGAGCCGGAAAGACGACGCTCGCGGCGATCGCTGCCGGTTCGATCACTCCGACGTCGGGCCGGGTGTCGATCGGCGGTGTCCCGCTTGCCGACCTCGACGACCTACGACGCCACATCGCGATCGTGAGTCAGGAGGTCCATGTCTTTGCCGGACCCCTGATCGAGGATCTGAGATTGGCGGCTCCCGAATCCTCGGACGAGGACGTTGCCGCGGCACTGCGGACGGTCGGCGCGTACGAGTGGGTGGAGGCTCTCGACGAGGGAATGCTGACCGTAGTCGGCGAAGGCGGGCACGAGATGACAGCGGCGCAGGCGCAGCAGTTGGCTTTGGCGAGACTGGTGTTGGCCGATCCCGCCGTCGCCGTACTGGACGAGGCAACAGCGGAGGCGGGCAGCGCCGGAGCGCGGGAACTGGAAGCGACTGCCGACGCCGCTACGGAGGGCCGCACCACTCTGGTTGTCGCACACCGGCTTACCCAGGCCGCGGGCGCCGACCGAGTGATCGTGCTCGAACACGGACAGATCGTAGAAGAAGGCCCGCACCGCGAACTGGTGTCCGCGGGCGGGCGTTACGCACAACTGTGGGCGGCCTGGGAAGGTCGCGACTGAGGGGTTTGTACTGGGTTTTGTACTGAGGGGGTCTGATCCGGCGATCAGGTGAGGTACCCGCCGCCGTGGGGGAAGAACTCGGCGGCGGTGTACTCGCTGCCGTCGTCGAGTCGGACGCGCTCGATCCGCAGTCCCTTGTTCTTGCCCGACCACGCGTCGGGGCCCGCGACGATCACCATGCCGTCGTCTTCCTGGATGAACACTCGGCCGGGGGTTCCGCCGTAGTGCCCGCGTGAGACGGACGCCTTCAGGATGCGGATGCGCTGGCCCTTGAACTCGGCGAAAGCGTTGGGGTACGGATCGGACTGTGCCCGGACGAAACGCTCGATGACCTCGGCGGGCCAGGACCAGTCGACGTGGCTGTCCTGCGGTGCGCGCTTGTGGAAGAACGTGGCCTGCGATCGGTCCTGCGGCGTCCAGTCGGTACGGCCGGACGCGATCAGATCCAGGGCGTCGAGTGTGATGGGGCCGATCATGTCGATCGTGCGGTGGAACAGATCGGTGACGGTGTCGGTCGGGCCGACCGTCGTCGAACGCTGCAGCACGATGTCGCCCGCATCGAGTTCCTCGTCCATCAGGTGCGCCGTGAGCCCGACTTCTTCTTCGCCGTTGATCAGAGCCCAGATGAGCGGGGAGAATCCCGTGTACTTGGGCAGCAGCGAATCGTGGATGTTGAGGGTGCCGTACTTGGGTGCGTCGAAGACCTCCGCAGGCAACCAGGTACGCCAGTTGTTGGCGACGATGATGTCGGGAGCCGCTTCCGCCAGCGCGGCCTTGAAGGCGTCGTCAGGCTTGTTCGCCACGTGAACGGGTACACCGTTCTCGGCCGCCAGATCTGCAACCGAGTCCGCCCACATCTGTTCATAGACGTGTTCGCTCTTCGGGTGTGTGATTGCCAGCACGACCTCGTGATCGGAGTCGATCAAGGCCTGCAGGGTACGGTGGCCCCAGGTTTGGTATCCGAGCGTAGCGACTCTCAACGGGGTCCTCCTGGACGAGCATGGGCTGGGGTTGCGGTCACACGACCGCCCATCAGCTTAGGCTATCCAACCAAAATTGTTGATCACACGTACGAGGAGGAAGGCTGACATGACGGTCGCCACAATCAACGGAATCCCCATCAATTACCAGGTCAAGGGTGATGGAGATCTGGTGGTGCTCATCATGGGGACCGGCAGCCCCGGCCGCGTCTGGGATCTGCACCAGACTCCGGCGCTGGTGGCCGCCGGCTACCGAGTATGCACGTTCGACAACCGCGGAATCGCACCGTCCGGCGAGAGCCTCGGCGGCATCACGATGCCCGACATGGTCGCAGACACCGCCGGACTGATCGAGCACCTCGGTGGCGGTCCGGCCCATGTCATCGGCACCTCGATGGGCGCCCGGGTGGCGCAGGAACTGACGCTCGCCAGGCCCGATCTGGTTCGCAAAGCAGTGTTCCTCGCCGGCCACGCCCGGATGGATCATTTCCAGCAGGTCCTGACCGAGGGCGAGCGCCAGTTGTTCGACAGTGGCGTCGCTCTGCCGGCCAAGTACCGTGCCGCAGTGACCGCGGTGATGAACCTTTCGCCGGCCACGCTGGCAGACGATCACTCGGCGCGCGACTGGATGGATATCTTCGAGTTCACCGGCGGCGCAACGTCACCGGGTGTTCGCGCACAGCTCGGTATGGACCGCGCCTTCGATCGACGGGGTGCGTACAAGTCGATCATGCGCCCGTGCCTGTCCGTCGCTTTCGCCGACGACCGCATGATCCCGCCCTACCTCTCCCGCGAGGTGGCGGACTGCATCGCGACGGCGTCGTACGAAGAGATTCCCGACGCCGGGCACTACGGCTACCTCGAGCGTCCGGAGGCCGTGAACAAGGTGCTGATCGACTTCCTGGCGAAGTAGTTTTCCGCACGCGAGAAAGGGCCTGACCTGCTAACTGCAGGTCAGGCCCTTCTCATGTTTCAGGCCAGTGCCAGGAACAGCTTCTCGAGTTCGGCCTCGGTCATCGGTTCCTGACCTTCCGCGCTGTCACCGCTCAGGCATTCACGCAGCCCGGAAGCGACGATCTTGAACCCTGCTCGGTCCAGCGCCTTGGACACGGCGGCGAGTTGCGTGACGACGTCCTTGCAGTCGCGGCCGTTCTCGATCATCGAGATGACCCCGGCAAGTTGGCCGTGGGCACGACGCAGTCTGTTCAATACGAGCGCAATGCTCTCTTCGTCGCCGGTCATGGTGGCCCCTTCTCGAGTGTTCGTGCTGCGGTCAAGGGTACCCCTGGGGGCATGTCACTGCTTGATTCAGTGTTCGATCCGACTGCGGTGTCAGATCAGCGAGTCGACGGCCGCGCGCAACTTGACGGCTGCGTCGGCTGCCACGGACTCGAGGCCGGGTTCGCCGGAAACCTGAACCATGAGAGCAGGGTTCATCGCTTCGACGAAGAACGAATTCTCGGTAGTCGTATCTTCGCGGACGACGACGTTGCACGGCAGCAGGAGGCCGATCTGACGATCCACCGAAACTGCCCGATGGGCCAACGGCGGGTTACAGGCACCCAGGATCAGGTACTTTTCCATGTCCTCGTCCAGCTTCGCCTTGAGTGTTGCCTGCATGTCGATCTCGGTCAGGATGCCGAAGCCCTGCTCGGCGAGAGCGCCACGCGTGCGGGTGACGACGTCGTCGAAGGTTCCGGTGACCTTGGTTGCGATCGCTATCGGTTCTGTGGGTGTTGTCATTGCGCACTCCTCGTCGTGGGCTGTCACTGTCGCCGGCTTTGATTTCTCTTGTCCCCATCATACCCCTGGGGGTATCAGTAGGACAGTGATGTCGGGTACACGATCAGCCATGCGAGAAGCTGATGTTCGGCAGGACGCGACGCAGCCATGCCGGCGCCCACCAGGCTGCCCGGCCGGTGAGGCGTAGGAGAACGGGCAGCAGCACCAAGCGGACGAGCACTGCGTCCAGGAGGACAGCTACGCCGAGAATGATGCCCATTTCCTTGGGTGGCAAGGGATCTGCGAGCGCAAAAGTGAAGAAGACCGCAACCATCACCGCTGCTGCCGCCGCAATGACCCGACCCGAATGCGCGAGGCCGTCGATGTGTGCGATCGCGGGGTCGCCTGTGCGTTCGTAGTGCTCCTTGGCACTCGAAAGCAGGAATACGGTGTAGTCCATCGCGATCGCAAAGATCATGGCGAAGAAGAAGACCGGACCCCACCCGTTGAGGAAACCCTGGGGGGTGAAGCCGAGTAGGCCTGCTCCGTGACCGTCCTGGAAGATCAGCTTCGCGATTCCGAATGCGGCCCCAGTGGACAGCAGGCTGACCAGCGTGCCGATCAAGGCGATCAAAGGCGCCTGGAGGGCGATCAGCAGCAACAGGAAGCCGAGCGTCAGAATCACGACCACGACGATGGGAAGGTAGTCGTCGAGTGCCTGCTGAAGGTCGAGATTTTCGGCCGGAGCGCCGCCGACGAGCGCCGATTCCGGCAGTTGCGACCGAAGGTCGGCAAGGATGGTTTCCATCGCAGGATCTGACGGGTCGACGGTGGGAACTGCTTGCAGCATAACAAGATCGGACCCGTCGGCAGCTTGTTGCGCTGGGGTGACCATGGCCACGCCGTCAACGCTCATGGCAATACGTGAGGTGTCGGCTGCATCGTCGGCGGACGTGACGATCTGCAACATCCCCGGGGCGCCGTCCCCGAATTGCTGCTGCACCAGTTCATAGCCCTGGCGAACCGGGGCGTCCTCGGGAACCACGGCGATGGAGGGCATTGCCACCTTCAGTCCGAAGACCGGAACAACGAGTGCGATCAGGATGAGTAAGGCGCCGAAGCCGAATGGCCACGGGTGCTTGTGCAGCAATGATGCCCAACCTGCGAACATCGGGGAGCGGTGCTGCTGGCGCTTTGCATACGGTAGAGAACCGCCGTTGACCTTCGCGCCGATCCTGCCGAGCACGGCAGGCAACAGGGTGAGTGTTGCGGCGAGAACGAAGATCACAGCGAGCATGATTCCGACAGCCATCGTGCGTACGGCCGGGGCTGGAACGATGAGAACCGCAGACAAACTGACCAGAACTGTGAGGCCGGAAAGGACCACAGCCTTGCCGGCGGTGTCCATGGTTTGAGCCACGGCGGCCCTTGGATCCGGATCGGCTCGCAATGCATCCCGGAACCTGGCGACGAGGAAGAGTGCGTAGTCGATGCCCAGCGCGAGAGCGAACATCATCGCGAAGTTCATGGCCCACACGGAAATCGGCGTGATCTCGTTGAGGATTACAAGCCCGCCCGCCGAAGCGACCAGGCCCGCAAGCGTCAGCAGTAGTGGTAGACCCGCGGCAACCAGGGAGCCGAAGGCCAACACCATGATCGCGAGAGTGACGGGCCACGACATCATTTCGGCTTTGATCATGGCTTCGTGATTGGCCTTGTTGAAATCGCTCCACAACGCCGACGCACCCGTCGGGTACACCTCGATCGTGTCGGTGGACAAGCCCGTGAGCTTCTTGCCGAGTTCGTCTACCGCGCTGACCATCTCGTCGGTACTCGCGTTGGCGCCCGCGACCATGATGCCGGTATGTCCGTCCGGGCTGATGGTCATACCGGGCTGCGGGGCGATCACTTCGCCGAAGCGAGGGTCCGCGGAAAAGATTTCCGTTGCCGCGGCCAGGGTTTGCTGCATCGACGGATCCGTGATGGGTAGAGAATCCGAGTGAACGACCACCTGTACTGCGGCGGAGGAATTTCCACCGAAATGCTGCTCGGCCAACTCGCGAACTTGCACGGATTCGGATCCGTTTGCCTGCCAACCCGCGCCGGCCAGAGAGGTGAAGACGCTGGGTGCTGCGGCGCCGAGTGCGATCAACGCGATCAACCAGACGCCGACGACGAGGCGGGTGTGAGTCGCCATCGATCGACCGAGACGCGCAAGTATGCCGTCGGCTCGGGTGGGTGGGTCCGCGGTGACTGTTCTGGTCGCTGACATCTTCACTCCTGATACGGGTGGGGGTATTCCTGTCCGTCACCTGTATACCCCCAGGGGTATCGCTCTGTCACATTCGAGGGTTCTCTATGCTGCTGGGGGCACCGTCCGATCTGAAACGGTGAAACGGTGAAACGGATATGGGAGAGCAATCATGGACGCACGCGACTGGGACGAGCGATACCGAGCGGTGACGGAGCCATGGGGAGTCGACCCGGCGGGAACCGTCGCAACAAGAATTTCCGATCTGAGACCGGGCACCGCGATCGATCTGGCCTGCGGCGACGGCCGTCACGCGCGGTGGATGGCTGGGCAAGGTTGGTCGGTGACTGCGGTCGACTACTCGTCGGTGGCGATCGATCTGGCACGGGCGAGTGACGGGGACAAGGCTGTCGACTGGCAGGTCGGCGACGCGACCGAGTGGCAGCCGGAAGGGCTGGTCGACCTGGTGTTGGTCAGCTTTCTTCACCTCGAGGTCGACCATCTGGCCGCAACCTTGAAGCGCGTCGGGGAGTGGCTGACGCCCGGCGGACGGGTCCTCTATTTGGGGCATTCCATCGAGAACTTCCATCGTGGTGTGGGCGGTCCACCCGAACCGACCATTCTGCCCGGTATTTCCGATCTCGCTCGTGCTGCGGAGGGATCGAGGGTCTATGCCCTCGAACATGTCGTTCGGCCGCAGGACGGTAAGACAGCAATTGACGTTTTGCTCGAATTCGGTCCGTGGGAACAGGTCTGACCAGGGCGGGAGCGCACCTTCACGTTCCTGGGTAGCCTACCCTAAACTTGCGAGGGTGTTCGTCGTTCGATGAGCATGAACGACGATGATCGGATTCTTGATGTCTGACCACTCTCAGGTAGCTCACCCGGCGGTATCGGGCGGTGCCGATCTGGACGCAGCGCTCCCGGCGACGGCCGCTCAGCGTGAGGTGTGGGTTGCTCAGAACGTCGATCCGAGCAGTCCGGTCTACAACATCGGACTTGTCGTCGAGGTCGACGGCACGATCGACATCGAGCGCGCGGCAGCGGCGATCGAGGCCAGCGTCGGACGCGTCGAAGCGCTGTTCGTGCACTTCGAGGTCGATGCCGACAACCAGCTGATCCAGGTGCCGATTCCGGATGCGCGCTGGGACGTGGAAATTCTCGACCTTCGGGCCGAGGCGGATCCCGATTCGACTGCGCAGTCGTGGATGGACACCGACATGGCTCGGGTCTTCGGTCCGGACGATCTGCTGTTCCGCCAGGTGCTTCTGCTGACCGCTGACGACCGAGTCATCTGGTATCAGCGCTATCACCACAGCGTGATCGACGGGTACGGCATCTCGCTCATCGTCGCCGACGTCGCCGAGCGATACGACGATCCGAATCTCGGGACTGCCGCGCCGCAGTGGTCACTCGACGCCGTGGTTGCAGCCGATCTGGATTACCGGAACTCTCCGCGATTCCAGACCGACCGTCAGTACTGGGTCGAACGCGTTGAATCGGGACCGGAAGCGACGCGGATTCTGCATGGGCAGGTGGATGATTCGCTGCCGCCGATCTCGGCGATACTCACGCTCGACGCTGATCGCGCGGCACAGCTCTACCGCTATGCGGCCGACGCCGGGATTCGACGAACTCGCCTGCCCATGGCCGCGCTGATCGCGTACATCGCACGAACCACCGGAAAGCACGACGTTGTCGTCTCGGTACCGATGGCCGCTCGGGTGGGGCGCGACATGCGTCGCACTCCTTCGATGGCGTCGACGATTTTGCCGCTGAGTATTCGGGTAGAACGCTCGGAAACCATCGGCCAGTTGGCAACTCGTCTCGACACCGCCCTGGTCTCGATTCTCAAGCACGGGCGGTACCGAGGTGAGGATCTCGCTCGCGACATTCGGGCGATCGATCCCGACCGTCAGGTCTTCGGCCCCGGCATCAACTCGATGATGTTCGAACACACACTCACCTTCGGCGGATGCCCGGTGCGCGTGCGTAATTCGGTAACCGGTCGAGTCAGTGACCTGGATCTGAGTGTGCGCGGTGGTCAGGACGGGGAACCGATCGAGATCGACGTCCGCGCCCCGGCCGGATTCGACAGGGAGTTGGCCGATCACACCGCCAGAATCGAACAGTTCCTCGATCGATTCGTAGCCGAGCCGCAGCTTCCGATCTCGGCACTCGACCCCATGTCGCTCGCGGAGAGAGAACTCGTGCTCCACGGGTGGAACGACACCGCAGAGCCGCAGCCCGTGACGACGGTGCCGGATTTGTTGCGCAGCAGCTTCTCTGCCGATCGGGGCGCCGTCGCCGTGGTCGACGGCGATATCCGGCTGACCTACGGCGAACTCGAAAGTCGGGTATCACAGCTCGCCGCGCACTTGATCTCTCGCGGTGTCGCGACCGAAACCGTTGTGGCGATCGGCCTTCCGAGATCCGCCGAGATGGTGGTGGGGTTGTTGGCCGTCATGTGCGCCGGCGGTGCCTTCGTTCCCCTGGATCCGTCATGGCCCGCAGAGCGCCGCGAATCGGTACTCACCGATGCCGGTGCCACACTGGTGCTCACCTCGGACGGTGTAGACGACTCCGTTCCGGTCGATCTCTCCGCGTGGGCGTACGAGGACGGGCCCTCGGACCTGTCCGAGACAATGACCTCCGACATTCGTATTCACGGTGCCCAACTCGCATACGTCATCTTCACGTCCGGTTCGACCGGACGTCCGAAGGGCGCCATGATCCGCCACGAGGCAATCTGCGCAAGGTTGCTGTGGCAACGGGAGCGGATTCTCGGGTTCGGGTCCGGCGATGCCTCCTTGTTCAAAGCCCCACTCTCGTTCGACATCTCGATCAACGAGATCCTGCTCCCGCTCGTCTCCGGCGGTCGATTGGTGATCGCGAAGCCCGAGGGGGAACGCGACCCGCAATACCTGCTCGACCTGATCGCCGGAGAATCGGTCACCTTCGTCTACCTGGTCTCGTCCATGCTCGACATACTGCTGGACCTGGCGAACGAGACCGATCAGCTCGATTCGTTGAAGCACGTGTGGTGCGGCGGTGAGGTTCTCACGCCTGAACTCTTCGACCGGTTCCGTGCCCAACTGTCCACGACGCTGTATCACGGCTACGGGCCGGCAGAAGCGACCATCGGTGTCTCCCATGTGATCTACCGAGAGGACGCGGAACGAATCGCGACCTCCATCGGGCGGCCGAACCCCAACACTCGCCTGTACGTGTTGGACGGCGACCTGCAGCCGGTTCCGATCGGCACCGGCGGCGAACTCTACGCCGCGGGCTTCCTGCTGGGACGCGGATACGTCGGCGCGTCGGCGCTGACCGCATCTCGCTTTGTCGCGGATCCCTTCGTCTCAGGTGATCTGGCCGGATCCCGGATGTACCGCACCGGTGACTTGGCCCGATGGGCCCCGGACGGCACCCTCGACTTCCTCGGACGCACGGACAATCAGGTGAAGATCCGTGGCATGCGCCTGGAACTCGAGGATGTCGAAGCCGCCGTGATTTCGCACCCCGCAGTGCGTCACGTGGCAGTTCTGGTGCGCCAAGCACCAACCGGTGCAAAGTATCTCGCCGCCTACGTGAGCGCAGCGTCGGGGACGAACCTCGCGATCGACTCACGTGAGCTTCGCGAGTGGGCTGCGAGCAAGCTGCCCGACTACATGGTCCCGACCACCGTCACCGTCCTCGACAAGTTTCCGCTCACGGCAAACGGCAAACTCGACCGTCGCGCGCTACCCGAGCCCGATCTCGCCGAACTGAGTGCACATGTCGCCGCAAGAAACGAAGTCGAACAACAGTTCTGCACGTTGATCGCGTCGGCAGTCGGCCTCGATTCGGTCGGCGTTACCGACGACTTCTTTGCACTGGGCGGCGACAGCATCGTCGCGATCGCACTCGTGACCGCGGCTCGTGCTGCCGGTTTGTCGATCAGTCCTCGCGAGGTGTTCCAACTGCGCACCGCCGAGGCTATGGCGCGTGCCCAGTCCTCCCGAGTGGCTGAGATCGTCGACCACGCGGACCAACCGATCGGCCACGTAGCCACGACGCCGATTGCCGCCAGGGTTCTCGGAGTGTCGGACGCAGTACGAACCTTCCACCAGCGTGCGCTGATTCAGACCCCGTCAGCCTTGACGTCCGAGCATGTCCAGGCGGCGCTCGACGCCCTGGTGGCGCGCCACGATGCACTTCGTGCGACGTTGACGCCCGAAGGAAGACTGCTCGTCCCGGAGACAAACGAAGTGGCTGTGGTCTTCGAGACCCGTGCACTACCGGCACCGCTCGAAGAATGCGGACCGTTGATCGTCGCCGAGACCGAGCGAGCTGTCGGCCGTCTGAATCCGGCCGACGGCACGATGGTCAGCGCTGTTCTGTTCCGCCCTGTGACCGGTCCCGGACGGCTGTTGCTTGTCATCCACCACGCGGTGGTCGACGGCGTCTCGTGGCGCATCATCCTCGAGGACCTCGCGCGCGCCGGCATCGCAGCGATGAATGGCGACGAACCCGCACTCGCTCCGGTCGGCACGTCGGTGCGAAGGTACGCCGAACTCGTCTCGGATGCGGTCGGAGCCGGGCGACTGGACTCGGAAATCGAGTTCTGGGACTCGGTGACGTCCGCACAACGGGCATCTCTCGGCCGTCGGGCACTCGACCCGGCAGTTGACCTCGCGCGCACCGCTGCAGCGCGGTCGATCACCCTACCTCCAGAACTTGCAGATCAGCTGTTGGGCAGTGTCCCACGGGCGTTCGGAGCCGATGTGAGCGAAGTGCTGGTCACCGCACTTGCCGTGGCGCTGACCCGTTGGAGCGGTGCCGGATCGGTGACGATCGACCTGGAGGGGCACGGACGCGACGAGGACATCGTTCGCGGTGACGGCGCTGCGCACGTCGACCTGACTCGTACCGTCGGATGGTTCACCACAGTGTTCCCGGTGGCGCTCGAGATCGGTACAGCCGCTCCGGATCTCGAAGCGAGCGGCGAGTTGGCGGGGGTTCTCAAGAGCGTCAAGGAGCAACTTCGACGGGTCCCGAACGCCGGCTTCGGGTACGGAGCATTGCGATACCTCGGCGGCTCGGATCAGTTGCGTAGTTTCGCAGCGCCGGAGGTGGTGCTCAACTATCTGGGACGCACTGCCGCAGCGGAGGGGGACTGGTTCCCGGTGTCGATGGACGGTGCTGCCGATCCGTCCATGCCGCTGGGACACGCGTTGTCTGTCGACGTCGTAGCCGAGGACGCCGCCGGTGGACCACGACTGCGAGCCACCCTGACCTGGGCGTCGAACATCTTCCTGCGTAGCGACATCGACAGGTTTGCGCGGTTGTGGCTGGACTCGCTCGAGGCCGTGTCCGGGCTCGCAGCCTTCGGCGGAGCCACACCCTCGGACTACCCTCTGGTGGCGCTCGCTCAGGCAGACGTGGACGGGTTACCGAAGGCTGAAGAGATTCTCCCACTCACTCCGCTGCAGGAAGGGATCTACTTCCATTCGGCGTTTGCCGATCCGGGGGCCGATCAGTATGTCGTGCAACAGGTTGTGGAACTGACCGGAGCCGTGGACAGTGCGGCGCTGCACCGCGCGCTGCAATCCGTCGTCGATCGGCATGAGGCGCTGCGCACCGGATTCTCGGTCCTGGGTGACGGCCGGGTCGTGCAGGTGGTGCACCCGAGCGCTGACGTGGAGATGGCGGTAGTCGAGGTGGCCGGCGCCGATGTCGATGAACTGCTTTCCGCCGACCGCGCGCGCGGGTTCGACCTGGCGCAACCGCCGCTCGTCCGTTACACGCTTGTCCGTGCCTCTTCGGAGAAGTACCTTCTGCTGCAGTCGATTCACCATGCGGTCGCAGACGGATGGTCGGTTCCGGTGATGCTGCGGGAGCTGATGGCGTCGTACAGCGTTGGCGACTCCGGCGTGGTGCTCCCGACTCCGGCGCCGTACCGCAGCTATCTCGAATGGTTGGCCCGCCACGATCACGAGGCCTCGGCAGCGGTGTGGAGAGAAGCGCTGAACTCTCCCGGGCCCGCGGTCGAACTTCCCGCGCCGAGCGCGGGCAGCAGCGGCATCTGTGCCACCCGAGCCGAGCTGTCCGACAATGATACTCGCGCACTGGCGATCAACGGACGCTCCCATGGCCTGACGCTGAGCACGCTCGTGCACGGCGCCTGGGGGCTGGTGCTCGGCCGAATGACCGGCCGAACAGACGTGCTGTTCGGATCGACCGTATCGGGACGCGGTGGAGACCTGCCCGGGATCGAGTCCATGGTGGGCTTGTTCATCAACACCGTGCCGGCTCGGTTGCGGTTCGATCCGGCAGAGACAGCTGCGCAAGCGCTTTCCCGTTGGCAGAGGGAACAATCGGAACTACTCGACCATCAGTACCTGGGGTTACCCGAACTGCGACGGACCGGCGGACTGGAGCAGGACTTCGAATCACTCGTCGTGTTCGAGAACTATCCACTCGGTGACACGGCAATCGCTGATCCGACGAACTCGGTGCGACTGACGGGAATTCGATTCGACGAGCGACCGGCCTACCCGTTGACCCTGATCGTCGTCCCCGGCGATCGATTGGCGTTGGAGCTCAAGTACGACGCTGCTCAGGTGGACGGCGACGCCGCTGCGTCGCTGGCCGAAACTCTCGCAGTCGTACTCACCGAGCTCTCGCGCGATCTCGATCAGGTCATCGGCCGGATCGCGCTGGCACCCGCACAGCCGGGGAGCGTCGGCACGGCCTTGGATCGGCCGCGCGCAACGCTGACCGAGCTGCTGAAGGATCAAGCCGGGCGTACGCCCGAAGCCACCGCAGTGATCTTCCGTGAAGAGTCGTTGACCTACGCCGAACTTCACTCTCGCGCTGATCGTTTTGCGCATCTGCTGCGCGAACGTGGCGTCGGACGCGAATCGTTGGTAGCGGTGGCCTTGCCTCGCTCTCCTGATCTGATGGTCGCGATACTCGGCATCGGGAAGGCCGGGGGAGCATACGTTCCCCTCGACACCGGCTACCCGGCGGAGCGGCTGACGTACATGCTGGGTGACGCCGATCCTGTGTGCGTCGTGGTGTCGGAAGACTCTTCACTCGATTCGGGTTCGGTTCCGCGGGTTACGGTATCGGAGTCGGCGCAGTTCCCCGCCGATCCGCTGAGTGTCCCAGGATCGCCCGCGGATGCCGCGTACATGATCTACACTTCGGGTTCGACTGGTCGCCCCAAAGGCGTTGTGGTCAACCACGAGGGTGTGGTCAACCGATTGCTCTGGGCACAGCAGATACGTCCGATGGACGTCTCCGACCGGATGCTGCAGAAGACCCCGTCGAGCTTCGACGTCTCCGTTCCCGAATTCTTCTGGCCGTTCCTGGCGGGGGCAACTCTCGTGATGGCCGAGCCGGACGGGCACAAGGACCCTGGCTATCTGGCCGACGTCATCGTCGAACATTCCGTGACCCGAGTGCATTTTGTTCCGTCGATGCTCGACGTGTTTCTCGCGGAGCCGAAAGCAGCACTGTGCTCTTCGCTCGAGATCGTCAACTGCAGCGGTGAGGCACTGCCCGTTCACGTTGCACGCAAGGTCGCCGAGATCCTGCCGAATACTCTGGTGGACAACCTCTACGGCCCCACCGAGGCCGCCGTCGACGTCAGTTGGCAGCCGTCGGTGCAGGAAACTCCGGCAGACGCCGTCAGCGTCCCGATCGGCGCACCTGCCGCCAACACCGGCCTCTTGGTTCTCGATCCCTACCTGCAGAACGTCCCGGCCGGTGCCACCGGTGAGCTCTATCTGGCAGGGCCACAACTGGCGCGTGGTTACCACGGACGTGGGGGATTGACCTCCGAACGATTCGTGGCGAATCCGTACAGCGACGGCGGCTCGCGGATGTACCGGACCGGTGACATCGTGCGGTGGAATGCCGACGGCGTTCTCGAGTACCTCGGCCGTGCCGACGAGCAGGTGAAGGTTCGTGGATTCCGAATCGAACTCGGCGAAATCGACGCGCAATTGGCGCTGTGCCCCGGAGTCACGGCAAGTGCCGTGATCGTCCGAACCGACGGTCCGAGCAACCGCGCACAGGTGGTCGCCTACCTGGTCGGAGATGCTGATGATGTTGCGGTTCGAGCTCAGTTGTTGTCAGTGCTACCGGAGTTCATGGTGCCAAGTGCCTTCGTGCGGCTCGAGTCGCTGCCGCTGAGCCCGAGTGGCAAGCTCGACCGAAAAGCACTACCTGCACCGGATTTTGCGGCACAGGTGGGCGACTTGACGGGAGTGGTTTCCTCGGGCGTTGCAGACCTCCTCGCCGGGCATTTCGCGACGGTTCTCGGACTGCCCCGTGTCGGGGTGCGCGACGATTTCTTCACTCTCGGCGGCGACAGTATCCTGGCGATCCGACTGGTCAACCTGGCTCGTCGTGATTCGGTAGTGCTGACCCCGCGTCAGATCTTCGAATTGCGCACTCCCGCTGCGATCGCTGCAGCGGTGGGTGATGTCGCCACCTCGGATGCCACCGTCACGGCCGACATCGGCGTGGGTGAGCTGGTTCCGCTGCCGGTGGTTCACCGCTTGTCCGAGTGGACTGGTGGTACCGATCGCTTCAATCAGGCAGTTCTGATCCACTCTCCGGCAACATCTCTCGGTTCGATCACCAGTGCGTTGCAGGCAGTGCTCGATCACCACGACGGGCTTCGCCAAACCTTGATCCGACACGACCGCGGCATGTGGTCGGCGCGGGTCGAGGAACCCGGTAGTGTCCGTGCAGCGGACGTGGTCGCCCGAGTCGACGCGCAAGGACTGGACGACGGCGAGTTGCGAACGCTCATTGCGGAGCACTCCGAAGCAGCGACCAGTCGATTGGATCCGTCTGCAGGGCGTATGGTCTCGGCGGTCTGGTTCGATTGTGGCGCGGAGAATCTGGGCCGGCTCGCGATCGTCGCCCATCACCTGGTCGTGGACGGGGTTTCCTGGGGAACCCTGCTCGAGGATCTCGCGATGGCCTGGGTGGCGGTCGAAGCCGGAGAGTCTGCCGCACTGGATGCCGTCGGAACTTCGCTGCGCACCTTCTCCCGCACTGTGGCCGAACACGCCCACAGTGCCCATCGATTCGCCGAACTCGATCACTGGCTGACCGTGACCGCTCCGGGCGCGCAGTTGATCCCCGACGCCGCGGGCGATGCCGTCGTATCCGGAGGCTCGAGGCGCACGGTCACGGTGGACGGAGCAATCTCCGAGGTAGCACTTGGATCGGTTGCGGCAATGGTGGGTGCCGAGGGAACGGATGTTCTGTTGGCAGCGCTGACGATGTCCGTCGATCGCTGGCGCCGCTCCACCGGCCGCAGTGAGCACGAATTGCTGGTCGATCTCGAACGGCACGGCCGGGAGGAGTTGGTGGCGGGCATCGATCTGTCGCGAACAGTCGGCTGGTTCACCACGATTGCCCCGATGCGACTGCACGGCGGAATCGACCCGGTGGACACGCTACGCGAGGTGAAGGAGAGCCTGCGGGCGGCTCCGGACGGCGGTATCGGCTACGGGATGCTGCGATACGTGAATGCCCGCACGGCATCGACATTGGCGGGGCGCTCCGAATCTCAGATCCTGTTCAACTATCTCGGACGTACGACGACAGCTGGATCGACAGCATGGTCCTTGGCAGCGGAATCCGAAGCCTTGTCCACCGATCCCGACGCAGACATGGGAGGCCCGTACCGACTGATCGTGAATGTCGTCAGCGTGGATTCGGGGCTCCGCGCCGAGTTTGCCTGGGCAAGTGAAGATTTGTCCGAGGAAGACGCGCAGTCACTCTCCGACGGCTGGGTTTCGGCCCTCGGCGATCTGGCGGCTGCGGCCGCGCGTCACGCCGGGCCTCCCATTCTGACCCCGTCCGATGTGACGTTGCTCGACCTGAGTCAGACCGAGATCGACGCGATAGCCGATGCGAGTCCGGCAGGTGTCAGCAGCATCCTCCCACTCTCACCGTTGCAGGAAGGCCTGTACTTCCAAGCCGGCTACGCGGGCAGCAGCGACAGCAGCAGTGGTGGGGACATCTACACGGCACAGTTCTCGATGGACTTCGGGCACACCCTCGATGTCGACAGGTTGGCTGCGGCCGCCCGGACACTTCAACGACGAAATCCCACGTTGCGAGCGGGTTTCGTGAGCGAAGGGCTGAACGAGCCGGTGCAGTTCTTCAGCGCTGGACTCGATGTTCCGGTCGTCGTCCACGATCTCCGTGAACTCGACGACTCGGTTGCTCGTGAGCGTGCCGAGGCCGTCGCCGCCCAAGACCGAGTGACGCCATTCGACCTGACCGCGCCGCCGCTGTGGCGTATGAGTGTGCTGCATCTGCCCGGCGGCCAGGATCGTCTGGTGATCAACAGGCAGTTCCTGCTGTGGGACGGCTGGTCCAACGGCCTTGTCGTCAGTCAGCTTCTGGCGCTTTACGATACCGGCGGCGACGACAGCGCATTCGGCGAACCCGAGGGGTCGTTCGAGACATACCTCGCCTGGTTGGCCGATCGCGACGGTGCAGCCGCCGACGAGGGGTGGCGCGGAGCGCTCGCAGGACTCGAGGAGCCGACGCTTGTTGCCGAGCCTGCGCCCGGCGTCGAAGTTCAGCTTCCGGATCGCCGCGATGCGGTTCTGTCGGAAACGCTTTCGCGTGCGTTGCGTGAGCGCGCTGCCGCGTCCGGCGTCACGTTCAACACGGTACTGAATGCAGCGCTGGCCCTCGTGCTGGCGTCGGCCACCGGTCGACAGGACGTCGTCTTCGGCTCCACGGTTGCCGGACGGCCGCCGGAGGTACCGGGAATCGACACCGTGGTGGGCATGTTCCTCAACACCGTTCCCGTTCGGCTGCAACTGGATCCGAACGAGAGCGTCGAGGAACTTCTTCGTCGGACACAGGCGGATCGACTTTCGCTGATGCCGTTCGACTACCTCGGTTTGGCATCGATCCAGCGTGTTTCCGAGCATCGTCAACTCTTCGACGTGCTGATGGTCCTGCAGAACTTCGTGGACGAGAAGCAAGTCCACGCGCTCAACGCCGCTCACGACGTGAGTGGAAGCGACAGTATCGATCACACGCACTATCCGCTGACCGTCGTGGTCACACCGGGCGCCACCGTCAACGTCAAGTTCGAGTTCCATCCGCGTCTGGTGACCGCGCGCCGGGCCGAGGACCTACTGGGTCACTTCGTCGACCTGCTGCAGAGTTGGTCGCAGGACATGACGGGATCGGTTGTTGCGTCTCCGGTTCCCGCAGTAGCGCAGCAGACGCAGATCCGGGAGTTGCCGGAGCGCACCATTGCCGACCTGTTCGAAGAAGTCGCGTCGGCGCAACCGAACGACACGGCACTCGTGTTCGGGAAGCGCCGGATGACCTACGCCGATCTCGACGGCGAGATCAACCGGATGGCGCGGTTGCTGATCAATTGCGGCGCCGGCCCGGAAAAGATTGTCGCTCTTGGCCTACCACGTTCGGTGGACATGGTCGTCGCGCTCTTCGCGGTATTGCGCACGGGTGCTGCCTACCTACCCCTCGAACTCGACCATCCGGCCGAACGGTTGGCCGTGATGATCGACGACGCGGATCCTGTCGTGTTGCTGACAACCGTTTCGGCCTCACCGAGGTTCGAAGGTGCCGACGTCCGCACTATCGTGATCGACGAACCCGATACAGCAGCAAGGAGACTGACGATCTCGGCGCGGGCACTCTCCGCGTCGGAACTCGGAGCATTCGCTCCGGGGGCACCGCATCGACTCGACCACCCCGCGTACGTCATCTACACCTCCGGTTCGACCGGCAAGCCCAAGGGCGTGGTCACCGGTTACCGCGGCTTGACGAACATGCAGTTCAACCACCGCGAGGCGATTTTCGAACCAGTGATCGCCGCGGCGGGCCGGCGCCTGCGGATCGCGCACACCGTGTCCTTTGCCTTCGACATGTCGTGGGAGGAACTTCTGTGGCTCGTGGAAGGCCACGAGGTGCACATTTGCGACGAGGATCTGCGTCGTGATGCCGAGGCACTCGTTGGATACTGCGACGCACTGGACATCGACGTCGTCAACGTGACACCGACCTACGCGACGCACCTGATCGACAGCGGGCTTCTCGACGACGGTGTGGGACACCACCGCCCGCCGTTGGTCCTGCTCGGCGGTGAAGCCGTTCCGGATTCGGTGTGGAACAGGCTGCGCGACACCGAGGGAACCGTGGGGTACAACCTCTACGGTCCGACGGAATACACGATCAACACGCTCGGTGGCGGAACGTTCGACAGTGACACCCCGACCGTCGGCAAACCGATCTGGAACACCGCCGCGCATATTCTCGACGGCTGGCTGCGTCCGGTCCCCGATGGAGTTGCCGGCGAACTGTACATTGCCGGAGCCGGTTTGGCTCGCGGCTACCTCGGACGCTTCGCGCTCACGTCCGAGCGCTTCGTCGCAGATCCGGCTGGGACCGGAGGACGTATGTACCGCACCGGGGATCTCGTGCGGCGACGCGGTGACGGCAACCTGGACTTCCTCGGCCGCACCGACGATCAGGTGAAGATCAGAGGTCACCGCATCGAGCCGAGCGAAATCGTCTCCGTTCTCGAATCCGACGAACATGTGCGGCAAGCGGCAGTGGTGGTCGACGTCGGGGCAGGTGGAGTCAAGAGGCTCGTCGGCTACGTGACACCCGTGCGACTCGGCGCCGGGCACGACTACCGCGCGCAGGCGCGAGTTCTCCTACCCGACTACATGGTTCCGGCCGTGGTGATCGAGGTGGAGACACTACCGATGACCGTCAACGGCAAGCTCGACGTCAAGGCACTGCCCACCGCCGATTCGGTGCTGGGGGAGCGGAGTGGGGAGTCGATCGCACCGCGTAACCACACGGAAGAGGTCCTCTGCGACCTCTTCTCCGACGTACTCGATGTGGACGATATCGGGGTCGACGACAACTTCTTCGACCTCGGTGGGCACTCGCTTCTGGCCACCAAGCTGATCAGTCGAGCTCGGATCGCCATTCCGAACAGTCTGACCATGCGTGATCTCTTCGAAGCGCCGACGGTGGCGGAACTCGCGGAACGTATTGCGGCCGAGCAGGGATCGACGCGACCGGTACTGGTAGCGAAGCCGCGGCCGGACCACCTTCCTCTTTCTGCCGCTCAACAGCGATTGTGGCTGATCGGACAGATGGAGGAGAACTCCGCGGCCTACAATTTCCCGATCGTGCTCCGTTTGGACGGCGCACTGGACGCGGACGTCTTCGCCGCGGCGCTCGGCGACGTCGTGGAACGACACGAATCCCTGCGTACGGTGTTCCGGTTGGTGGACGGATCGCCGGAGCAGATAATTCTCGAATCGGCGACGATTCCGGTCGAGACAGTTCATCGAGACGAATCCGGTGTCGCCGGTGAAATTGCCGTGGCAGTGGGTCGTCCGTTCGACCTGTCTGACGAGATTCCGATCCGCGCACGTCTGATCCGGGTGGACGGTGCCGAGGTGGACGGTGCCGTAGTGGTCGTGATCGTCCTGCATCACATCACGACGGACGAATGGTCCGATCGGCCATTCCTGCGCGATCTGATGTCTGCATACTCCTCTCGGATCCAGGGCGAAGATCCAATTTTCGAACCGCTTCCGGTTCAGTACGCGGATTACACTCTGTGGCAACGGGAATTGTTGGGCAGCCCCGACGATCCGTCGAGCATCCTGAGCACGCAGTTGGACTTCTGGGCGAAGAGTTTGGACGGAGCCCCCGAAGAACTGCTGCTTCCCGCCGACCGGAGTCGACCGGCCAGACCGAGTTTCTCCGGTGGTGCAGTGGTGACACGGTTGGGCGTGGAGACAACTGCTGCACTGCGAGATCTGGCGCGCGAGAGCCGGAGTTCGATGTTCATGGTTCTGCACGCGGCGTCGGCGGCGTTGCTGACTGCGCTCGGAGCGGGTGAGGACCTTCCCCTCGGCGCTCCCGTCGCCGGACGTAGTGAGCATGGACTCGACGAACTGGTCGGCTTCTTCGTCAATACGATTGTGCTGCGCACGGATACGTCGGGTAACCCGACGATCCGGGAGTTGGTGGATCGCGTTCGTGAGGGAGATCTCGAGGCCTTCGCCAACGCTGACGTTCCCTTTGAAACGGTGGTGGAGCGCCTCAATCCGTCGCGTACTTTGGCACGTAATCCGCTGTTCCAGGTCATGGTCGGCTATCACAGCCGGGAGGAGATGGGAGGGGATCCGTTCGAACTCGAGGAGTACACAGCCAAGTTCGATCTGGTGTTCAACTTCACCGAGTACCTCGGTGACGAAGGCTGCATCGACGTCCGGCTCGAGTACGGCAGCGACCTCTTCGATCGCGAAACAGCACAGCGAATTTCGAACCGATTGGAATCGGTGATCGCGGCAGTCGTGGAATCGGCCGACATCGAGATCGGCGACATCGACATCTTCTTGCCAGGCGAACTCGAGCAAGTTGTCACCTCGTTCAACGACACCGCCGTCGACGTGCCGGAAGAGACGTTCTACGACGCTTTCGCGCGTGGAGTCGTTGCTACGCCCGAGGCTGTTGCGGTGCGCGACGAGGCGGGGCAGGCCACGTACCGCGAACTCTCCGAGCAGTGTGATCGGATCGCCGGCGTGCTGTATCGCCGCGGAGTGTCGGTCGAAGACGTGGTGGGGCTTGCCGTCCCGCGCTCGGTGGAAATGGTCGCGTCGGTCCTCGCCGTGCTCAAGCTGGGGGCCGCGTATCTACCCCTGGATTTGAGCCACCCGAGCGAACGCATCACGTACATGCTCACCGATTCCCGCGCCTCGGTACTTCTGTCCACTGCGGAGGAAAGCTCGCGGATCGAGGATGTGGTCGGCGTCGAGCGAATCCTCCTGGACGATCCGCTGATCCGTGCGGAACTGGACGAGGCAGTGATCGTCGAAACTCCCCGGCCACCAGTTGGCGTCAGCCACGCTGCCTATGTCATCTACACCTCGGGATCGACCGGCAAGCCGAAGGGAGCCGTCCTCTCCCACGACGGTATTCCGAGTCTTGTTGCCACAGCTGAGGTTCGGATGCGACTGGTACCGGGTTCGGTGGTGATGCAGTTCGCTTCGGTCGGCTTCGACGTCGCGGTATTCGAGCTGGCGATGGCACTGTGCACGAGCAGCACCCTGGTGATCGTGCCGCAGAATGCACGAGTTGCCGGTCCGGCGCTGACCGATTTCATGACGAGCAATCGTGTCACCCACGCGATCATCCCTCCCTCGTTGCTGGCCGCTCTGCCGGCAGGATGTGAAGTGCCGCAGGGCTGCACCGTGTTGGTCGGAACCGAGACGGTGCCACCGGAGCTGATCGGGCGATGGGCGGAGCGGCTGAATTTGCTTGCCGCGTACGGACTCACCGAAGCCACGGTGAACAACACACTGTGGCAGGCGGAACCCGGTTGGAACGGTCCCGTGCCCATCGGAATCCCTGACCCCAACGAACAGGCGTACGTGCTCGACGATCAACTCCGTCCGGTTCCGCCGGGAGTATCCGGGGAGCTGTACATCGCGGGACGCGGCCTGGCGAGAGGCTATCTGGGCCGATTCGATCTGACGGCACAGAGATTCATCGCCGATCCCTTCACCGCGGGCGATCGCATGTATCGCACCGGGGACCGCGCGCGGTGGCGCTCTGACGGGAACATCGACTTCCTCGGCCGCGTCGACGATCAGGTCAAGATCCGCGGTTTCCGAATCGAGTTGGGCGAAATCATCGGAGCTCTCAGTGCCCATCCTTCGGTGAAGCAGGCAACGGTCGTCGCGGATCGGCAGGGCGAAATCACGCGCCTGGTCGGTTACGTGTCACCGGAACCCGGTGTCGTCGTCGACACGACGGCAGTGCGGAACCTCGCGGCACTGTCGTTGCCCGACTACATGGTTCCGACCATGGTTGTCGCCCTTGACGGTCCGCTGCCGTTGACGCCCAACGGAAAGCTCGACCGCAAGTCGTTGCCCACTCCGGACTGGTCGGAGCTGGCGGGTGATGTTGCTCCTCGCACGGCAGTGGAGTCCACGGTTGCGGCTGCGTTCGCGGAAATCCTGCAACTCCCGAGTGTCGGAGTCCACGACAGTTTCTTCGAACTCGGCGGCCATTCGATGGCTTCGATGAAACTGGTCGGTCGCATTCGTGAAGCGTTCGGCGTGGACGTCAGTATTCGAGACGTATTCGACGCGCCGAGTGTTGCGGAGTTGGCGGCCGTCGTCGCGCGTTCGGAAGGTGGGCGTCCGATCCTGGCGCCGGCGGTGAAACGTCCCGAGACGATGGGTCTGTCTGCGCCGCAACGTCGTCAATGGGAGTTGTTCCGCGCGTCCGGCGCGCAACCGCAAGCAAGCCACGCTCTGGCGCTGACCCTGAAATCGAAGATCGATCCGGAGATTCTCGGGCACGCCTTGGACGATGTGACTTCGCGGCACGAACCCCTGCGGACCACCTTCGTCGAGGTCGACGGCGTCGTCGTGGCAAGAGAATCGGTGCGTCCGACTGTCGATGTGGTCGATGTCGGCGCCGGCGATGTGGGTCGAGTGGTGTTCGAACTGGCTCAACTTCCGATGGATCTGCGTGAGCAATCACCGTTGCGGGTTCATCTGGTGCTCGGTGAAGACGGTTCTCGGACAATGCTTCTCGTCATGCATTACATCGCCGTCGACGAGTGGTCCGTAGTGCCGCTGCTGGGAGATCTGGTCTCTGCTTATGCAGCCCGGTCGCAGGGAGATCAACCGGTTTGGGACGAGCTTGCATTGACGTACGCCGATTACACCGTGTGGTCGGACGAGCTGTTGGGAGACCCCCGAGACGTCGACAGCCGTGCGTCGAAGCAACTTGCATATTGGCGGGATGCGCTCGACGGAATACCGACCAGTGTGAATCTTCCGTTGCCGGAAGGTGACTCGGAGCCTCGAGGTGACGTGATCGCCGTCGACATCGACGCGGGTCTGCACGCCGGAATCGACGCGCTGGCTGCGCGCACCGGCACGAGCATGTTCATGGTCCTGCAGGCCGCACTGGCCAGCGTTCTCACGAAGGCCGGCGCGGGTACTGATCTCCCCATCGGTTCATTGGTTGCGGGCAGGTCGGATCCCCGTCTCGAACCGATGATCGGATCGTTCTTCAATGTTGTTCTCCTGCGCACGGATACGTCCGGTAGTCCGACGTTTGCAGAATTGCTGGCTCGCATCCGGGAAAACAATCTGGAAGCGCTGAGCAATCAGGACGTCTCATATGTGTATGTCGAGCAGGCGCTGGGTAATCCGGCGTCCATGAGGCCTCAGGTGATGGTGATCCATCATCAACAGGCCGATTTGGACGGGCTCGGCGACTTCGGTTCTCTCGTACCGATTCCGGTGGGAGTGCCCGATGCGGATGTGACGTTGAGTTTTTACGAGCCGGTGGGCGATGGGCCTGTCTTTGCAACTCTCGGGTTCCGTGCCGACCGCGTCGATGCGGGTGCAGTCCGCGTATGGGCAGGTCAGTTGGTCGACGTGATCGAGGCTGCAGTTGCCGCCGAAGGGGATGACGCGAGCGAGGGGGCGAAACTATGACATACGTCGCATCGCTCCGTGGGGTCGACCGCTATACGGGGGCTCACAGTGTTGATACCCTCACCTCATTAAGGGTAGCCTTTGCTACTTACTTCGGGACATCGATTGGCGGCCGTACCAGGTCGTTCCGTCGGGGATGGACTACCTGTAATGAGTGAATCACCAAGAGACTCCAGCGCCGAACCTGCCATTGTCGACATCGTCGGCGTCGGGTTCGGTCCGGCCAACCTCGCGTTGGCCATTGCTGTCGAAGAACACAATGCAAATTGTGCGGCCGTTGATCGGGTGAACGCGCGGTTCTTCGAAAAGCAGTCTCAGTTCGCGTGGCATCCCGGGATGCTGCTCGACGGTGCCACCATGCAGATCGCGTTTCCGAAGGACCTGGTGACGTTCCGGAATCCACGGAGCGGATACAGCTTCTTCTCGTATCTGTTCGAGCAGGGTCGACTGGTCGACTTCGTCAACCACCAGACCTTCTTCCCCACGCGCCACGAATTCAACGACTACCTGTGCTGGGCAGCTCGACGAGTCGACGCGGACGTGCAGTTCGGTACAACCGTCGACGGGGTCGAGGGCATCAAGAACTCCGACGGCGTTGTCGATCGCTTTGCGGTTCGCACCGCCGACGGTGAAACGGTGATCGCGCGCAACATCGTTGTCGGAGCCGGACTGAAAGAGCGGATCCCGGAGTGGGCGACGCCTTCGTCGCGGTGCTTCCACAATCACCAGTTCCTCTTCCATCTCGAAGCAATGCCGGAGCCCGTACACAACCGGTTCGTCGTTCTCGGCGCCGGCCAGAGTGCCGCGGAGATCGTGGACTACCTGCACGCGAACTACCCGAACGCCGAAGTTCACAGTGTTTTTGCCCGCTACGGCTACAGCCCGGCAGACGACAGCCCGTACGCGAACCGCATCTTCGATCCCGAAGCCGTCGATCAGCTGCACGGTGCAGACGCCGCGGAACGACGCCGACTGCTCGATCTGCACCGCAGTACCAATTACTCGGTCGTCGACATCGAACTGATCAACAAGCTGTATGCCACCGAATATCAGGAGATGGTTCGTGGGCCGCGGCGACTGTTCATGCGTCGGGCCTCGGAGATCACGAGTGCCGTGGAGACCGAATCCGGCATCGAACTGGCTGTCCGTAGCAATCTCGACGGCTTGACCGACACGCTGGCGTGCGACGCACTCATTCTGGCCACGGGTTTCACCCCGGCACCTCTGGACGATTTGTTGGGTGAACTCGTGCCGGATTCGTCCGTTCCGCGTAACGTCAGTCGGGATTATCGACTGGCTGTAACGGAGGACGTGACAGGCGGTATCTATCTGCAGGGTGGGACAGAACAGACTCACGGATTGACGTCGTCGCTGCTGTCGAACGTGGCAGTGCGGGCGGGGGAGATTCTGGCGTCGGTGCTGAGCCACCAGAACCGAACTGGTGCGCTTGCTAGTCTGGGCGCACAAGACACGTACGTAACGAGTGAGGCGAGATGAGCACTAACCCTTTCGATGACGAAGACGGCCGCTTCTACGTGCTGGTGAACGACGAGGACCAGCACTCGCTGTGGCCCACGTTTTCCGAGGTCCCCGCCGGCTGGCGAGTGGTGTTCGGTGAAGACAGCCGCAAGGCGTGCCTCGAATACGTCGAGGCCAACTGGACCGACATGCGTCCGAAGAGCCTGCGTGAGGCCATGGAAGCCGATCAGGCTGCCGGTGGAAAGCACGCAGTCGAGAGCTGATTCTCTCACCGCTCGGAACCCCCGAGTGAACAGAAAAGGGCTGGGCACCGTCAGGTGCCCAGCTCTTTCTGCTTGAACGACGCCTACTTCTCGGTGACGGGAACTCGACGCCTGCGCTTGCGGACCATCGGGCGACGTAGCGAGTCCACGCGCATCAGAATCCGTGGACGACGCAGCGTGCGCGCTCCCCATTCGCCGAGCGTGACGCCCGCGGCCAGGGCGCAGCCGATGCCGAAGGCCGACAGCAAGGCAGTCAATCCGATCAGTACCTGGTCGTTGAGCAGCGCGTACAGGCCTCGGTACAGCGACAGACCGGGGAGCAGCGGAGTGATGCCTGCGACCGCGACAACCAGCGGAGGCGTCAGTGCGCGGCGAGCCATCAGACCACCGGCAAGACCGACCACGGTTGCGGCGATTGCGGCGGCGATCACGGGACCGACGTCGAGTGTCTGCACGAAGATCGACACACCACTGCCTGCCGCACCGCCCAGGAACGCCGCGGTGAGTGCACGCCTCTCGGCGTAGCAGGCGAGCGCGTAGAACACCGACGCACACGCACCGGAGAGCATGAGGATCGGCAACTGCGTGATGGTGGAGACTTCCACATTGATCGGTGGAAGCGTCGAACCCAACATCCCGGTCATTCGCAACGAGATTGCGACGCCCGCGATGATGCCGCCCGTCATCATCACCACTTCGAAGAATCGCGCGACAGCTGTAATGGGTGCACCCATGATCGCGTCCTGGACCGAGCCCACCAACGACAGCCCGGACAGCAGAACGACCACTCCGGCCGCGATGACCAACGACGGCCGGATACTGATCCCCAGCTGGTCCTGAAATGTATAGAGCGTGGCGGCGGGCGCAGCCGCGATGAGACCACCGACAACCTGCTGGAAGAAGAACGGCAGGCCGAACCGGTTCAGTACGCGGTTGACTCGATCGATGACCATCGTCGTCAGAAACGCGACTGTGGCAACGAGGAACCCGCCGCCGAGCAGGACGGAGACCGAAGCCGCCATCGCAGCCCAGGCCATGGTCGCGGTCCATCGGTTGTACGGGTGCGGCGCCGTCGTGATGGCTGTGAGCGCGTCGTGCGCTTGGTCCGGTGTGATCGCCTCACGGCGGATACGACGTGTCAGACGGTCGACGGCCGCCAGCCGCGTGAAGTCCATCGAGCGGTAGTGGACGATGCGCATCGTGCTCGCCGGCGGTCGCGTCGGGCCGCGATAGGCAGAGAGCACAATCGAGTTGTAAGTGACGTCGACGTCACACTGGGCAAGGCCGTACGTGGCGGCGATGAACTGCACCTGCTCAGCGGTGTCCATGGCCGCGGTTCCGGATGCGAGGAGGACTTCGCCCACCCGAACCGCGAGGTCCAGGACCTCTGCGACGACGGCGTCGTCTGTCAGGTCGATCGGTTGAAGCGGTGCGGGAGCCGACGTGACCGTGTCGACGGTGGCTTGCCGGTTTCCCGTCAGGCGTGTGAGTACTTCGGTGAATTTCGCCATCAGGGGGCGGAGTGGGAGTTGCGCATGGGGCCCACGCTATCTAACGTGACCCGCGCGCGGCCACCGTGACGGCTTGGATATGATGGCTCCGCAAAGTCAGTCGCGGCAACGCGTCGGTCTTCGCCTCCTTAGCTCAGTGGTAGAGCACTCGCCTTGTAAGCGAAAGGTCGTCGGTTCAATCCCGACAGGAGGCTCCGAAAGAGGAGGCACTCACCAATGTGGTGGGTGCCTCTGTATTTGCTGAGGTGCCGATAGGCGCCCGGTTCAGTTGGTCTCGGGCTTGTTCGTAGCCTGGCGCGGGTCGATCGCGCCGTCGATGTACTGCTGGGCGATCACTCGCAGTTTGACGTTGCTGCGCTGCGAGTCCTGGATGAGAATGCGGAAGGCTCGGTCGGCGTCGACGTGGTGGGTGCCCATGATGATGCCCTTGGCCTGTTCGATGACGCCTCGCGATTCGAGTGCTCGCTCGAGGTCCATTGCGTGCTTTCTGGCGATGTCGAGGCGCTGCGAGCTGTGCAGCGCGTAGGCCGAGGTCACGGCGAACAGTTGGAGCAAGGCCACGTCGGCGCCGGTGAAACCTCGGAGGTCGTGGCTGTAGAGATTGAGGGTTCCGAGCGGGCGTTCCCGGCCAGGCAGTGGCATGGACAAGAAGCTGACGGCGCCGACTGCCTTTGCCGCGCTTGCGAATTGAGGCCACCGGCTGTGGGCTTCGCTGGCATGTGCGCGGACAACGGTTCCCGTGCGTGACGACGTCACACTCGGTCCGTAGTCCAGTCGGAATTGGATCGAGTCGACGGTGCGAACAAGTTGGTGGGTGGCGGCGACGGTTCGGAATGTCGTGTCCGAACCGCCGATGGTAATTCCGGCCATGTCGGCGTCGGCGATGAGATCGACGGCATGCCTGCAGACTTGTTCGAGAAATTGCTCGGCCTGGGCATGTGGATCGAGGTGCGCGTACAGCGATTGCAGGGCGTCCGAGGCGGCGTCCAGGCTGTCCTGCGACGCGGAATTTCGGCCCCCGGTGGGGCCGCGGTGTCCTCTGGCGATGCGCGGCGCCGTCATTGTCTCAACCACCCTTCCCCATCACGTCGCAGGCATGTCCGATTCGTCTCATTGTTGCACCGGACTAACTGTTGTGCACTCTGTTTCGGTGGACAAGTGTCTGATGGGGCGGACGGTTATGTGAAGTGGTCTGCGTATGCCCAATCGTGATGTTTGATTCGGCCGTTAGCGGGTAGTGCGCCGATCTTGGAATTATGTTGTCCTGCAACAGTTAACGTGGAAACTGCGACCGGGGTACAAGTTTTCTCCGCAATGGCGCGCAGGTCACGAACTTGGCCTATTGTCAGCGCCAGCGCACAATCTTGTACGCGTAACCCGTAGACAGTGAAGGGGATACGACGATGAACGGACTGATCGCGGCTCTGAACAGTGGAATGACCGTTGGCTTGGCCAACACGATCCTGACTTTCGGCGGAATCATCATCAACCTCAACATCGTGATCAACAACTGACCGCGTAATCGGCGAGTAACCGTTTGTTATGCCGATTCGATCGGAAGGTCCGGCCCTGGGCGGTCGCTCTTGCTCTTGAGCCACCGATTGGGAAGTTTGCCGGCAAGTTCTCCGAGTGGACCGACTGCAGCGCTGAGGATTCCGACGGTTTCCTGAAGGACCTCGATACTCGCGCTCATCCGCTCGAGGTTGGGGGCGAGGGAAGTCAAGGTGTCGGACAGTGCAACGATCTGGTCAAGCGGGCCGCCTTCGGCGATGAGCCGTTCGAAGGCGCCGTTCTCTGCCAGGAGTGTTTCGAGGATGCCGTTTTCGGCCAGTGCGCGATCGATGACACCGTCCTTGGCAGTCAGGCGTTCGACGGCACCGTCTTGCGCTGTCAGGCGTTCAAGCGGACCGTCCTCCGCCATCATTCGGTCGAGGAGACCGTCCGGCGCGAGCAAGCGTTCCAATGCGCCGTTCTCGGCGAGCACCCTATCCAGCGGTCCGCCGGGGGCAAGAAGTCTTTCGAGTGGTCCGCCGGGAGCGAGTAGTCGTTCGAGAGTGCCGTCGGGTGCAGTCAGTTTGTCGACCGGGCCGCCGGGAGAGAGAAGTCGATCGAGTGGCCCACCGGGGGCCAAGGCCTGCCCGATGGGCCGATCGTCAGCGGTGAGCGATGACAACTGCTGGATCATCTGCATGGGTCCGCGGGGGCTTGCCAAGCCGGCAGCACCCGCCGTCACGGCGCCGGTATTACCGACGGCGATACGAACTGTCGTGACCGTCAGCTCGGCGATTCCCAAACTGATCTCTGCGGCTGCAATGCCCGCGCGTAGGGGAAGCGTGAGCATCTCCAGCAGTTTCATGCGTTAACTGTAACCGGTAACACACAAACACTCACCAGGATCGCCGGTCAGTGAAGGACCTTCAGACCGACGACACAGCCGACGATGCCCAGGATCAGCAGTATCTTGACGATCGACGTGGACTCCGCGCCGGTGATCATCGCATATCCCACGGTCAGGGCGGCGCCGATGCCGACCCAGATCGCGTAGGAAGTCCCGATGGGAAGGGTACGCATTGCATACGCGAGGCCGGCCATACTGACGATCAGGCCGAGGACGAAGACGATGGTGGGCGACATCTTGCTGAATCCGTCGGACTTACCGAGTGCGGTAGCCCAGACAGCTTCGAAAAGTCCGGAAATGACGAGCACGATCCATGCCATGGTGAACAACTCCCAAGGCACCGTCTTTTCGCTGGCCGGGTACGGTGCGCTCGTCCGGATGTCGTCGTTGACCACCCAACCATAGCAACAGAATTCTGCGTTCCGACCCGATCAGCTGGCGATTTAGGTCACCACCGCCGTTCGAACTCTCTTCAGATGGATGGTCGACACGGACACCACGATCGTCGCCGTCGCAGCGAGAACAGTCAGAGGAATCGGCGTGTTCACGGCGGCCGGTCCGTGTTCGACGAGCACACCGGTAGACCACCCGAATTCCCGCGAGCCCGGGTCCAAGAAGGTCGGTGAAACCGAGAACAACGTGAAAGCGACGGGCAGCATCGCCCCGCTCGAGACTGCTTCGACGGCAACAGGCATGCATGACGTGACGGCCAGTCCCAGCGCAAGCGGGAGGATGAGGACGTAGGCAACCGTGGTCGGGGCGGCATCCAGCAATCCCGAGAGTGCAGTCACGGCAAGGAGTCCCAGCCCGAGTTGCGGCATCGGTCTTCTCCAGCCGACGACGACGCCCAACGCCAGGGCAGCAGCTCCCGCGGGCATCGCCCAGGTCCAGTCGGATGGAAAGGAAATCGAGCTGACCGAAACCGCGCTGACTGCCAGTCCGACGAGTACGAAACGACCGTCGTGTGGCGGCAACCGCCAAGCCAGTGCGACGGTAACGGCAACCGCCGATACCACCGCGATCACCCATGACCCAGGTGATGTCGTCGAGCCCAACCACACATAGAGAGCCGTGAATACCAGGGGCAGAACAACTCCCAGCTTCACCAGGCGTGCGTCGATGTCGCCCGGCTCCTGATTCGGTCGTGCGAGTGCGGCGACTCCACCCACGAGAAGAGTTGCGGCGAGCAGAATCCAGACGGGAACCGTGGACGGCACGGGGTAGGAATCGCCCGGAAGTGTGAGCGACCACCTGGGGACGCGATCGCGCCACAAGTCCGCTGCGCCGAAGTACAGGGTCGTCGTGGTTACGCCGAGTCCGAGAGCGGTTTGTGCTCCGCGGTGACCCTTCGTCGGAAATGCCGCTGCCGCGAGGAAAGCGCCTGCTCCGATTGCGTTCAGAGTCACCGAAATCTGGGCGGAGACGGGGACGAATGCAGGTAGCGCGATGGCGAGGGCGCCGACTACAGCGAAGACACTCGCGAGACCGCCACGTCCCCAGCGATGCAGTAGCGCTACGCCGACGGCCGCAACCACCGCGGCAGTTGCTCCCGCCCACTGCGGCGTGATCACCACCGAGATAACGCCGGCGTCGGAGAAGGAGAAGTCGTCAACTCGGGACTCGGCCACTGCGTACGCGGCCACCACACCGCCGACCAGCGCGGACGCCACAGGACCGTAGAGCTGAGCGATTTGAACTGGGCTACGTTGCTGCATAATTCGTCGAATTTTTGCACAACTCGCCGATACGACTTATCGTCACATCGCCGTGCGGATCCATCCACACCGGTTCCCTGTCTCGAAGTCGAGGAACCAGCAGATGGCGTCCTCGACTCGGCCACTGAACGAAGTCGTAGCCGGCCAAATTTGTCTGAACTGCGTCGGCGACCCACACCGCAGCGTCCGCGAATGCAGTCTCCATCGACAGTGCGTTGAAGTAGCTGAATCCGCTGATGTCACGTGTGCCTTGCCAGCCGATCGAAGCCTGGATCCTTGCCGGGATCCTGCTGTCAGCTTTTCACCTGCACCCGGCCGTTCACAGGAAGCTCCCAGGGAACATACAGCGGGAATCCAGTGGCAGGGGAGAAGATGGTTCTCGTGACCGACAAGACCCCCGAAGCCCGCATCCTCGTTGTCGACGACGAACCCACCATCGTGGAGTTGCTCTCCGTGAGCCTCCGATTCCAGGGTTTCGAGGTGGCAACTGCTTCGAGCGGCGCCCAAGGCCTGGACGTCGCACGGACATTCCGTCCCGACGCGATCGTTCTCGACGTCATGATGCCCGGGATGGACGGCTTCGGTCTGCTTCGACGCCTGCGCGCCGACGGTGTGGACGCGCCCGTCCTGTTTCTGACGGCGAAGGATTCGCTCGACGACAAGATCAGCGGCCTGACCCTCGGCGCGGACGACTACGTGACCAAGCCCTTCAGCCTCGAAGAAGTCGTGACGCGGTTGCGGGTCATCCTGCGCCGCGCCGGTCGCGGTGTCGCGCCGGAGCAGTCGCCGCGGGTGAAGTTCGCCGACATCGAACTCGACGACGACACCCGCGAGGTCTGGAAGAAGGGCGAGTTGGTTGCACTCTCGCCCACCGAGTTCACACTGCTCCGATACTTCATGGTCAACGCCGGGACGGTTCTCAGCAAACCGCGGATTCTCGACCACGTCTGGAATTACGACTTCGGTGGGGAGGTCGGAGTTGTCGAGTCCTACGTTTCCTACCTGCGGCGCAAGGTGGACACGGGGGAGACACCGCTGATTCACACATTGCGTGGGGTCGGCTACGTGATGCGTGAACCGCGGCAATGATCGCCGCCGCGGAAAACGATCAGCTTCCGAAGCGGGGTCGTTTCCGTCTCCATTCACTGCCGCTGCGCTTCACCCTGGTTGCGGCCTTGCTGGTGTTGGCCGCGCTGGGTCTGTTGGCGTCGGGTGTAGCGGTCACTTCTGCTCTCGAGAACTCACTGACCCAGCGAACCGACAAAACGCTGTACGAAGCGGTCGACGGTTGGGCAAAGCCGCACAGCAGAGACCTGCAGCCGCCCAGTGACGTCGGCCCGGGCACCCGCCCACCCAGCCCC
>NZ_JBXAFO010000043.1:0-34341 GCF_058793255.1 Rhodococcus sp. MPR-R1B
ATCGCCCGAAAACCCTTCCCGCCGAGAACCTCACGGGAAAACATCTCCACGATCAGCAACACCATCCGCGACTGCAATTCGTGTCGGGCGCGCACCAGATCCAGAACCTCACTCTTGAGGTCCTCGCCATCCAGCTGCCACGCTTCCCGACTGTCCATGCTCAAAGTTTAATCGAACATACTTTCGATAACCAGAGACAAACCGGACAACTTCGGGAACCTGAAGACTCGAGACCTGTTGAAGTACATCACCATTCAGCTAGCCGTCAAAGACGACGCGATAGAGTACGTATCCCGCGAAACACACAATCGCAACAACGCACAGCACAAGCAGGATGTCGAAAAAGATGACCACGCTTCACCCCAATCAGTTCGACCCACCGGCCACTTCTCCGTGCGGAGAAATTCTCCAAGCGGAGAAGAGGATATCACGGTATCTTCTCTGCGTGGAGAAATCGACTCGAGAAGCACTTCTGGACGCCGGGCTCGACCTGCTGGGCCGGGTTGGGTTTCGAGCCTGGTCGATGAGAGGCGTCGAAGACGAGGCGGGCGTGCCACACGGCAGCGCACGGCACTACTTCGGAAATCAACGTGGACTGATAGTCGAGGTGGTGCGACACCTTCTGGACGGCGATCTTCCTCGCCCAGGCGAGACGCCGAAGCAACAGGTGGCCCGGTGGCTGGGGCCTGAATCCGGCCGCACTCGGGCGCGTTACGAACTGATCATCGCGTCATTCCACGATCCCGACCTCGCAGTGGAACTGGTGCGTGGTCGGGATCGGTTTGTCGACATCTTGATCGAACGCGGCATGACCTCGTCCGATGCAGCGGAATTGGTCGCAGCACTGGACGGGCTCGTTCTGGACGCACTGCTGCGCAGGCATGCTCCGGAAACCCTGGATCCAGAGCGAACCTTCAAGAGGTTCGGGGCGAAGTTCCCCTAGCCGTCCAGCTCGGCGAAGAGCTCCATCCACTGCTCTTCGGCCGCTTCCTTGTCGGCGATGACCTGCTTGAGTTCTGCGCCGAGTTTCTGCAGCTTGTCCGGGTCGGTGGCCGCGTCGGCGAGGGAAGCGTGCAGCTTCTTCTCTCGGTCGTCGAACTTCGCAATGGACCGCTCGAGCTTCGAAAGTTCCTTGCGTGCAGCGCGATCCGCGGCGCCGTCACGGACCTGCTTGCTCTTCGACGCACCACTCGCCGTCGAAGCCACCGACGGGTTGTCGCCATCCCCCATTGCTGCGCGCCGACGCAGGTAGTCCTCGATACCACCGGGCAGGTTGGTGAGCTTGCGGTCACCGAAGAGCGCCCAGGTGGTGTCACAGATGCGCTCGATCAGGTACCGGTCGTGCGAGATGACCACCATGGTGCCAGCCCAGCCGTCGAGCAGATCTTCGAGTTGCTGAAGCGTGTCGATGTCGAGATCGTTGGTCGGCTCGTCGAGAAGCAGGACGTTGGGCTCGGCCATGAGGACACGTGTCAACTGCAGACGTCGGCGCTCACCACCGGAGAGATCACCGACTGGGGTGCGCTGACGCGCCGGTGTGAAGCCCAACCGCTCAGCCAGCTGACCCGCCGATACTTCCTTGTCTCCCAGCGTGATTCGCTCGGCTACATCCTTGACCGCGTCAAGTACGCGCATGTCGGTCGGTAGATCGTCGAGTTCCTGCTTGAGCCAACCGATGTGGACGGTCTGCCCCTGAATGCGCTTTCCGGCGGCAGGCTCGAGTTCGCCGGCCAGAGTCCGCAGCAGAGTCGTCTTGCCCGAGCCGTTGACACCGACCAGGCCTACACGCTCACCTGGAGCGAGACGCCAGGTCAGATCCTCGACGAGTACACGACCGTCCGGAGTCTCCAGACGCGCGTCTTCGAGTTCGATGACAACCTTGCCGAGCCGACGCTGCGCGAACGACGCAAGAGCGACCGCGTCACGAGGTGCCGGAACGTCGGCGATCAGGGCCTCTGCGGCCTCGATGCGGTACTTCGGCTTGGACGTACGGGCCGGCGCACCGCGGCGCAGCCATGCGAGTTCCTTGCGCGCAAGGTTGCGTCGACGCTCTTCGGAAGCGTCAGCCTGACGCGAACGCTCGGCGCGAGCGAACACCCAGTCGTTGTAGCCACCCTCGTAGCTTTCGACGCCGCCGCCGACAACCTCCCAGGTGCGGGTGGCGACGGTGTCGAGGAACCAGCGATCGTGGGTCACGACGACAAGCGCGCTGCGACGCGAGACGAGGTGCTCGGCCAACCACTGAACACCTTCGACGTCGAGGTGGTTGGTGGGCTCGTCGAGCACCAGCAGGTCGAGGTCCTGAACCAGAGCCGCAGCGAGAGCCACGCGGCGACGCTCACCGCCGGACAGGCCGTCGACCTTGGCGTCCAATGCGGACCGCTCGCCACCGGCGCCCAAGTTGTCGATGCCGATACCCGAGAGCACCGAACGGATGCGCGCGTCGCCGGCCCATTCGTGTTGCGCCACTCCGAGCGGCCCCAGGACCACTTCACCGACAGTGGAGCCGGGAGGCAGCACACCGCGCTGCGTCACGACGGCCATACGCAATCCGCCGACGCGGCTGACGCGTCCCGAATCCGGCTGCTCCACACCCGCGAGGACTTCGAGCATGGTCGTCTTACCGCCACCGTTGAGACCGACGACGCCGATGCGCTCGCCTTCCTCGACGCCCAGGGAGACCCCGTCGAGCAACGGCTTGACGCCGAAAGACTTCGACACGTTTTCCAGATTGATCAGATTCGCCATCAGTGCTGTCCCTTTGCCGCATTGTCGAGTATTCGTGCTCCGGGAACGGGTCCGCTCGCCACGCGAACGGTGCGGCACACCCCCGCTCCCGCAAGTTCTGCGCTCACTTCCACCGCGGACTGTGCGTCGGCGCAGAGAAAGGCGCATGTCGGTCCGGAGCCGGAGACGATGCCGGCCAAAGCTCCGGCTTCGACGCCCGCTCGAAGCGTCCGTCGTAGATCCGGGTTGAGTGAGAGTGCCGCAGCCTGCAGATCGTTGCCGAGCAGCGACGCAAGCAGATGAGCGTCACCCGTGGTCAGTGCCTGGATCAACGCATCGGCGCTCCCCACCCGTTTCGGGGAGCCTTCTGCCCGCAGCTTGTCCAGCTCGCGGAACACGACCGGTGTGCTCAAGCCACCCTTCGCCAGCGCCAACACCCAGTGAAAAGTGTGGCGGGTCAACACGGGGACAAGTTGTTCGCCGCGGCCGGTTCCGAGGGCAGTGCCACCGTGCAGCGAGAACGGAACGTCACTCCCGAGGCGTGCCGCAAAAGCGTCGAGATCAGGCCGCGAGAAGTCGAGCTTCCACAAAGCGTTGAGCGCAACCAAAGCGGCGGCTGCGTCGGCACTCCCGCCGGCCATTCCGCCTGCGACGGGGATGCCTTTCTCGATGACTATCTCGACGTTCGGGGCCACGCCACCCTCGACGGCGAGCATCTCGGCGGCACGCCACACGAGGTTGGTGCGATCGGTCGGCACGGCCGCGGCGTCGTCGCCGATCACCCGCACGGTCAAGGTGTCCGCAGGCGCCACCGTGAGGGTGTCTGCCAGCGACAATGCCTGAAAAACCGTCGTCAGCTCGTGATAGCCGTCGTCTCGCAGGTCCCCGACGGCAAGGTGGAGATTCACCTTGGACGGGGCCCGGACGACTACGGGGCGTGGAACGACGGAGAGCACAAGGAACAACAATAGGCGCTGCGAACACCTGGGCGAAAACCTGCGACCGCAGCAGCCCGTCCGACAGCCAGCACACCCACGCTATTTCACCGCGCGCACACCTACGCCCAGACCGACCACCGCCACGCCCAAGGCGGCGACGATTCCTGCCAGAACGCTGCTCGACGCGAAGTCTCCGGCAAAGAGTGCCCGCTCGGCGTCTACGACGTAGCCGAGCGGATTGATGTTCACGAGGACCTTCATCCAACCTGGTGCGTCCTCGAGTGGAAGCATGGTTCCCGACAGGATCAGGAGCGGGAACATCAGCGTCTGCTGAACGACCCAGAACATCCAATCCTGCTCCCGCACAGCCAGAGCGAGAGCGTACGAGAGCGCACCGAGTCCGACGCCGAACACTCCCAGCAGGACTATCCCGAGCGCGGCTCCCGCTGCATTGACGTCCAATCCGAGCGGAAGTGCGACCAGAATGATCAGAATCGCCTGCGCGGCAAGCGGAACCATCTCCTTGCACGCTCGCCCGATCAACAAGGACGAGCGTCGGAGCGGAGTCACCAACATTCGCTCGTGCGATCCCTGCTGCATCTCCATCAAGAGGTTGGACCCGGTCATCGTCGTTCCGAAGATCGCGATCATCACCAACACACCGGGAATGAACCAATTCCATACGCCGTCACCGGTACCCGGAACCCCTTTGAGCAGAGGCCCGAACAACGCCAACAGGATCAGCGGCTGGATGAGGCTGAAGATGACGCTGACCGGGTCGCGCAACATCGGTCGCAGCTCACGGCCCATCACGATTGAGCTGTCTCGAACGATGTTGCCGTGCACGGTAAGTGGGGTATCGAGTGTGATTGTCATGGCGGATTCCTGTTCGTCGAAGTTCTTTGTCGTGTTTCAGGAAGCGACCGCAGCGGCGCTCTCGCGCAGACTGCGGCCGGTGAGAGTGAGGAAGACGTCGTCGAGAGTCGGCCTGGTGATGTCGGCAGTGAGTGCGAGGGCACCGCGGGCATCGGCTTCACGCAGCAACACCGGTAGCGTCGAATCACCCTCGCCGGCACGGATACTCACCGAACTTGCCTCGACGGTGACCCCACGCACAGTGACAAGTCGCTCGGCCACCGACGCCGCGATGGCAGCCGCTTCGGCGTTGTCGAAGGTGAGCAGAAGATGATCCCCGGCAAGATCCGCTTTGAGTGCGGCAGCGGTGTTGTCCGCGATAACGGTGCCCTCGTCGATGACGATGACCCGCTCTGCCATCGAATCCGCTTCTTCGAGGTAGTGCGTGGTCAGCACGATCGTGGTGCCCATCTCGCGCCGCAGCCGGAGGATGTGGTCCCAGAGGTTGGCCCGACTCTGCGGGTCCATGCCCGTGGTCGGCTCGTCGAGGAACAGGAGCGGTGGGCGATGGACCAGGCCGAGGGCGATATCGAGCCGCCGGCGCTGCCCGCCGGACAGCGTACTGACCTTTCTAGTACCCAACTCGGTGAGTTCGAGATCACGCAGCAATTCGTCGGCCCGGACCTGCGAGTCGCCCTTGGGCATTCCGTAGCACAACCCCTGCGTCACCAACTCGTCGCGAACCCGCTGGTTGTGGCCGGCTCCGTTCCCCTGCCCGACGTACCCGAGGCTCGATCGCACCTCGTTTCGTGCCGCAGCGATGTCGAATCCTGCGATTCGCGCGCTGCCGGACGTGGGCTCGAGCAAGGTGGTCAGCATGCGCAACGTCGTCGATTTCCCGGCGCCGTTCGGCCCCAGCAAGGCAACCAACTCACCCTCCGCTACATCGAGCGTGACTCCCTTGACTGCTTCCACGAGCTTCTTGCCCTGGGCGAAGTGCTTGGTGAGCGCCTTCGTCTCGATCATCGGTCTGCCGTCGTTGATGCGACTCATGATGTGCCCCAATTTCTTCTCGACTGATCGGATGCGGACCAACCTAAATTCAATTGAGGACGCATTGGGTCCTAAATGTTTGGCAGACTTCTTCCCATGAAGGAGACATCGGCTCGCCTACTGCGGTTGCTGTCACTGCTCCAGACACGTCGAGACTGGTCCGGTGCCGAACTCGCAGACAAGCTCGCGATCACCCCACGCACAGTTCGACGTGACGTGGACCGCCTCCGCGATCTCGGCTATCCGGTCGACGCGACAGTCGGAGTCGGTGGCGGATATCGCCTGGGTGCCGGCGCGGAGATGCCCCCGCTACAGCTCGATGACGAAGAAGTGCTCGCGGTGGCACTTTCACTGCAATCCGGAGCGACCGGCTCTGTGGTCGGCATCGGCGAGGCTTCGATGCGCGCGCTGGCGAAGCTGCGGCAGATCATGCCGTCGAGGCTGCGACACCGTCTGGAATCGCTGTCGATCGATGTCGTGCCACGCGAGCCCGCCGCGAGCGCAGTCGATGCGTCGGTACTGTCCGCCATCGCATCCGTATGCCACAACCACGAGCGATTGAGATTCGACTACAGCACTCACGACGGCACCCAGAGCCGACGCGAGGTGGAACCGTACAGGCTCGTGCGGTCGGGTGTTCGGTGGTATCTGGTGGCTTGGGATCTGTCTCGCGAAGACTGGCGGTCGTTCCGCGTCGACCGGATGGAACCCAAGATCCCCACCGGCCCACGATTCGTGCCGCGGGAACTACCCGCCGGTGGTGCAGCAGACTTCGTGTCCCGCGGTGTCGCTCGGGCCTATTCCTCCACGCGCGCAACAGTTCTACTGCATGCACCCATCGAGCAGATAGCACCCATGGTCAACGAACAGTGGGGATCGGTGGAGTCCACCGACGAAGGGCGTTGCGTCATAGTGCTTTCGGGCACTTCTCTGCGATCGATCGCACACTGGCTCAGAGCTTTCGACGTCGATTTCACCGTTGTGAATCCACCTGAACTCCGCGAGGAATGCCGCACGATCGCGGCGGAAACGGCAGTCGCCACTCAGCGGTATCTCGATGCATGACAGCGTTTTTCACCCAAATACAACAAGACCCCAACTCCGAAGAGTTGGGGTCTTGTCAGTACGTCATGCGTCGGTTGCCCGACTCACATGGACGTCTTAGACGATGGTAACGCCGGTGGCCTGCGGGCCCTTGTTGCCCTGACCGATCTCGAACGCCACGCGCTGGTTCTCCTCGAGAGTGCGGAAGCCGCCACTCTGGATCTCGGAGTAGTGAACGAAGACGTCAGCACTGCCGTCTTCGGGAGCGATGAAGCCGAACCCCTTCTCGGAGTTGAACCACTTCACGATGCCCTCTGCCATGTAAATCTCCTCTAACACAGTGTCAACAGGCAGTCGCTTCGACCGCCCGGGTCACTTACTACGACCGTTCTGAGACAAATCCGTGGAGGATGTCCAAACGCTCGCAACCTAACCATTTGCGAGCGTGGAAACACAAACACAAACACTTACGACCAACACAAGTAGACCACACATCCGCCCTGTTGTCTTCCCTGAGGCCTTCGCCACTGCCCAGCCCGTTGACAGGCATACCCCCTGGGGGTACCTTCGATTGCAGAGTGATACCTACACCGGGTATCCGTAAAATAAGCTTTCCACAACCGAAGGGACCTGCGATGACCACCGCCGAATACACCGTTTCCGGAATGACCTGCGGACACTGCGTCGGATCCGTCAAGGAAGAGATCGGCAACATCGCGGGAGTAACCGCGGTGGATGTCGAACTGGCGAGCGGACGTGTCGTCGTCACCAGCGATGCTCCCGTCTCCGCAGCCGACGTCGTCGCAGCAGTCGACGAAGCCGGCTACGCAGTCGTACCAAGCTGAGTCAGCCGTGCGCACCTCGACAACACTTGCCGCCTACGCCGTAGGGCTGGTCGCCGTCTTCGGCGCCGCCCTCGGCGTGGGGGCCGCAATCGGAAGCCCGATAGACATGTCCACCGCCCAGCACAGCACCCACGAATCAACCACAGAATCGATGCCAGGCATGGATTCGGCAACACCTGCAGGACTCGAAGTCTCTTCCGGCGGATACACACTCACCGATGTGACCGCACCCGGTCGAGCTGGGGAGCCGGGAACCTTGACCTTCCGGATTCTCGACGACACCAACACGCCCGTCGTCGATTTCGACCTCCTGCACGAGAAGAAACTCCACCTCATTGTCGTCCGAAACGACACCAGCGAATTCCGCCACGTACATCCGTCCCTCGCTGCAGACGGCACCTGGTCGATCGACTGGGCCTGGCCCGCCGCCGGCACCTACCGAGTCTTCGCGGACTTCGATCCCACCGACGGCACCCAACTGACACTCGGCCGAAACTTCGACGTGGCAGGCGAATTCACTCCTGCGCCGCTACCTGCGAAGAGCGCGACCGCAACCGTCGACGGATACACCGTGACTCTCGACGGTGATCTGACCACTGCCGGCGGCCCGATCACGCTGAGCGTTGCTCGCGACGGAGCCCCGGTCACCGATCTCGATCCGTACCTCGGTGCCTTCGGTCACCTCGTTGCCCTGCGCACCGGCGACCTCGCCTACCTGCACGTGCACCCCGAAGGCGAGCCAGGCGACGGCGTCACAGCTCCTGGTCCGGACATTTCCTTCCACGCACAGGCACCGAGCGAAGGCACATACCGGCTGTTCCTCGACTTCCAGCACGAGGGCGTGGTTCGGACCGCCGAATTCACTGTTGATGCAGGCATTTCCACAGCTTCAGTTCCAGACAATCACGAGGGAGGGCACTGATGACGTCACCGACTGCGGTCGACAATGCTGCCAACTCGAGCAGCGTCGAACTCGCGATCACCGGGATGACCTGCGCCTCCTGCGCGTCACGAATCGAGAAGAAGCTCAACAAGATCGACGGCGTCACAGCCACCGTCAACTACGCGACGGAGAAGGCCAAGGTCACCTTCCCGGACGGGGTACCCGTCGAAGATCTGGTCACTGCCGTCGAGAACGCCGGTTATTCCGCCGCGCTCCCCAAGCCGCCCAGCGCGCCGGACACCGTCGACCCGGATGCGGAAACCCCGCAGGATCGTGATCTGCGCGAGCTCCGTACCCGCCTGATCATCTCGACTCTTCTCTCCGTGCCGGTCATCGCTATGGCGATGATTCCTGCGCTGCAGTTCGACAACTGGCAATGGCTCTCCCTCACACTGGCCGCACCGGTCATCGTGTGGGCGGCCCTCCCCTTCCACCGGGCTGCCTGGGTGAACCTGCGTCACGGCGCGGCCACGATGGACACGCTCATCTCGCTGGGCACCATCTCGGCCTTCGTCTGGTCGCTCTACGCACTGTTCTTCGGCACCGCGGGCGAAGCGGGAATGAAACACGCGTTCAGACTCACGGTCGACCGGATGGACGGCAGCGCCAACATCTACCTCGAGGTTGCCGCGGGCGTCATCACGTTCGTGCTCGCCGGACGCTACTTCGAGCACAAGTCCAAGCGCACGTCCGGCGCCGCACTACGCGCACTCATGGAACTCGGTGCGAAAGACGTCGCGGTATTGCGCAACGGCGTCGAAGTACGAATCCCCGCCGAAGAACTGGCAGCGGGCGACTCCTTCATCGTCCGGCCCGGCGAGAAGATCGCCACCGACGGCATCATCACCGAGGGCCGCTCAGCCGTCGACATGAGCATGTTGACGGGTGAATCCGTGCCTGAGGAAGTCGGTGTCGGGGACACTGTCGTCGGCGCCACCGTCAACGTCGGTGGAACCTTGACCGTCGAGGCAACCCGGGTCGGGAGCGACACCCAACTCGCCCAGATGGCGGCACTGGTCGAAGACGCCCAGAACGGCAAGGCCGAAGTTCAGCGCCTCGCCGATCGGATCGCCGGTATCTTCGTACCGGTCGTCATCGCGATTGCCGTTGCGACACTGGGCTACTGGCTCGGTACCGGTAACCCCATCGAGATGGCCTTCACCGCTGCGGTCGCCGTGCTGATCATCGCGTGCCCCTGTGCCCTCGGATTGGCAACGCCCACAGCCCTGTTGGTGGGCACGGGTCGCGGAGCTCAGATGGGAATCCTCATCAAGGGACCCGAGGTGCTCGAATCGACGCGCGCAGTCGACACCGTCGTGCTCGACAAGACGGGAACCGTCACCACCGGTCAGATGACATTGCTGGACACCGTGGTGGGCGAAGGAACAACCGTCGACGAGGTCCTTCGGCTGGCCGGCGCACTCGAACATCGCTCCGAGCACCCCATCGCCGCAGCGATCGCGAAGGGTGCGACCGAAGCTGTGGGCGAATTGCCTACGGTCGAGGATTTCGTGAACGTCGCCGGGCGCGGCGTGCAGGGAATGGTCGACGGTCACGCCGTCGTCGCGGGCCGAGACGCGCTGCTCGCCGACTGGTCGATGCCGTTGCCGGAAAATCTCCGCGAGGCGAAGGCTGCAGCAGAGAAGGCCGGGCGCACCGCAATCGCGGTGGGCTGGGACGGCAAGGCGCACGGCATCCTCGTGATCGCCGACGCGGTCAAGGACACGAGCGCCGAAGCAATCGCGCAGTTGAAAGCACTCGGCCTCGAACCGGTTCTGCTGACCGGTGACAACGCCACCGTTGCTCGCACTGTCGCGGATCAGGTCGGGATCAGCACCGTCTTCGCCGAGGTCATGCCTGCGGACAAGGTCGACGCCGTCAAGAAACTGCAAGCGGAAGGACGCGTCGTGGCCATGGTCGGCGACGGCGTGAACGACGCGGCAGCCCTGGCTCAGGCCGATCTCGGCCTGGCGATGGGCACGGGTACCGACGTTGCGATCGAGGCCAGCGACATCACTCTGGTGCGAGGTGACCTGCGGTCGGCAGCCGATGCAATTCGACTGTCCCGCAAGACGCTCAAGACCATCAAGGGCAACCTGTTCTGGGCATTCGCCTACAACACGGCTGCGATCCCGCTGGCTGCGGCCGGCCTGCTCAACCCGATGCTCGCCGGTGCCGCAATGGCATTCAGCAGTGTGTTCGTGGTGAGCAACAGCCTGAGGTTGCGGCGGTTCAAATAAGGGGGCAAGCCCCTGTGCGCGGTTAGGGAGTCCCTGCACTCCTTAACCGCGCACGGGGCTATCGCCTCCAGCCAGCCGAACGAAGGCTGCTGCGTCGAGCATCTCACCACGCGTCTGTGGCTCGATGCCGGCAGCGAGGAGCCGTCGTTCGGCCTCGGCAGGCGAACCTGCCCAACCGCTGAGAGCGGCACGCAAAGTCTTGCGGCGCTGTGCGAACGCGGCGTCGATCGCCGCAAAAACCTGCTTGCGGTGCTTCTCGTCCATCGGCCACGGCGGCTCCGCGTACCGATCGATACGAACCAGTCCTGATTCGACATTCGGCACCGGCCAGAACACGTTGCGTCCGACTGCACCAGCGCGGCGAACCTCGCCGAAGAAGTTGGCCTTGACGCTGGGAACGCCGTAGATCTTGCTTCCCGGATCAGCCGCCAGGCGATCGGCAACCTCGGCTTGCACCATCACGAGTGCGGTCCGCAGACTCGGAAGCGACGCGAACAGGTGCAACAGCACCGGCACCGCGACGTTGTACGGCAGGTTCGCGACAAGCGCGGTCGGCTCGCCGGGAATCTGCGAAGGCAGCACACGCATCGCGTCGGCTTCGACGACGGTCAGGCGATCGGCCAGTTCCGGCGCTCGCTCGGCCACCGTCTTCGGGAGGCGAGCCGCGAGGTTGGGATCGATCTCGACCGCGATGACCCGATCGACCACGTCCATCAGCGCCATCGTCAGCGAACCGAGACCAGGCCCTACCTCGAGAACGACGTCGTCACGTGTCACGCCTGCCGTGGTGACGATGCGCCTCACGGTATTGGCGTCGTGAACGAAGTTCTGCCCCAACTGTTTCGTGGGCCGGACACCGAATTCCTCGGCAAGAGCGCGCACCTCGACCGGACCGAGCAGGGCTGCCTGCCCGCGCGGAGTAGCGATGGGTTCGTTCGATTGTTCGGCGTCTGACACCAGTAGAACTTATCCCAGTCCGAGGCGACCCGAGCACGACGGCCATGCGCCCCAACCCTGAGTGCGCTGGGTCTGTGTCGCAATCGCGATCTGTTCTTCACGGGTGGCGAGGTCGGCGCGGGGCGCATACTTCAACCCGCCCTGTCGTTCCCAGGTGTTCTGATCGAACTGCACGCCGCCGTAGAAACCGTTGCCGGTGTTGATGGCCCAGTTACCGGTGGCCTCGCACTGTGCGAGCGCATCCCACGTCGAACCGTTCTCCACGGGCGGCACCTCGGTGCCCGGCTTCGTTCCGACACGCACGACCTTCGGCTGCGCCGGTGTGGTGATCGTCTCCGAGACCTGGGTACGTCCGGCTTCGACACCGTTGACGAGATTCACGGCGAACGTCACGTCACGCACGCCGGGCACGCCCGGGTTCTCGACGATCGTGCGACTCTGGTTCATCGTCGGATCCTCGATGCGCTGATCCGGCGGATCGAGCGGCAAGGTCTCGACCTTGTTCTCGGTGCGGTTGCGCGTCACCGTGACCTCCAGGCCCTCGGTCAGTGGAGCGTCGGCGGCGGGAACCACCGTGTCCGACTGCTCGAGCGGAGTGCCGTTGGCGGTAAGGAACTCCCCGACCGTCGGCGCCGCGATACGCACGTCTGCTGCCGCGTTTGCGCCGTCGACCAGTTTTGCGACGACCGGTGTCAGCACGTCGAGCGCGGCGCCGTCCAGCGGAAGACGCTGCGAGCGCGAAGCCGACACGTGCACATCCGCCGCGACGTCCAACTGCTTCAACGCGTCGTCGACGGTCAAGGCAGTGGTCCAGAGCTTCTGCGGCTGACCGTCGACCGTCAGCGTGATCTCACGGGCACGACGGAGCACCACGGTGTCGCCGTCGGACAGCGAAGCGTCGGCCGCGGGAGCAACTGCATCCTTGTCACCGATCGGGTAACCCGCGTCCTCGAGAGCGCCGTCGACGTTGGTCGACATGGTGCTCAGGCGAATCTGCTCACCGTCGACATCGAGAGTGATGGTCTTGTGCCGGACGACGGCCAGAACACCACCCACGAGAACCGTCAGGAGAAGAGCGGCGATCGCCGAGTACAACAACGGCGACCTGGTCGAGTTGATCTTGGCGAACGGTGACATCGGTTCCTGTGTTCTGTGAGGTGTGAGCGCGTCAGCGCAGGCCCAATTTGCTGGTGCAGGACGGCCAAGCACCCCAGCCCTGACCGGCGCGGACTTTCTCGCCGATCGCGATCTGCTGTTCACGTGATGCGAGGTCGGCGCGAGCTGCGTACTGACCGCCGCCGAATGCTTCCCAGGTGCTCTGGGTGAACTGAAGTCCTCCGTAGAAACCGTTGCCGGTGTTGATGGCCCAGTTTCCGGTCGCCTCGCACTGAGCAATGGCATCCCACGTCGACGCGTTGGACACAGCGGGAGCGGAAGCCTGCTTGGTACCGACCTTCACCACTGCTGCGACCGGTTCCTTGATCACGGTCGCGGACAGTTCGGTTCGTCCGGCCTCGACGCCGTTGACGGTCTTGACCTCGACGGTGGCCGTGCGCTCACCCGGAACACCCGGGTTCTCGACGACGGTCTTGTCCTTCTCCAGCTCGGGATCCTCGACCTTGTTCTCCGGCGGCGCGATCGGCTGCGTCTCGACGCGAGTGTCCGTGCGGTCGCGAGTGACCTGGATGGTCAGGCCGTTGGTAACGGGTGTGTCGGCGGTGGGAACCACCGAGTCGGCCTGCTCGAGCGGCGCATTCTTGGCCGCGAGAAGATCGCCGACGGTCACGGCGGCGAGCTTGACCTCCGCCGCCGGAGCACCACCGTCGCTGACGCTGACGGTCTTCGGGCTGACGACGTCGAGCTCGGTCCGTTCGAGCGGCAGACGATGCGAGCGCGAAGCCGAGACTGCGAAGTCGTCGGAAACATCTACCTGCTTCAATGCCTCGTCGACCGTCAATGCGGTGGTCCAGATGGTGGTCGGCTGACCGTCGACGGTCAGAGCCAACTCACGGGCACGGCGTAGTACGACGGTATCGCCATCGGACAGGGAGGAATCGGCACTGGGTGCGAGCGCGTCCTTGGGATCGACCGGGTATCCGGCGTCCTCGAGAGCGGTACCGACGCTGCTCGACATCGTGGACAGCGAAATCATGTCGCCGTCGACGTCGAGGGTGATCGTCTTGTGCCGAACCACGGCGAGCGCACCCCCGACGATGAGCGTCAGAAGCAACGCACCCACCACTGAATAGAGAAGTGGTGACTTCGTGGAGTTGATCTTGGCAAAAGGCGACACAGGAAATCCCAAGGCAGACGACGTTCGATCACAATACGGTAACGACCGAGCGTTGTATCGGCAACCAAATCACAACGAAATGCGACTTTTGTCACGGAACGGCAACGGCGTGTCGTGTGTTCTGCACTTTCCGGCTCCGATACCCGTGTATCGATTCAGCTCTGGGCGCAGTATGTTCTCGTCTGGTTCAAAGCAGTCCGGCGATCCCGGGCGCGACAGAAGAAAGCTGGGCGATAGTGCGAAGAAGATTCGACAGACCACGTAATGCCAGGTGGCCGATCCTGGCCATCCTGCTGGCGCTGATCGCAGCGCTGTTCGCCCCCGGAATCGCGAGCGCGCAACCCGGCCGCACCTACACGATCGCCACCGATCTGACATTCGCCCCGTTCGAATTCGAGAACGAAGACGGCAAACTCGTCGGCATCGACATCGACCTGCTCAATGCGATCGCCGAGGACCAAGGCTTCAAGGTCGACATCAAACAGCTCGGCTTCGACGCGGCCCTTCAGGCCGTGCAGGCCGGGCAGGCGGACGGCGTCATCGCGGGCATGTCCATCACCGACGCCCGCAAGCAGGTGTTCGACTTCTCCGACGCGTACTTCGAGTCGGGCGTGCAGATGGCGGTCCTCGAGACCGACAACGACGTGAAGTCGTACGAGGATCTGAGGGGCAAGCGCGTCGCCGTCAAGAACGGCACCGAGGGCGCCAGCTTCGCCGAGTCCATCAAGGACCAATACGGCTTCACCACAGTCTATTTCGCCGACTCCGCCAGCATGTACGACGAGGTCCGCACCGGGAACTCCGTCGCAGTCTTCGACGACTACCCCGTCCTCGCCTACGGCATCACACAGGGCAACGGCCTCAAGACGGTCACCGAAAAAGAGGTGGGCGCGAGCTACGGCTTCGCAGTCAACAAGGGCCAGAACGCCGAACTGCTCCAGATGTTCAACGCCGGACTGCAGAACCTGCGCGACGACGGCCAGTACGACGAAATCGTCTCGACCTACCTCGGTCAGGGCGCGTCGACGTCGGACAACTCCATCATCGGCTTGATCAAGAGCACCTACCCGCAGCTTCTCAAGGGCCTGTGGTTGACGATCGTTCTCTCCGTCGTCTCGATCGCGATCGCTCTGGTCCTAGGCGCGATCTTCGGTCTCTGCCGCGTTTCCACCAACATGTTCGTCCGAGGTATAGGCACAACCTACGTCGACATCTTCCGCGGCACACCGCTGTTGGTGCAGGCATTCTTCATCTACTTCGGCATCCCGGCAGCCCTGCATTTCCAGATGTCCGCCTTCACCGCAGGCATCATCACGCTCTCGCTCAACGCCGGCGCGTACATGGCTGAAATCGTCCGCGGCGGCATCCTGTCCGTCGACAAGGGACAGATGGAGGCGTCACGAAGCCTGGGCATCAGCTACATGAAGTCGATGCGAAAAGTCATCATGCCGCAGGCAATTCGCACGATGATCCCGTCGTACATCAACCAGTTCGTGATCACCCTCAAGGACACGTCGATCCTGTCGGTCATCGGACTCGCCGAGCTCACTCAGACAGGGCGCATCATCATCGCGCGCAACTTCCAGTCGTTCAACATGTGGCTGATCATCGGCGTCATGTACTTCATCATCATCATGGCGCTCACCAAGCTGTCGAACCGCCTCGAGAAGAGGATCAACAAGTGACCGAAACAGCCGTCAACATGGGCAAGTCCGCCACCGAGGTCAAGATTTCGGTCAAGGGACTGAAGAAGTCGTTCGGCGACAACGAGGTCCTCAAGGGCCTGGACGTCGACATCAAGAGCGGTGAAGTGGTCTGCGTCATCGGGCCTTCAGGTTCCGGCAAGTCGACCTTCCTGCGTTGCCTCAACCGCCTCGAAGACATCACCGCCGGATCCGTGCGCGTCGACCAGTTCGACCTCACGAACAAGGATGTCGACATCGACAAGGTGCGCCAGCACATCGGGATGGTGTTCCAGCACTTCAACCTGTTCCCCCACATGAGCGTCGTCGAAAACGTGATGCTCGCTCCGGTGCAGACCGGGCGATCGACCAAGGAGCAGGCTCGCGAGATCGCCGTCAAACTGCTCGGCCAGGTCGGCCTCGCGGAGAAGGCAGATGCCAAGCCCGCCAGCCTGTCCGGTGGGCAGAAGCAGCGCGTTGCCATAGCCCGCGCACTCGCGATGAGTCCGGACATCATGCTCTTCGACGAGGCCACCAGCGCCCTCGACCCCGAAATGGTGGGTGAGGTTCTGCAGGTGCTGCGCGACCTCGCCAAGCAGGGCATGACCATGGTCGTCGTGACCCACGAGATGGGCTTCGCCCGTGAGGTTTCCGACCGAGTCATCTTCATGGCCGACGGATACATCGTCGAAGAAGGTAAGCCGGAGAGTCTGTTCGGCAACCCCCAGCAGCAGCGCACCCAGGACTTCCTGGCGAAGGTTCTCTAGGGGCAAGCCCCCTGTGCGCCTTTTTGGTAGTGGGGACTACCGGAAAGGCGCACGGGTGGTGGCCAATTCGACGACCAGCCCGGTCTCGATCCGATTCTGCGGCTCGAAGTCGAAGTCGCCGAACCTTCGGAACCACCGAGGACTGGCCTCGACCCTTCGATAGGTCTCGCTACCTTCGACGGGCAACCACATGCGTGGACTTCCGACTTCCTCGTACGTCGTCGTGACCACGAGAATCCCGAGCACCACACCGGTGGTCACGACTCCAGACGCCGGCATCCCGCCGTGAACCCAACCGTCGAAATCGTCGTCCTGCGATCGCGGTGTCAATGTCCACGAGCATGGTTCACCGACCACCGGAAACGGCCCGCAGCACTCGACTTCGACCGCGTCGACATGAACGCTGACGATCCGGACCGAAGAGTCGACCGGCGTCGGCTCAGTGAAGCTGTGCGCCCTCATCCCCTCGCGGGAAGAGCAAGCTCGACGACAACGGCCGTCTCCATCCAGCCACGACGACCGGCAACCAGCGACGACATGCCGCGAAAAGACCGTGGGACCTTCTCGACTCGAACGTGATCGGTGCTCCCAGGTACCAATACCCAGTGCCTGGGTTCTTGTTCGACAAACTCGCCGCGCTCGAGTCGGATCGAGAGAACGATCCCGGCCGTAGGTTCCACGTCGTCGGGATAGATTCCTCCATGAACCGTCCCGTCGAACCACAGCGACTCACGTGTGGGGTGCAAAGCCCACGCAGATTTTTCGCCGACCACCGGCAACGGTGCACAGCACTCGAATTCCCACGTTTCGATGCGGACTGTGACCACGTTGTAGTCATTCATCTGAATACTCCGCGCAGTAGACGAACCGGGACACGACCGTCCCGGGCGCGGAGTTACCTGTCAGACCACCATAGCGTCAGAGCTTGTAGACGCGCTCCGCTGTCGCCGTGGACGCTGCTGCCAGCGCCTGCGGATCCTCACCGCGGATGTCTGCGAGCGCGCGCACTGTGTACGGCAGGCAGTACGACTCGTTGGGCGCACCGCGGAACGGGTGCGGCGTCAAGAACGGCGCATCCGTCTCGACGATCAGTTGATCCGACGGCACCAACAGCGCGGCCTCACGCAGCGCCTTCGCATTCTTGAAACTCACGGTTCCCGAGAAACTCAACACGTAGCCCGCGTCGATGCACGCACGGGCCATCTCCGAATCCGAGGAGAAGCAATGGAACACCACGGTCTCCGGCGCGCCTTCCTCGTGCAGCACCCGCAGCAGGTCCTCATCGGCTTCGCGATTGTGAATCATCAGCGTCTTGCCGAGACGCTTCGCGAGGTCGATGTGCCACCGGAAACCGTCGACCTGCTCCTCGATGGTGGCGCACCCTTCGAGCTTGCCTGGCCAGTAGAGATCCAGCCCGGTCTCCCCCACCGCGACGACCCGCGGATCGGACGCCAACCGTTCTATCTCGGCTCTGGTGTCGACATCGAGGACGTTCGCCCTGGTCGGATGGATTGCGACGGCTGCGTAAACCCTCGAATCCCAGTTCGCAGCGTCGACGGCAAAGCGTGCGGCATCAAGGTCGTCGGCCACCGTGACGACCCGTCCGACGCCGACGGCTTCGGCCCGATCGACAATTTCGGCCACGGTCGCAGCGTCGTGCGCACCACAGGCGTCGAGGTGCGTATGTGCGTCGATCAGAGGCGACAAGGGCTCAGGGGCATCGGGGGCGGGACGGTCTTTGCTCACGCCCGATAGAGTAAGCCCACCATGACTGTGCCTGCCTCACCCTCCCAGACCCCGCGCCCGGACTCCGCTGCCCCGGAAGGCGCGGAACGATCGCCGTTCTACATCACGACAGCGATCGCCTATCCCAACGGCGCTCCGCACATCGGCCACGCGTACGAGTACATCTCCTCGGACGCGCTCGCCCGCTTCAAGCGGTTGGACGGTCACGAAGTGTTCTTCATGACCGGCACCGACGAGCACGGTCTGAAGATGCAGCAGACAGCAATCAAAGAGGGCATCGACGTCCGCGAACTCGCGGCTCGGAACTCCGACGTGTTCCAGAACCTCGACAAGGTCCTGAACATCTCGTACGACCGGTTCATCCGCACCACCGACGCCGACCATCAGGTCGCCAGCAAGGCGATCTGGGAAAAGATGGCCGCATCGGGCGACATCTACCTCGACACCTACTCGGGGTGGTATTCGGTTCGTGACGAGGCCTTCTACACCGAAGCCGAGACCACGCTTCTGGACGACGGCACCCGTCAGTCGACGGAGACCGGCACTCCGGTGGAGTGGACCGAGGAGTCCAACTACACCTTCCGTCTCTCGGCCTACGAGGACCGTTTGCTTGCTCTGTACGAAGAGCATCCCGAGTTCATTGCCCCCGCGACTCGTCGCAACGAGATCGTCAGCTTCGTCAAGGGCGGCCTCAAGGACCTGTCGATCTCGCGCACCACGTTCGACTGGGGCGTCGAGGTTCCCGGAGACCCCGACCACGTCATGTACGTCTGGGTCGACGCCCTCACCAACTACCTGACCGGCGTGGGTTACCCGAACGTCGACTCGGCGGAGTTCGAGAAGTTCTGGCCCGCGAGCCTGCACATCATCGGCAAGGACATCACGCGTTTCCATACCGTGTACTGGCCGGCGTTCCTCATGTCTGCCGGCATCGAACTGCCGGAGCGGGTCTTCGTCCACGGGTTCTTGTACAACAAGGGCGAGAAGATGTCGAAGTCGGTCGGCAACGTCGTCGACCCCATCGCGATGGTCGATCAGTACGGCCTCGACGCGGTCCGCTTCTTCCTGCTCCGCGAGATCTCGTACGGCCAGGACGGCAGCTACAGCCACGAAGCAATCGTGACGCGTATGAATGCAGACCTGTCCAATGAACTGGGCAACCTCGCGCAGCGTTCACTGACGATGGTCGCGAAGAACTGCGATGCCCAGGTACCGACCCCCGGCGAGTTCACCGAGGACGATCTGGCGATGCTGGCGTCGGCGGATGCCCTGCTTGCCAAGTGCCGCAGCGAGTTCGACGTGCAGGCGCTGCATCTCGCACTGGAAGCCATCTGGGGCGTTCTCGGCGAGACCAACCGGTACTTCTCCAAGCAGGAACCGTGGGTTCTGCGCAAGACGGATCCGGCACGCATGGCGACGGTTCTGTACGTGACGCTCGAAGTGGTCCGTATCGTCGGGCTTCTCGTTCAGCCGGTGATGCCCGACGCGGCGTCACGCATCCTCGATCTGCTTGGCCAGAGCGAAGAGAACCGGCAGTTCGCCGACATTGCGGTTCGCATCGACGCGAACCGGAAACTGCCTGCTCCGGCGCCAGTTTTCCCCCGCTTCGTCGAGGAATGAGCTAAGCGAGAGTGCCGCACGTGGGGTCCGAGATATCCGGTTACAGGCGGATGTGTCGGACCCCACGTGCACACTCCAGCCATGACGACGAATAGAACATACATTCGAACCAGCGCTTCGGCGCAGACACTGCCATGGAACGGAGCGCGGGTGTCCACTCAGGAGGTCAGCCCTCAATCCGTTTCCGCGGTGCGAGATCTCGTTTCCGAACTGTCCGCGGCGTACGACCGCGGATGGCAGCCGGCGGATCTGATTCATCTGGCGCGTCGAAGCAAAGAAGCGTCCGACGCCGATCTCGCCGCCACCACCATCCTGTTCGACGCGAAGGCGTCGCGCGCCTCCGATCGCGCTCCGCTCGAATGGGTGGGGCAGTTGCAGACGATCGGCGAGCAGTATCCGAAGTCTCGGCACATCGCTTCTCGAATCACCGTGGACGACGACGTTTTTCGCTCCCTCGCGGCCGGCCTTCTGTTCCAGGATCCCTACTTCCTCGTTTCGCAGATCGTCGACGTCGCGCGATCGTGGATGCGCCTACCTCAGTGGACGGTATTGCTCGCGCCACCATCCACCTGGCCGTCGCAACGCACCCACACCAGCTATGCCGGCGTCGGTGACACCGAGGTCGACGCCAAGGTACTCAAGCGAATTCGTGGGCTACTCGCCAAAGCCGAAGCCACCAACTTCGCGGAAGAAGCCGAGATCTTCACCGCGAAGGCCCAGGAGTTGATGACGCGATACGCGATCGATTCCGCACTGCTCCACAGTCGCGCCGGGGTCACCGACACGTCCGTGAATGCACGACGCATTCACATCGAGAACCCGTACGTGAAAGAAAAAGTTCACCTCCTGACCGAGATCGGCGAATCGAATCGTGTCAGGACGGTGTGGTTCAGCGATATCGCGCTCGCGACCGTCGTCGGCACTCCGGTCGACCTTCAGCAAGTCGACATGCTGTTCACTTCACTACTTGTACAGGCAACCCGTGCAATGCAATTCGCCGACTCGAGCAATCGTGGCGGCTCACGCACCACCTCGTTCCGCAAGGGATTCCTGGCCGGGTTCGCCAGCCGCATCGGACACCGCCTGCGTGACGCCGGCACCAAAGCCACCGCCGAAGCGGCCGACGCGGCATCGATGGACGTCGCGGATCTTCTGCCGATCCTCGCCACCACATCCGAGGCCGTCGACGCCGAATTCGATCGATTGTTCCCGACAACCCGCAAGACTCGCGGACGGTCCGTGGACGCCGAAGGCTGGCACGCCGGCCAGGCTGCAGCCGACGACGCCAACCTGCGTCCCGGCACACCCGCCGTGAACCGCTCCCGCTAGTCCTTGCGCGCAGCCAGGACCGTCTCGTACAACTCACGCTTGGAGACTCCGGCCGTTGCGACCAGAGCACACGCGTCCTTCAATCGTGCTCCCCCCTCGACCAGCCTTTCCACCTCGTCGACCAGATCGGCAGGATCAGATGCCACCAGCACTGCGCCTTCGAGCACCACCGTGATCTCACCGCGAACGCCCTCGGCGGCCCAAGCAGCTAACTCCCCGAGAGTGCCGCGCTTCACTTCCTCGTAGGTCTTGGTCAATTCCCGGCACACAGCCGCGCGGCGATTCGGCCCGAGCACTTCCACCGCATCTGCGAGGCAGTCGGCAAGGCGATGAGGCGCTTCGAAGAACACACACGCTCGCTGCTCGGTTGCCAAGGCAGAGAGCCACGTCTTGCGCTGCCCCTGCTTACGCGGCGGGAACCCGTCGAAGCAGAACCGCTCGACGGGCAATCCGGAGAGTGCCAGCGCCGTCGTCACCGCCGACGGACCGGGCAAGCACGTGACGGCGAGGTTCTCGGCTACGCAGGCGGCGACAAGGCGATATCCGGGATCGCTGACCGACGGCATGCCCGCGTCCGTGACCAGCAGGACGGTCTTGCCTTCGGCGACGTCGGCGACCAGCGCGGGCAGCCGGGAAATCTCGACCTGATCGTAGAAACTGACGATCTTCCCGGTGATGGTTACCTCTAGCGCGGACGCCAGAGACTTGGTGCGTCGTGTGTCCTCCGCAGCAACGACGTCGGCGGTTGCGAGAGCAGACCGAAGACGCGGAGACGCGTCACCGACATCTCCCATGGGTGTTGCGGCGAGTACCAAGCGACCAGTCATACCTGACAGCCTACGATTGCCAGGTGACTGTGCAGACGGACGAGCGGCCAACGCCCGCCACGAGCGATCGGGTAATGCGTAGTCCCGGCCCGCTGGTACCGGATCCTGATTTCGGCCCGACCGACAGATTGCGCGGCTGGATTGTCACCGCTTTCGTCACCGCTATCGCGGCGATCACACGCTTCACGATGCTCGCCTACCCGACCGACGCCGGCACACCTGTCTTCGACGAGAAGCACTACGTTCCGCAGGGCTGGCAAGTTCTGACCGGTGGCGGCATCGAAGACAATCCCGGTTACGGATTGGTGGTACACCCGCCGATCGGTAAGCAGATGATCGCGATCGGCGAAGCACTCTTCGGTTACAACGGTTGGGGGTGGCGATTCTCGTCGGCCCTGGTCGGGACACTGATGGTCTTGCTGATCATCCGGATCGTGCGCCGCATGACGCGGTCCACGCTGATCGGCGCGATTGCCGGAATCCTGCTCATCGTCGACGGCGTCACCTTCGTCTCCTCACGCCTGGGGATGCTCGACATCTTCCTGGCTTTCTTCGTTCTCGCCGCCCTCGGATGCCTGGTGGTCGATCGCGACCAAGTCCGCGAACGGATGGCGAAGGTATACGAAGAGGGCCGAATCGGCGACTCTGCCTGGGGTCCGCGGCTGGGTTTCCGGTGGTGGAGGTTCGGCGCCGGCATCCTGCTCGGCCTGGCCTGCGGAACCAAGTGGTCCGGCATGTACTTCATTCTGTTCTTCGGATTGCTCAGTGTTGCCTTCGACCTGTCAGCGCGCCGCGCCTACCGCGTGCAGCGCCCATGGGTCGGCACTGCAGTTCGCGACATCGGGCCTGCTCTGTATGCGTTGGTGATCATTCCGCTCGGTGTGTACCTCGCGAGCTACTGGGCCTGGTTCACCAGCGAGACCGGCGTCGACCGTCACGCCGTCGGTAACGAGATCGGTGAGGGCGGCACATGGAGCTTCATTCCCTCCGCGCTGCGCTCACTCTGGTACTACAGCGGAAACGTTCTCCAGTTCCACGCCGGTCTGACCAACTCCGCCGGAAACCACCACCCGTGGGAGTCGAAACCGTGGACGTGGCCGATGGGGCTACGACCGATGCTCTACTACTACGCCGACGGCGAGCAGGTCACCGGTTGCGGGGCCGCCAGCTGCGTCAAGGCCGTGATGCTGATCGGCACACCGGCGATGTGGTGGCTGGCCCTACCGATGTTGGCGTGGGCGATCTGGCAGACGTTCGTGCGCAGGGACTGGCGATACGCCGTGGTCCTGACGGGCTACGGTGCCGCTTACCTCCCGTGGTTCGCGACGCTCGACCGCCAGATGTACTACTTCTACGCAGTTGCACTCGCCCCGTTCATGGTCATGGGATTTGCGCTGGTCCTCGGCGATGTACTGGGCAAGGCGAGCGCGTCCGTCGAGCGTCGTACCACCGGACTTCTGGCAGTCAGTCTGTACATCGGTCTGGTCGTGGCCAACTTCGTCTACCTCTGGCCGATACTCACCGCCATGCCGATCACGCCGGAATCGTGGCAGAACCATCTGTGGTTGCCCAGCTGGAAATAACCGGACGACAAAAGGGGCACCGAACCGCAGTTCGGTGCCCCTTCACGGTTCAAGTCCTACTCCGCTCAAGTCCTACTCCACTGACTTATCCACACGGCGTCCTCGGCGCGGGCGTAGGAGAGCACGTTTCTGCTCCTTCGCCGCAATGATGATCGGGTCGTGCGAAAGATCCTTGTACAGCGAGAAGCACAGTCCGATCATGACCAGCACGAACGGCGCCGCAGCGATGATCGTCATGGTCTGCAAGCCGTCGAGCGCTTCGGAACCACCGGTCCACAGCAGAAGCGCCGCGACGCCACCGGTCAACATGCCCCAGAACACCACGACCCAGCGACTCGGTTCGAGCGTTCCGCGCTGCGAGAGCGTCCCCATCACCATCGACGCAGCGTCGGCGCCGGAGACGAAGAACACTGCGACGAGCAGCATGACCAGGACAGTCGTCACTCCGGCCAACGGCAGATTGTCGAGCATGCCGAACAGTTGAGCCTCTTCCGAGCCTCGGCCGGACAAGCCGATTCCGTCGCGTTCCTCACCGATGCCTGCGCCGCCGAAGATCGCGAACCAGAGCAAGCTGACAGTCGTGGGAACGGCGATGACGCCGACGATGAACTGGCGGATCGTGCGGCCGCGGCTGATGCGGGCCAGGAACATGCCGACGAACGGCGTCCAGGACACCCACCATGCCCAGTAGAAGATCGTCCACGACGAAAGCCACGCGCCGGTTTCAGGATTCGACGATGCACCCGTGCGGGCCGACATCTGGGCGAGGTCGGAAACGTATGCACCAATGGTCGTCGGGAGCAGATTGAGAATCAGCACGGTCGGCCCGAGAACGAACACGAACAGGGCCAAGATCAGCGCTAGCACCATGTTGATGTTGGAGAGCCACTGAATTCCCTTGGCCACACCGGAAACTGCCGAAGCGACGAACGCCAGGGTCAGCACCGCAACGATGGCCACGAGCAGGAATACGCCGGCTTCTTCCATCCAGCCGACTACCTCGAAACCGGAGCCGATCTGAAGTGCGCCGAGCCCCAAAGATGCTGCGGTGCCGAAAAGTGTCGCAAAGATTGCCAGGATGTCGATGACCTTGCCGATCGGCCCTTCGGCTTTGCGACCGAGCAACGGGATGAAGGCCGAACTGAACAGTTGCTTGCGTCCTCGGCGATACGACCCGTACGCAATGGCAAGGCCCACAACGGCATACATCGCCCAAGGATGAAGACCCCAGTGAAACATGGTGGTAGCCATGGCAGTTCCGACGCCACCGTCGGTACCGGGAGGCGGAGTCACGTAGTGCGCAAGCGGTTCCGCGACACCGAAGAACATCAGGCCGATGCCCATGCCGGCGCTGAACATCATGGCGATCCAGCTGACGGTTCGGAACTCGGGCTTCTCACCGTCTTTGCCCAGCGGAATGTCGCCGAATCGACTGACAGCGAGGTAGATGGAAAACAGCACGAAAGCCGAAGCTGCGAGTACGAAGAGCCAGCCGATGTTCGTCACCAACCAGCCGAGAACACTTCCGGTTACCGAGTTCAGGTTGTCGGGAGCTACGAGACCCCACACGACAATAGCCAGCACCGCTGCGGCCGCCACGGAAAACACCACGTAGTCGGTCCGAACGCCTACCCGAGTAAAGCCCGTTTCCGGGCGCTCTTCGTTGGCCCCGGAATCTTGTTCGGATCGATCAGATTTCGTCACCATAGATGACTACGTTCGTCACTTTGTGGGCCAAAAGCAAGCTGGAAGGCGGGCTCAACAGCCGTTGAACCCGCCTTCTCACCCCGATCAAGCTGGGGTTTTAACCCAACCGTTGCCCTTGCCGATCAATCCGTCGATGCTGATGCGTCCTGCGCCGATAACAGCGATCAAGAGCGAACCGACACCGAGTGCGACGACGAGTTCATAGCCGCCGTTGTCTATGAAGACGCCCTTGTCGGCGTGCACGATGAAGAACGCGCCGACCATGTCGAGGAACAGCAGTGCGCCGACGAGCGGGGTCAGCAGACCCGCGATGAGCAGGATGCCGCCACCGAGTTCGATGGATGCTGCCAGAACTGCAGAAATCTTGGGGAGCGGGGCGCCCATCCCTTCGAATGCGGCCTGCGTTCCGGCGATCTTGTAGGTGAAGAACTTCTGCCAACCGTGGGCGATGAAGATGATCCCGAGGCCGACACGGGCGATGAGGAGTCCGAGGTCACGAGCAATCGACGAATTCATGAGCCAAGACTGACAGCTTTAAGTTGAAGCGTCAACTTAATCAATGTGTCACGCACCTCTCAATGCCGACTCCACCATGGCGACGATCTCAGTGTCGGAGTACCCGAGCGAGCGGACCTTATGCGCAAACGCTGTCGCCGCCTGCTCCGCCTGCGCCTGCACCGGATCGGTCCCCGAAGCGATGAACGTCCCTTGCTTTCCCCTCGTCTCGATCACGCCCTGATCGCTGAGCGCGCGATAAGCCTTCGCGACGGTGTTGGCCGCCAATCCCAGCTCCGAGGCCAATGCACGCACCGTCGGGATCTTGGTTCCCGCAATCAATCCGCCGCCGTGAACCTGCTCGATAATCTGTTGCCGCAGTTGGTCGTACGGAGCTGTGGAGGAATCGTGTTCGATCGCGATCTTCATCGTCACCCTCGTCGTATCTTCTCGGTCACAGCATCTTCTCTCTCACAAACCCTCGATCGCTTCGCGGATCGTATGCGGGCCGGAGGTCAGAACCAATATCTTGCCGACACTGGACGGCGCGTCGATGAGCGCTTCGATCACTGCGGCGACATCTGCACGAGGCACAGAGCCTCGATCGACGGGTGGCTCTGCAAGAAGGACTTCACCGGTGGGGTCGTCGTCTGTCAGAAGTCCTGGCCGAAGAATCGTCCAATCCAGCGAAGTCCTTGTCTTCAGGTCTTCCTCCGCTGCCGTCTTCGCCCGCAGGTAGGCGGCAAAAATCTCGTCGGTGTTCTCCGGTATTTCGTCACCAGCACCCATGGCGCTGATCTGTATGAACCGACGCACTCCCGCTTTCTCGGCGGCATCGGCCAACAGCACCGCCGCAGCTCGGTCTACGGAGTCCTTCCGCTCGATCGAGCTACCAGGTCCGGCGCCCGCGGCGAAGACCGCGACGTCGGCACCGTCGAGTACCTTCGCAACTTCCTCGACCGTGGAGGATTCCAGATCGATCACCACGGGGAACGCGCCGAGTGTGCGGACCGCACCCTCGTGCGCGGAGTTGCGGATCAGCGCTACCGGCCGATCACCATGTCCTGCCAGCAGGTACGTCAGGTGCTGCGCGATCTTGCCGTGCCCACCGGCAATGACCACGCGCCGTTCGTCCACACTTCGATGTTCCGTCATCGTTTTCTCCTCACAAGTCGGTACTTCAAGTGCAGCGCGCCGGAGGTGTCCGTTGTTCCCCTGTTTGTCCCACGAGTTCGGACACAGAGGCAGAATGACGGACATGGCATCTGCAACCATCTTCCACAATCAACGGTGCAACACGTCGCGGACTGTTCTCGGACTTATCCGCGACGCCGGCATCGAACCGACCATTGTGAAGTACCTCGATACTCCGCCTACCCGATCCGAGCTGGAAAAACTCCTCGCCGACGCCGGCCTCGAGCCCAGCCAAGCCGTTCGCAAGCGCGAAACGCAGTACAAGGAACTCGGGCTCGCCGATGCATCCGAATCCGAGATCCTCGACGCGATGATCGAGCACCCAATTCTGATCGAACGCCCGTTCGTGGTCACCGACAAAGGCACCGTCCTCGCGCGGCCTGCAGCCAAGGTGGAAGAAATTCTCTGACAGCGTCGACGGCTTACAGCGGATCGCGGGCGATCGGGCAGGACATGCACCGAGGACCACCTCGGCCGGACCCCAGTTCCGAACCCGCGATTCGCAAAACCTCGATACCCGAGGCCTCCAGCCTGGCGTTCGTTTCGACGTTGCGCTCGTAAGCGACGACGACGCCAGGCTCGACGGCGAGGGTGTTGTTTCCGTCGTCCCACTGCTCACGCTCGGCAGTCACCGTGTCGAGTCCGGTGTCGATCACACGCAGTTTTCCGATTCCCATGGCGTCGGCCGCCGCTTCGAGGAACGGCGTCGCACCGCGAATACTCACCCCGTCGTCTTCCTTGCGCAGAGTGAACGCCGCCAGGGTGTCCTGAATGGCCGGATACATGACGACCGCGTCGGCCTCGACCATGGTGCAGACCGTGTCGAGATGCATCGACGCTCGGCGTTGCTCGATCGGAACAACCAACACCGTGTGGGCGAGGCCGTCGTCGAACACGCTACGCGCCAATGCTTCTGCTCCGGCGGGTGACGTACGTTCACCGACACCGATTGCGATCACCCCCGGCGCGAGAAGCAGCACGTCACCTCCCTCGACAGGAGCCGTGTGCGACTCGTACGCGCGGCGCACGCCTTTGAATCGAGGGTGATGCGCGTAGACGAGATCCGTTATCGAGGATTCGCGAGCTCGCGCTGACAACGCCAAGGACGTGATGATGACCCGTGGCCCGACCCAGAACGACGAATCACGGGTGAAGAGCAAGTTGGGCAACGGGTCGATCACGAAGTCACCGCCGTGATGCATCCTGCGCACCAACGAGGTCGAGTCGGCATCGATCGGCAATTCGTCGAACGTCATTCCTGCAGTAAGGATCGACGAAAGCTCCTTCGGCTCCACCTTTCGCAGGTAGGCGGCCAGGTGTTGCCCGAGCGCGTGGCCGATCTTGCGTGCGTCGACGGCGGCCGCGATTCCCTGGATCCTCGCTGCGCCACTGACCTCGAGCGCCTCGGTGAGGAGATCGGACAAAAGCAGTACCTCGACGCCGCGCTCACGAAGGACGGTCGCAAACTGATCGTGTTCTTCCTGCGCGCGGTCCACCCACGGCAACGCGTCGAACAGCAGCTCGTCGTTGTTGCGCGGAGTCAATCGTTTCAACTCGTCGCCAGGACGATGAAGAATGACCGATCGCAATCGGCCCACCTCGGAATCGACACCGAGGGGGACGGAGCCAGAAGCGTTCATGAGTGAACACTAATCCCGTAGGCCCCACCCAGCAGGGATAAGCAGCTGTCGTACCGGCCCGCGTAACGTCTGATCCGACGCAGGCGAGAGGACCAGGCAATGAGTAGTACGGATCAGGCGGCGCTGAACGGCGCCGGAATCGAGAGGTTCACCGGGCGCTGGGTCGGCGCTGGAGCCGGACATTTCCCCACCATCGACGACTTCGAGTACTCCGAGGAGATCGAGTTCGCGCCCACCCCGAAACCGTTTCTCACCTACTCGTCGCGCACTCGTGGGCTCCCCGACGGACGACCGCTTCACATGGAATCGGGATACCTGCGCCCAACACCGGGTGGTGAGCTCGAATTGCTGGTCAGCCAGCCCACCGGATTCGTCGAGATCCATCGCGGCACCCTCGACTCCGAAGGCACTCTCGCCTTGACCCGTCTCACGCTCGCAGCATCACCCGACGCAAAACCGGTTCACGACGTTCGGCGAGTCATGCGCGTTCAGGGCGACACGCTGACATACGACCTGTGGATGGCGCACGGCGACACCCCGCTGACGCATCATCTCCACGCCACCCTCCACCGCGCGACGGACCGGTAGTCGCCATGGAGATGCCGTCGTGGAAGGCAAAGGAACTCACGCCCGGCCAGCTCTCCGAGCGCAGCGGTGTCGCCGTCTCTGCCCTGCATTTCTACGAACGAGAAGGCCTCATCGTCAGTCGCCGGACCAGCGGAAACCAGCGCCGATACCAACGAGACACGCTTCGACGCGTCGCCTTCATCAGAATCTCGCAACGCGTCGGCATTCCGCTGTCGGAAATCAGAGAGGCCCTCGGCACACTTCCTGAAGGCCGTACCCCGAACCGCGCAGATTGGGAAAGATTGTCGACCGGGTGGCGGCGCCACCTCGATCTACGCATCGAGCAACTGGAACGTCTACGGGACAACCTCACCGGTTGCATCGGTTGCGGGTGCCTCTCGTTGGAGGGGTGCGCCCTCGCCAACCCGCACGATCAACTCGCATCCGCCGGCCCGGGTGCGCGCGTTCTGGAAGTAGATTTCAGTGCAGGCTCAGGCGAGAAATGACTCGACGGCGTCCCGATCGCGCCCCAGCAAGTCCTCGACGGTCTTCTTCAGCAACTTCTCGATCTGGCCGCCGATGATCGGCATCTTCACCTCAGCCGTTCCGTCGACGACCAACCGCGTGCAGGACTCGGCGGCGGTGAGATCGAGCGTCGTCTCGATTCGGATCGGCAGTCCCCGCGCGATTCCGGTGACCGACCCTGCTGCACGCCCGTCCGACAGAGGTCCCCACCGATCGACCCGTTTCAGACCGAGCCGACTCGGCGCAACCTTGGCGACCAGGCTCGGGAGGGAGGCGGAGTCGATTTCCTCGGACACGGATACTTCGATCGATCCGTCTCGAACTTCGATGTCCGAGGTGGCATAAAGGTCTCCGAGTCTGCCTTTCCAATAATTCGGGTCGGTCAAAGTTCGATGCACGTCGTCGATCGGATATTTGAATTCGATATCGAAGTGAAAACTCTTCGGCATGACTTTGGTCCCTATTCGACTAGATAAAAGTCCCGGCGGAGTTAACGCTCATCGCTTGAGCAATTTACTGAACTGGTCGTTCGCTTTTTGCATCACGAACTCGTAAGGCAGGGCGAATTTGCGCGCCCACCAGTATCCGAATCGGATGTCATTGGACGTATATACGAGGTACGTATTCTTCTCGATTCCCCGCAGAATGCACGACGCCACCTTCTCCGGGGAGACAGCACGCGCCTCGAACCGGTGCGTGAGTTTTTCGACCCGCGGGTCGTTCCTGTCGATACCCGCTATTTCCACGGTTCCCACCAATGGCGTCTTCACCCCACCCGGCACAACCAGACTGACCCCGATTCCGTGCCGCTTCAGATCGAATCGCAGCACCTCGGACACCCCGCGAAGGCCGAACTTGCTCGCACTGTAGGCGGCGTGCCACGGCAGGGCCAAAATTCCGGCAGCCGAAGACACGTTGACCAGGTGTCCACCCTTGCCGGCACGAATCATGGGTGGAACAAACGTCTCCATGACATGGATCGGCCCCATCAGGTTGACGTCCACCATGGACTTCCAATGCCGATGTTCGAGGTTCTCGATAGTTCCCCACGCTGAAATGCCGGCGATATTCATGACGACATCCATCGAAGAAAATTGAGTGTGAATCTCGGTACCGAATTTCACGACCTCGTCGTAGTCCGAGATATCGAGTGCCTTCGCCATGCTGACCGTGCCGCCGCCGGCGCCGACCATCGCGACCGTCTCTTCCAATCCGACGCTGTTGATATCGGTGAGAAACAATTCGGCGCCGACTTCTGATGCACGCAGCGCAGTTGCACGTCCAATTCCACTACCGGCGCCGGTGATCAGGCATTTCTTGCCGTCGAGCGACCTTACAGACATGGATGAACACTCCCCCGCACTCGTACTGTGGACATGCGGGAAAGTCTACGCACGCACGGTGCGGCCGCCCTGAAACACGCAAGACGACCTGCGGGGCACGGCCGTACTCCGCGCAAACACCGCACAGAGACGACCGCAGCGAGCACTAGAGACGCTGCATCATCTGCTCTTGATAGCCCTTGACCGTACGGTCGAGTTCTTCCGCCGCTACATCGTCCCCACGCTTGCGTGCGTCGTGGGCTCGATCCTGAATTTCACGGATTGCGCGGCGCAATTCATCATCGCTCATCGTGTGTTTCATGTCACAATTCTGCACCCACCCGGAGGGTTTAGCTAGCACAGATCGCAATCCGGCAAACCGTTCAAGGTTCAACCCGGAGGTGATCCGCATGACATCGCAACCAGCCACCCTGATCGCGACCCTAAACCTTCAAACATCGCTTGAACTGCAGTTTTTCAATCGAAATAGTTGTGAAAAACCAGGCTAACGCATAGCTAATATCGCCAAAACGGGTAAAAGGTTTGATATTGGGCAGATTGGCCAAGTACTGGAAGGTTCGAATAGCGCAGTCGTAGCTGCACATTTCCGTGTGGCGGAAACTCAATGTGCGCTGAGACATAGCTGAGCACTCATTGGGCGGACGAATCGAATCTCGGACACATTTGACAACTAGTCCACTAAACAGACTACGGTGAGCTACCGATCGGTTATCCGCGTGATACCGTAGGATTCACTGAACGGACAATTGCTAGCTAGAGAGGATTACGGGGCGGTTCACAATGGCTGACTTTGCAGAACGATTGAACAAACTGTTCGACAGTGTTCATCCTCCGGGGCGCAAACCCCATACCAACGCCGAGGTTGCGGCAGCGCTCATCGAAGACGGCCATCAGATCTCCAAGCCGTACATCTCGCAGCTCCGCTCGGGACAGCGCACCAACCCCTCAGACGAGACAGTCGCAGCCTTCGCCCGGTTCTTCAAGGTGAAGCCCGACTACTTCTTCAACGACATCTACGCAGCCAAGATCGATCACGATCTCGAACTGCTCTCACAGCTCCAAGGCTACGGGCTTCGCCGCCTCTCGAGCCGTGCATTCGACCTCTCGGAAGAATCGCAGAATCTACTCACCACGATGGCTGAAAAGCTCCGCGCGAGTGAAGGTTTGCCAGAGGTTCCGCCTGACGCGTCACGCTGATGTGACCGTGCTGAAGCACTGACTCGATCTCGAGCACTGCAATGACATGGAGTAGGTCGACTACGAACGTCGACCTACTTTTGTCGTTTCATCGAGTTCTTTCGCCAACAACAACACCCAGCGGCGCGCCGACATCTTCTCAGGAGGCGCAATCCACCTGGTGTCCAAGACATCCGAGGCCAAGGGATCGGCGATCCACCCCGCCAAAATCCCCGCGTGTGCAGTGACGGCCCGCGGCGGTTCCTGACCACCGACGTCGAACATCCCGGCGCCGGACTGGATGTACATCGCATCCATGATCTGCGCGATCATGTCCGATGCCCGCAGCACAGACGTACTCCCGGCGCTGTCCGCGTCGACTACCTCGGGGAATCGCTTGACGAGAAGCGCGTGCATCCGCCGCAGACGGTACAGATCTCGTCGCGCACGTAACCAGGTCTCGAGAAGCACCCACGTGATGCCCAGCGCAATCAGAACACTCGAGGCAGCGATGAACCACACCCCTGCGCCCGTCCAGATATCCGATTCGAGTGCGCCGGTGCCACCGATCGATTCGACAAGCATCACGACGACCACGACGAGCAGGATCGACGAACCGGTCACGATCAACGCGATTCCGCGCCCCAACGGCGCCCACGCAACGTGCCGTAGCCCCGTCGAAATGACAAGGGACAGAGCGACGACGATAAAGATCAGGGCCGGCGCCGGGTAGCCGAAGAGAACCGCGATCGCCACCAGGAGCCCCACCGAGTACAGCACGGTGGCGAGGCCGCGCATAGCCGGACGTGACATCACAGGCCAGGCAGACACGGCGCCGACTGCACTGGCCGCAGACAACGCTGTCCACAAGACGATGACGATCATCGCGGCGGCATGCTGCTCCGGCGCAATGCGATCGACGATGTCCCATACCGCCGGCACCATGACCGTCGACGACAATGCGACCGAGAAGCCTGCAAAGACCATCGACATTCGCAACGGCGTCGCGGTGCGCGCGACAACTCGACCCAGTCTCGCGCCGGCTGCAACCCAGACGAGAAGGGCCACAGCCCAAAAGATCATCCGATCGCCTCGTCGTACCGCAACACCGACAGCGGTGTCCCACGGCCACTCATCGTTCGCAGACGCATGATCAACATCGACGCGAACGTCTCGGCTTCCCACTCCGCGATGTCATCCATCGGCACGGGTTCGTTGCGCCGCAGAGAACGTTGACTCAACATGTAGGCGATCAAATCGTCACTGACCTCGAGCGTCGCCTCGGCGATCTCGGCACCCTCGTGCCGAAACACTATGTGCCCCAACTCATGTGCCAGAGTTCGCTCGACATTGGGAAGTCCGGGGGCCAAGACGATGACGTCGTGGTCGTCGTAGGCTCGGCGCTGACCGCACACTCCGGTGGCGAGCGGGGTTTCCAGATCGATCTCGATCGGGCGCCCACGCTCGCGGGCGACTGTCTGCACTACCGTCAGCAGTGACACAGCCTCCGACGACGCTGCTGCGTCGCATACGGCATCCACCGCGGCCAGAACGCGGCGATGTGAACGTCTGTCCGGCACGACTCACGCACCTCCCTGTGATCCGGGTGCCAGGAATTCGGCACGCGCGGCAGCCAATCGTGCCTTCTGCAGCGATGCTCCGCGGAAAGTCAGTGCTCCCGCACCGGCCGCTACCACTGCCATTCCGCCTACACCGCCGGCGACGGCGGCGGCGTTGAGAATCGGCGGAAGCCCTTGAGTGAACGCCGTCGGAAATGCCTCCGGGTTGTCAGTCGGAGCCGCGACGTTCGGAACGTTCGACGGTACCTGCGGAGCTACGGGTGCGGGTGCGGCCAGAACCTCGGGTGCGGAAGGGGCTGCGACTGCGCCCGGCGCAGCGTTTGCCGGTCCACCGGCAGAGGGTGCAGGCGCTCCGCCGCCCGCTGACGGTCCCTGCGGATCAGACGGTCCAGCCGGCGGAGCCGCTACCGCGGACGACTGCTCGGAACTCGGCTGCGATTCGGAAGGAGACTGTGTCTCGGAGGGTGCTTGGCTCGAAGGACTCTCGGTCTGCGAAGTTGCGTTGGTCGCGGGGGAAGCGCTGCTGCTCGGACGTTGCGACGCCGAAGGGTTGGTCGTGGGCTCAGTCGTCGTGGGCTCAGTCGTCGTGGTCGGCTCAGTCGTCGTGAGCTCAGTCGTCGTGAGCTCAGTCGTCGTGGTCGGCTCAGTCGTGGTCGGCTCAGTCG
>NZ_JBXAFO010000044.1:0-33210 GCF_058793255.1 Rhodococcus sp. MPR-R1B
ACCACAACCCCCACACCATCCCAACCACCCACCACCAACCCACGCTCGGGCGCGCCCAAAATTTCCGTATCCCCTACTGGCACTGTTGGATCCGACACGACCGACCGGAGGAGGCGGACGAAACGCTCGCCGAACTCGGCGACTGTGGTGCGCTCGAAGATATCGGAGGCATAGGTGAAGGCGGCATCGAAACCCATGGGGACGCCGTCTTTGCCACGCTGCTCGGAGAGCGACAGTTGCAAGTCGAATTTGGCGACACCGACGTCGACTGGAACAACATCGACACCCAGTCCGGGTAGTTCGAGGTGGGGATCTGCGGTGTTCTGGAATTCCAACAGAACCTGGAAGAGCGGTGAGCGAGATGACGAACGCTCCGGCGCAACTGCATCGACGACTCGCTCGAACGGCACCTCGGCTTGTCCGAACGCTGCCAGATCGACTTCGCGAGTTCGTGAAAGGATCTCCTCGAAAGTCGCGGCGGTGTCAACGGTGATTCGCAGGACGACCGTGTTGACGAACATCCCGACCAGATCGTCGAGGACTTGCTCGGCGCGCCCTCCTACCGGAGTCCCGATCGCTATGTCCGGCGAGGCGCTCAGCCGTGCCAACAGAACCGCCAGCACTGCGTGCATCACCATGAACGGTGTCGTGTTGTGATTCCGAGCGAGTTCGAGGAGTTCACTGTGCACGTCTGCGGGCACCGAGAATCGGACCGATTCACCGCGCATGGATCGTTCCGCCGGTCTCGGTCGATCCAGCGGAAGGTCGATCACGTCAGGTAGACCGGCCAGGGTGGACGTCCAGTAGTCCAACTGCTTCGCCTCGAGCGTGTCCGGATCGTCGTCACTGCCGAGCAGTTCGATCTGCCATTGGCTGTAGTCGGCGTACTGCACAGGCAAAGGCGACCAGTCCGGTGCCCGTTTCGCAGCCCGCGCCGCGTAGGCGCGGGTCAGGTCGCGGGCCAGCGGCTCGAGGGATGCTCCGTCCGCCGAAATATGGTGAACCACCAGCGCAAGGACATGATCGTCCGGCGTGACCCGAAAAAGGGAGCCGCGCAGGGGCACGTTCGCGCTCACGTCGAACCCCTCGCGAGCGAGATCGGCGATGCGCCTGTCCAAGGCTTCCTCGTCCACGGATACTTCCCACGCGATCTTCGACGTCACGCGTTCCGAAGGCACTACTACCTGATGTGGGCCGTCGACCGACGCCGGGTAGACGGTACGGAGCGATTCATGCCGATCGACAACATCTCCCACCGCGCGCTGCATCGCAGCGACATCCAAGGCACCTGACAGTCGGACCACCATCGGAATGTTGTAGGCCGGGGACGACGTGTCGAACTGATTGACGAACCACAGGCGTCGTTGTGCCACAGACACCGGAATCTTGTCCCTGTACGAATGTGCCTGCAGGATTGGACGCTTCGAACGCGTGCGATCAACGCGGGATGACGTCGCATCCCGCACGTGACGGGCCAATGATTCGATAGTCGGTGCTTCGAACAAAGTCCGCACCCCGAAATCGATTTCTTCAGCGGCATTTACGCGAGCGATCAGCTTCGTGGCAATCAGTGAGTTCCCGCCCAGATCGAAGAAGTCGTCACCCGCACCCACCGTCTCGACGCCTAGAACATCGGCAAAAATCTCGGCGAGCACTAGTTCCTCAGCGCCCTCGGGCGGTCGAAAGTCGTCCGACCGAGCATCGAGCCGAGGTGCAGGTAAGGCAGCGCGATCGACCTTTCCCGCCGGAGTTACCGGCAACTCGTCGAGTAGAACAAATGCCGCAGGAACCATGTACGACGGAACACGGCTCGCGACGTACCGCGTCAGCTCGGCCGTCGAGAGCGCACTTCCGCCGGCAGGCACGACGTACGTGGTGATCATCGCTGTCCCGGAGGGAGCCGCACGCGCCACGGTGACTGCATTCTCGACCTGCGGACACGACCGCACGACGCTGTCGATTTCCCCGAGTTCGATACGAAATCCGCGAACTTTCACCTGGAAGTCACTACGACCGACGTACTCGAGTCCACGGCCACGGCGCCACCGCACCAAATCCCCCGTTCGATACATCCGCTGCCCGGGGAGGCCGAAGGGGTCTGCCACGAATCGTTCTGCGGTCAACGCATACTTCCGGTGATATCCACGTGCGAGCGCGTCTCCCGAGATGTACAGCTCGCCCACAACACCGTCGGGGACGGGGTGCAATCGCTGATCGAGCACGATCTCCTCGAAGCCGCGGAGCGGACCGCCCACTGTGATGTTCTCCGACGACACCATCGGCTCGCCGATGTTCGACATGACGGTGGTCTCGGTCGGCCCGTACGCATTGCACAGCCGTCGGCCGGGAGCCCAGCGCTGCACGAGATCCGGCGGACAGGCCTCACCACCGACCACCACTTCGCCGAAGTCCGAAAGGCCCTCGGGCGAAACTGTTCCGAGCGCCGCAGTAGTGACAAAACCATGCGTGACACGCTGGGATTCGAGGAAGTGAGACAACTCGTCACCGCCGTAGATCGTGCTCGGCGCAATCACCATGGTCGCTCCGGCCCCGAAAGCCAGCAGGTATTCGAAAATCGAGGCGTCGAAACTCGGGGTCGAGAAGTGCAATGTTCGCGCATCCTGGGTCGCACCGAACCGCGAACGCTGTTCGGCAGCAAGCGCTTCCAGTCCACGATGCGAGACCGTCACCCCCTTGGGGAGTCCGGTGGAACCCGAAGTGTAGATCACGTATGCGGGATTGTCGGGGCGGATCGGGTGCACCCGATCGACATCGGAGATGGAGCGGACGGACAACCGCGCAAGTCGGCCACCGAACTCAGCGTCGTCGATCGCTAGCCAGGAAATCGAATCCGGCAAACGATGAAGTTCGGAAACGACCGTGAGCCCCAGTACGGCACCGGAATCGGTCAGCATGAAGCGAACACGTTCACCCGGATAGGTCGGATCCACCGGCACGAATGCCGCGCCGGCTTTGGTCACCGCCAACATCGCGACAACCGATTCGATCGAACGCGTCAAACCCAGCGCCACACTGTTTTCCGGACCGATGCCGCGGTCGATCAAGACTCGGGCCAACTTCGACGAACGATCGTCGAGTTCTCGATACGTCAACTCGCCATCGAGATACGACAGGGCCACGCCGTCGGGGTGTGTGCGCGCCGCACCGTCGAACAGTTCGGCCAGGGTGCGGTGCGAAGCGCGAGGGTCACTGCAGACAGGCTGCATCGCGGATCGCTCGTCGTCGGACAAGATGTCGATGTCGCCGACCATCATTGCCGGATCTGTGGTGACGGATTCCAGGACGCGCGCGAACCGCAAACCGAGGCCACGTACCGTCTCGGCGTCGAACAGGTCGGTGGCAAACGCGAGCGTCACCGTGATTCCGGACGGCGTACCCACCTCGTCGAACAGTTCGACTGCAGACACTCCGAGATCGAAGCGGCCGAGGTCAGGAGGGTGCTCGTCAGCGCTGGCGACGGACTCGAACGTCACCTGGACAACCGGCGCATACGCAGGTACATCCTCCACCTCGAGCGACTGCGCCACCTGCTCGAGCCGTATCCCACTGTGCGGCAGCGCATTACTTCGAACCTCGACGACACTGCCCAGGAGCGCCGTGAACGGCGTCTCCAGATCGATGCGACTCCGGATGGCAACGATGTTCGCGTCGGATCCCGTCGGCGTACCGATTACCACGTCCGAAGCCCCGGACAATCGGCTCACCACAAGCGCGAAGCCCGTATGTAGGACCGCGCGTGTGTCCGTCCCGAGATCACTTGCCATTTCTGTAATCCGCGCGTGGGTGTCTGCGGCAATCACGACCTCAACCTGTGCACTGTCCAGCGATTGCGTTGCAGGCCTGGGTCGATCGAAGGGAAGTTGCAAAAGTTCGGGCGCCCCGGTGAGCTCATGTCTCCAATACTCGAGGTGCCGCACTTCCCGTTGTCGTCGCTCGCCCTCCCGGGCCGTCGGGCCGTGAATGTCTGCGAGCTCGGCACCGGAATCAGACGCGATCAACTCTTCCAGCAAGCCGACAAAATTCCGGTGGTGCTCGCGTAAACCCGCCTCCTCGTATCGGATCGGGTTTGCCCGGAAGTCGACACGCAGCCTGTCGCCACTCGGATACACGTTGACCAGAAGGTCTTCCACCGGCCCGGAGGTGACGATGTGATACTCCCCAACCACCTCGCCCAACTGCACCTCCTGGCGAAACAGCATGACGTTGACCATGGGCCCGGCATATGAGTCTTCGCCTTCCAGACCGCTCGTCACGCCTGCGTCCCGACGGATGTCGTCGAGGCTGCAGCGCTGGTGCCGCAATGCACCCATGAGCTCATGCTGGACCTGGGCGAAGAGTTCACCGACGGTGTCGACGGCTGCGACACTGATGAGCAGCGGCGCGACGTTCACCATCATGCCGCCCGAGTCCCGCAACACCGCCGTAGTCCGTCCGGACATCGGAACATGAATCTGGACAGTCTCTTTCGCCGTCATTCGCGAGAGGTACAACGCGAGCGCAGCGACGACCGTTGCAGCGTGGTTCTCGGATTCGTGGAGAAGGGCACAGCTCCGGTCCGACATCAGTGTGCTTTCGAGTCGGCTCTCGATGTGTGCGGGCCCAGAAGCCTCCGCCAAGCTGGATCCGGCACCGACTGTATTGCGCCCTGCCCAGTACTCACGGTCGGCAGCGAATCGATCCGACTGTCTGTACCGCTCGTCGATGTCGTACAGCGTGCGCAGTGTCGCGGCACGACTCGGCTGCAGATCTTTTCTCGCCGCCGAGGCCGAGTACCGATGCGCAATGCGGTTCATCATGGTCATGGCACCGAAACCGTCGAGCGCGACATGATGGATACGGCTGTACCACAGATAGTGCGCGTCACCCACGCGCAGCACAGCGGTCGCAACGATTCCGTCGACTGCCAGGTCGAGCTGTGTCCGGCAATCTCGGCGCATCCACCCGAGGGCATCCTCGATCGGATCGGGGGACCCACGGAGGTCGACCAAACCGACCGAGATTTCGGCCTTCTCATCCACGTACTGCATCGGTTGACCGTCGATCTCGATCACTTTGAGCAAAGGAGATTGAAACTCGTATGCCACCGCTCGCGTTTCGCGATCCAGCAGTTCGACGTCGAGTTCGCCGCGCAGCTCCACGTAGTGCGCTATCAGAATCGGGACTTCGGGATCGAATTGCTGAGCGAACCAGGTTGCCCGTTGGGCGGCCGAGAGCGGAAAGAGCGTCTCATCAGAAGGGTCGGTCCGACTTACCTCGAAGGGTTTCACAGCGCCCCGCCCCGCATGATCTCCGCGGCCGCCGAGTGCGTAGCCGCGTCCGAATCAACAGCGCGAAAGCAAGAGGCTGATCGCGCCTCTCAAGCAGTCGTACCCAGAATCGGCAAGCGCATGCACCGCCCCACCAGTCGATGTCACGTACGTATCGCTCATGTTTCGCGTGCCCGATATGTACTAAAAGTGTGAATGCGTCTCGTCACCTCGGTAATGTCCCACTCCGAGAAGACACATCCCCCGAGGGGAGCAGGCGCATGGACATCACCACCATTACCGACGTGATACGCCGACCACCGGATCGCCCAGGGGACGTGTGGCGTCCCGGCGACGCCTGGCTCGCGGGAGGAACGTGGCTGTTCTCAGCAGAACAACCCGACACGCGTCGACTGGTCGACCTCACCGCGCTCGGTTGGACACCACTGGAGGTCGGCCCGACTCATTTCGGTGTCGGAGCTACGTGCACCGTTGCCGAACTGTATGCGTTTGTCCCGCCGGACAATTGGCGTGCGAGTCCACTTATTCGCGTCAGCTGCGAGTACTTCCTCTCGTCTTTCAAGGTGTGGAATTCGGCCACCGTAGGCGGCAACATCTGTATGTCGCTTCCGGCCGGACCGATGATCACCCTGGCAGTTGCACTCGAGGCTTCGTTCACACTATGGGCTACCGACGGAACAGTGAGGACCGTCGACGCGTGCGACTTCGTGACCGGTGACCACCAGAATGTCCTGGAGCCGGGCGAAGTCCTTCGGAGCATCGAGTTCCCGGTGCACGCACTCACCAAACGGCACGCCCACCGCCGCTTCAGTCTCACGCACCTCGGCCGTTCGACGATCTTCATGATCGCGACGCAGACTCCTGGCGCCGACGACTTTCACCTCACCATCACCGCCGGCACCACCCATCCGATCCGGCTGACGTTCGACACCATGCCGGACGAGCACTCTCTGCGACGAGCCGTCGACTCCATTTCGGCCGACATTTGGTTCGACGATCCCAACGGAACCCCAGACCACCGCCTCCACCTCGCCCGCCACTACGCCGACGAGCTCCGAAACGAACTCACGGGGAGCCAGTCATGAGCTACACGGTGAACGACCGGCAGTTCCACGAGGAGCCGTTCCCGGGACAGTGTCTCCGGACGTTTCTTCGGCACCTCGGACACCACGGGGTGAAGAAGGGGTGCGACGGCGGGGACTGCGGGGCGTGCACAGTGTGGCTCGACGGAACACCGATACACAGCTGCATCACGCCCGCCTTTCGCGCCGACGGTCGCGCGGTAACCACGATCGAGGGACTCGGCACGCCCGAAGATCTCCATCCGATTCAGCAGCAGTTCCGGGATGCACCCGGCTTTCAGTGTGGGTTCTGCACCGCCGGGATGATCATGACCTCGGCGGCGCTCACCGACGCGCAGAAAGAAGACTTGCCGCGAGCGCTCAAGGGAAACCTGTGCCGCTGCACCGGTTACCGATCCATCGAAGACGCGGTCAACGGTGTCGGTGCTATCGAAGTTGCCCTCCCGGGACAGGCCGTCGGAACCAGCGTCGGGGCGCCGGCGGCCACCGACGTGGTGACCGGCCGAGCCGAATACACTATGGACACCGCGATCGACGGCATGCTGCACCTGAAAGTGCTGCACTCGCCTCACGCACATGCCCGCATCACCTCCATCGACACCACCGAGGCGCTCGCCGTCCCCGGTGTCCATCGCGTCTACACCTGGAAAGACGTGCCGCGCAAGCTCTTCACCACGGCAATACATACCGACCACCTTGTCGATCCGGACGACACCTACATTCTCGACAACGTCGTGCGGTTCGTGGGTCAGCGTGTAGTGGCCGTCCTCGCCGACTCCGTCGTCGCTGCGGAAGAAGGCCGTCGGAAGGTGAAGGTCGATTACGAGATCCTGCCTTCCGTGTTCGATCCGGAAGAGGCCATGGCCGACGGCGCTCCAGCCCTGCACGGATCCGACGATCCCTTTGTTCGAGATCCCGAGCACAACATCCTGCTCGAACTTCACGGTCATGTGGGCGACGTCGAGGCAGGGTTCGCCGAGGCCGACGTCATCCACGAAGGCACCTACTTCTCGCCGCGGGTTCAGCACGCGCACCTCGAGACGCACGGTTCGATCTCCTGGATGGAAGACGGACGCCTTCACGTTCGCACAAGTTCGCAGTCCCCCTCCATCGCCAAGGTCAAACTCGCCCATCTCTTCGACCTCCGCCCGGATCAGCTACGCGTGTTCTGCAAACGCGTGGGCGGCGGGTTCGGAGGAAAACAGGAAGTGATCAGCGAGGATCTGGTGGCGCTCGCCACCCTCGACACCGGTCGTCCCGTCTGCCTCGAGTTCACCCGAGAAGAAGAGTTCACCACCGCGTCGCCGCGTCATCCGATGAAGCTCACGATCAAGCTCGGTGCCAAGTCGGACGGAACCCTCACAGCCTTTCAGTATCGCAACGTATCGAACACCGGTGCGTACGGAAACCACGGTGGAGAGACACTCTTTGCCGGCGGCGCGGCAGTATCGCTCTACCGCTGCGCCAACAAGAAGTTCGATGCGTATTCCGTGTACACCAATAACGTCCCGAGCGGCGCTCTGCGTGGGTACGGGATGACGCAACCGGCCTTTGCCGTGGAATCGGCCATGACCGAATTGGCCGTCGCGCTGAACATGGATCCGCTCGAACTGCGTCGACGCAATATCGTCCGACCGGGCGATTCGCTGATCGCACTCGAAGACGGCCCAGACGACGTGATCTTCACCGAAGACGGACTGGGGCAATGCATAGATCTGATCGACGCCGCGTTGAAGCGCCAACCGGTTCCCTCGCTCGGAGCGGATTGGCTGATCGGCACCGGCACTGCCAATTCGCTACACGAGACCGCGCCACCCACCGAGCACATTTCCGAGGCTTGGCTCACCCTCGGCGAAGACTGTGTATACGAACTTGCCATCGGCACAGTCGAATTCGGTGAGGGAACTTCTACCGCCCACGTGCAGATCGCCGCGAATCAGCTGGGCACAACACCGTCACGTGTACGAATCATTCAGTCGGACACCGACCGAACCGGTTTCGACACAGGCGCTTTCGCCAGCGCCGGCCTGTTTGTCGCTGGGAACGCGGTACTTCGCGCGTCGAATGCGCTCCGCGATCGCCTACTTGCCTTCGCCGCGCACCACACCGGCGTGTCGATTGACCAGTGCTCGATGGACGACGACAAGATCGTCTGCGGTAGTACTCGATTAACACTGCAAGAGATACTCGAGGCCGCACGCCCGCCCGGGATCCGATTCACCGAGGCGCGGAAGGCATACGGATCTCCGCGCAGCGTGGTGTCCAACACTCATGGCTTCCGGATTGCCGTCCATCGCATCACCGGCGAGATCCGCATTCTCTACAGCGTCCAAGCCACCGACGCTGGGGTGATCATCAATCCGGCGCAGGTGCGGGGACAGATCGAAGGTGGCGTCGCCCAGGGCATCGGCTTCGCACTCACCGAGAACTTCCACGTAGACGCAAACGGCGCGATGATGAACCCGAATCTACGTAACTACCGGATCCCGACATATGCAGATATCCCACGCACGGAGGTGATCCTCGTCGAGTCATCAGACTCCGTCGGCCCACTCCGCTCCAAGGGCATGGCGGAGTGCTGCATCAATCCGGTTGCCCCTGCATTGGCGAACGCACTGCAGGATGCAACCGGGTCACGATTCCGGTCACTACCGCTCACCCCGGAACGCATCTACTCAGGCCTGAACCGATGACCGCGAACACGTCGGCGGACAGCGCCGCGACGGTCATCATCGGCCAGCGAGTGCGTGCCGGACTGGAGAAAGAATTCGAGGTCTGGCAGAAAGATCTCAACCGAGCCGCCGCAGATTATGCAGGCTTCCTCGGGGCAGAAATCGCTGCTCCGACGCCCACCCAACCTGACTGGGTGATCGTGTACCGCTTCGACTCCATCGCTCATGTTCAAGCGTGGATCAACAGCGCGACGAGGCAGGACTACCTCGACAGCGGTCGTCAGTTCTTCGACGGCCCGGCCACGCAGCAGGTAGTGAGCGGCGGGATCAGGCCTCCGGACCCACTGCTGACCGTCGTAGTGACGCACCGAGTAGGTGACGACAGCATCGACGAGTTCCTTGCCTGGCAGGATCGCCTTCGGGAGGTGGAGAGTGCTTTCGACGGATTCCGCGGCACCGAACTGTTTCGCCCCGTCGACGGTGTGCAGGATGAATGGACCCTGCTGTATCGCTTCGACAATGCTGCCCACCTCGATACGTGGCTGACTTCCCCTGAGCGACAACAGCTTCTCGCCGAGGGTCGCAAGTTCCACGACTTCGAACTGCGAACCGTGGACAATTCGTTCGGCAGTTGGTTTGCCTTCGACGAGAACGGAAACGAGGCCCCTCCACCTTCGGAGACAAAAACCTCGATCGCGGTCTGGGTCGGTCTCTACCCGACTGTCGTCTTGCTAACTTTGGCGCTGTCACCGCTGAAGCTGCCACTCTGGCTCGGATTGTTGATCGGCAACCTGTTGTCGAGCTTCATCATGAGTTTCTTCACGATGCCGTACTACGTGAATCGGCTCCTGCACCGTTGGCTGCGTCCACCTCCGGGGATTCCTGTCGCAAAAACCAACGCGCAAGGGGCGGCGATCGTCGCTGCGGTGACCGTGTTCTGGGTGGTCGTCTTCTATCTGGTGACTACTCAGTTCTGGTCGCTGCCTTGAACTCTCCGGTACACGAAAATGCCAGCGTATGCCCCGGGGCATTATTCCGACGGCCTTCACACCCCGGAAACGCACACCCACCATCATGCACCGCCAACGCCCGCCGCTGCGGAACCGTCGCCGTTCTCACTTCCCTACCGCACTCGAGCCGAACACCATTCTCGTCCAACAAGATCCGAGGACCGTGCAATCGCACGCCAACATCCGTGTCGCCACTGATCGGTCCCACCCAATCCGTCCACGCGAACCCCAGTTCCCAATTCGTCGAACCATGCAACCACTGCGCGATCGCCGCGCACAGGTGGATTATGGAATGCTGGCGCCGAATTCTGTCCGACGTCAACCTCGACTGCTGGAGCACTGTACAACTTTCGATTGATGCGCTCCGTCCACGGTGAACCGTAGTGTGACCCCGTGACGGAAAACGCATCGGCCTCAGCGCTCTCTCCTGCCCCACGCATATCCAAGTGGTGGAGCCTCGTCGTACTCGCGCTGGGCCTGGCGATGATCGTCATGGACGGCACTATTGTGGCCGTCGCCCTCCCGACAATCATCGACGACCTGCACCTGAACATTACTGACGCACAGTGGGTGAACTCGCTCTACGCGATCGTGTTCGCCGCGCTATTGCTGACCACTGGCAACCTCGGCGATCGCCTGGGCCGGCGCAATATTTTCCTCGTCGGCATCGCTCTGTTCCTCGCCGGCAGCCTCTGGGCGGCCAAGTCCGGGAGCGCCGAGATGCTCATCTCCGCGCGTGCACTGCAGGGCGTTGGTGGCGCGTGCATCCTCCCGTCCACACTTTCGACAGTCAACGCGACCTTCCGCGGAAAGGATCGGGCCGCCGCATTCGGTGTCTGGGGGGCGGTCATGGCCGGCGCCGCCGCACTCGGCCCGCTGCTCGGCGGCTGGCTTACCAGCTCGTTCAGCTGGCAGTGGATCTTCTACGTCAACATCCCCATCGGCCTTGTATTGATAGTCGCAGCGCTGGTTGTGATCCCCGAGACCCGCTCCGGCGACTCCCGCCCCGGCTTCGACGTGGATGGGCTATTGCTCAGTGCGATCGGCTTCGGTGCACTCGTCTTCGCGATCATCGAGGGCAGCACCCTCGGCTGGTGGAAGCCACTCAAAGACTTGAGCCTCTTCGGTATGACGTGGTCTGCGGACATGCCCCTCTCGATCGTGCCGATCCTGCTACTCCTGGCTGCCGTAGTGTTGACGCTGTTCGTGTTCTGGGAACGCCACCGTGCCAGAGTCAATCGGTCCGCACTTCTAGATCTGCACATGTTCTACACCCCCACCTTCAGCTGGGGGAACATCGCCGCGATGATGATCGCGGTCGGCGAGTTCGGCTTGATCTTCGCGCTGCCGCTGTTCCTGATCAATGCCATCGGCCTGAGCACCCTCGGCGCCGGCTTCGTACTGGCAACGATGGCAGCCGGCGCCTTTCTCTCCGGCACCATGGCCCGTCACCTGGCGGCTGCGATCGGTGCAGCCGGCACAGTCGTTGTCGGCGTCGTCCTCGAGATCATCGGCGTGTTGGCACTCGTACTCGTCATCAGCGCGGACGTCTCCCCTGTCACGGTCGGTGCAGTGCTCGTGATCTACGGTGTCGGCCTCGGCCTGGCGTCCGCGCAACTTACCAGCACCGTGTTGTCCGATATACCGGTAGACCTGTCCGGGCAGGGCTCCGCCACGCAGAGCACCGTTCGACAGATCGGCTCGGCGCTCGGCTCCGCAGTCGTCGGCGCGGTCCTGTCGATCGGACTGGCCCACTACCTCGGCAGTATCCAGGGTCCCGCGGAGAACTTCACCGACGCCACCCGAGAATCCGCGGGCGGCGCGATCGCCGGCCTACGCGCGAGTCACGGCCCCGACGAGGTCATCCATCAGTTGTCCGAGGCCTTCGCCTCAGCCACTCAATGGGCGATGGTCGCAGCGATCGCATTCCTCGCCCTCGGCCTAGCGGCGTCTCTGCGGGTACTGCGGGTCACACGCCAGGAGAGCTCGACAGATGACTCGACGGGCGAAGACGAGCCGCTAACCGATCCCACCTGTACCGACGTCTGACCGCATCTCCTGGAATCAAAGGTCCACGGGGTGCTCGACATTGACGCGCAGCACTCGCGGAAACGAGCCGGTGCCCCGTCCGGCCGACGGTTGCACGAGGTCGCTGATTCGAGACGGCATCCCGTTTCGGGGATTAGTGTTGATACGAAATCTTTCGATGTCGACAAGCCTGCCACCATCTGATTCGACGCGCACTCGCACAGAGCACCAGTGGCTCGAACGCGGAACATCATCGATGCAATCGCACGGAGTCGGGTCAGGTGAGCTGATGACGTCAATGACCGGTCGACATACCACCCACCGGGGGATGAGTCTGGGCTGCGCCGTTCGCTTCGAGGTTGTCGAAACCCAGATCTTGCAGGTAGCGGGCTACGGAGTCGAGTCGCCGGGTTCGGTCCGGATGGATGCTATGTACGGCGATCTTCAGCGCCAACCTGAGGCAGGTCAGCATCATTCGCCGCAGATTGACTTCCACTCGCCGGCTCAGTTGCCTTCGGGGCCGCACTTGCATGTTCGGGTCTGGTGTTCAGTGTCCTGGCCGCTGTGTCGGCCTAAGTCAGTGCGAGTGCGCTCCCGTGGTTCTGCCCTTGGGTTGGGCCATTCGAATCCAGCCTTACGTCGACGAACGCTGGGGGCGCTCGCACCGAGCGTCTTCGCGGCAGCAACGCCTACCTGATCGACGTACGCTTTGCTGCCTCGACGAAACGTAGGCACTGGCCTGATCACGCAACGTGAAAGAGCAACTCTGGCATCGCCAAGTCTCAACGGCACTTTCGTGTTTGCATGGCGAATGCAGCGCGGAACACTTCCAACGTGAATCATGGGACTGGGACTCTGGGGCCTACAGATCGAAGCGCCACACAAAGCGTCAATGGACAGGTAGAGAACAGTCGGACTATCCGAGACCTCATCGTGCGCGTGGGCGCGTCCTCTCCGTTCGAGAAGCCCTTCATCGGTTACGCATTCGTCTTTTGCTGGGCATTGCGCCGCGGCGCATTCGGTGTTCGCGTCGATGCGACTGTACACCGCGGAAATGCGCAGCGCGTTGAACCGGTTACCGCTGGGGGTGTCGGCCGAATCCGGTGGGAGTGAGTCACATCGCCTATGGCTCGATCGGTTCCACAATTGCCCCTCCCTCACCGGAATCGCTGCTGGAGTGACTTTCGGAATGACAGTCGGAGGTGTAGTCGGCACCGCACCTGGCGACGTCGGCGCCACCTCTGTCAAGTTACCGGCACGTTCAACTGCCCGAGCCGATGCTCGATCTCGAACCATTACACACGCCCAAGCTGTCAGTACGACGTTGTCACCGTGGCGTCTGTGTGCCGAGACCCAAGTGCCAGCACGGCTCTAAACCCTTCGGAGACGGCTGTCATCAATGCGGGTTGGTCCGGAACTGCTCTCACGTCGACGTTGATCCCGACACACACGTGCGAGGCGTAAGACATCAAAGTCGCGTTGAAAGCCGATCCGAGGGTAGGACTGAATGCGAATTGGCGAATTATCCGCGCACCGGCGAGGTACAACGGTGTCGAAGAACCAACGACGTTGGATGCAACAAAATCCATGTGCTTGAGCATGTCGCCTGTGACCGCGACCGGCAGCAAGTTCAGCATTCTGGCCAAGTGAGGAGATAACGGAATCGCCGGCTCGTTCCGCCAACTTTCTACGATGATGTGAACACGACGGATCAATTTCTCCGGATCTGCAATATCGACCGGAAGAGCAAACCTTGCAAGCGTGATTCGGTTGCCTCCCAGCGGATCACGACTGTCACGCAGACTGATCGGCAATGTCACCATCAGTTGATTCGGTACGTCACCGTGGCCTCTGTGGTAGCCGGCCATGCCCAGTAGAAGTGCAGCCAAGAACGCGTCGTTTACCGAGCATTGTGTGCCCGCCGCTGCAGCGGTCAGTGCCGCCACCGGAAATTCGATCACACCGAAACCACGGCGCGTACTCCGAGCAGTCATCACTGGCGACATCGTTCGGGTCGTCGGTCGCGTCATACGCGCCGTCGATCCGAAGATTCGCACGACGTCGTGCATCGTAGCTGCGGGATGGCGCACTGCGTGCGCGGCACTTCGGGCCACCGCTTCGGCCATCGCCGCACGTGAGTCTCCTGGTGTGGAACGAACAACAGGTGGCCTGAATTCGTGGCCGTCCTGACTTGATCCGCCAGCCCGCGTGTCATCGGTAATCTCGCGTGTCAGTTGCATACCCCCGACCCCGTCGGTCAAGGAATGATGAACTTTGACTACCAGCGCTGTTGCACCGTCGCCTAGCCCATCGAGCACGGTGAGCTCCCATAACGGACGATCTTTGTCGAAGGCTGCCATCCCGCTCATGCGGGCAAAATCCAGGACGCCTTTCCACCCACCTGGTGGTGGCACGGAAGACCTTCGAAGGTGCCAACTCAGGTCGAAGTCCGCGTCATCCACCCAAAGTGGTGGACTCCACGGAAACTGTCGCGCAACCGCTTTGCACCTGAAGATCGGAACTACGTCGATGGCGTGGTTCATCGCGGCGGTCAATCGTTCGTGATCCGGGAGCCTGTCCAGCACGATGATCGAGACGATTGTCGAGCGGAGGACCGGATCGGCCTCCATCCGCCAAGACATCAGGTCGGTCTGCGTCATCGATCGCGCGTTTGCGCCGCTCATGGCCACTCGATTCACTCGTCGGCATAATCCTTCAAGGATTGGCGATTCTCAAGGCCTCAATCGAACCTCGTCAACGCCTGGAACGGTCGAAGCAAGTGCAGTCACGACACCTCGCTCGGGATCATCGTCGGAAATCCCACTGACTGTCAGTATTCCGTCGACATAACCCACTGCCCATCGGTCGGGCCCGCCATAGACGTCAAGTCGATGGCGCACTTCGTCAGCGATCCGATCGGGGTCCAGGGCCAGCAGTCCGATCAAATCCTGGCGGGTCACCACTCCGATTACGTCCCTCTCACGAACGATCGGAACCGCGCGCAGCCCAGAACGCAGCATCTCGGATGCGATGTCGTTGACCACGACATCTTCGGTCATTGCCACCACGGGTTGCGTCATCACGTCAGCGACGGATTGTTCGGTCGACTCGGTCGGGTGTTCCTGTGACAGTCGTTCGAACCCACTTCTGAGAAGATCACCTTCGGACACGATCCCGACCAGTCGCTTCTGCTCGTCGACTACTGGGAGTGCCGAAAAACCTGACCGCGCAATCTCTCGTAGACAGTCACCTACACTTCGGGCCTGATCGATTGTCGTCACAGGGCTACTCATGATGTCTCGTGCACGCATGACAATTCTCCTCTGATTATCCCGCTGGACGTCCGATCTCGCGAACGCAGGAATGCGACGAACCGATGTCCCCAGCGTGACAAACATCGACCGTGAACCGGAAGTGTCTTCGGCATCCTGCGCACTGGAAATCGGCCCCGAGCGGAGTGACTTCCGCCTCTGTAGACCTGATGCGGGAAAGGGTTTGCTGAACACTGTCGCTCGCTAACCCACGCGCATAGCACTCGGACAGGAGAGCTCATGAAAGCGAGTTCCATAGATGCCAGACGTCGGTGGGTAGTACCGATCGACGCCGTCGGACCCGAAGACGCACCGACCGTCGGCGGCAAAGCCGCGAATCTCGGCGAACTGAGGCGATCGAACTTTCCGGTTCCGCCGGGGTTCGTAATCACCACCTGCGGCTATCTCGACGCCATGGAAGCTTCCGGGTTGAGAGACGACCTGAAATCAGGGAAACTACCGTCTACCCGCAGCGCCGAGGAGGCAGTCACAGCATCACTCGTGCCCAAAGCACTGCAAGAGCAGATCATCGACGCCTATCGCGCGCTGGGGCCTTCAGGTACGCGAGTAGCGGTCCGTTCGTCCGCTCCCGCAGAAGACGCGTCCGATACCTCGTACGCAGGCATTCACGAAAGTTTCACAAATGTCGCCGGTGACGAAGGCTTGATCGATGCCGTACGGCAGTGTTGGGCATCGTTATGGTCGGATCGAGCATTGTCGTACCGCAACCTCCAAGGCGTTGCGGACGAGCCGTCGCTGGCAGTCGTCGTCCAACTGATGGTCGACTCGGACCAATCGGGAGTCGTATTCACTGCCGACCCGCGCACCGGTGCGCGGGACCGCATGGTCATCGAAGCTGCCACTGGCTTGGGGGAAGTCGTAGTGGGTGGACAGGTGGAACCAGACACTTACGTAGTGTCGAAACCTGACTTCGACATCATCGATGTACATATCGGTTCACAGGCATTCGCGATCTCGCTGTCCGAAGGGACTGAAAAGGCGTCGGAAATACCTCTCTCACAACGCGAACACCAGATCCTTACCGACGACCAGATCCACCAGCTCGCAGCATTGGCCGCAGCCGTGGAAGAACACTACCGGCGACCACAAGACCTCGAATTCGCCTACAGCGGAGGACAACTGTGGCTGGTCCAGACACGCCCGATCACCACCCTTTCCGAGCAACCGGAAGCACTGGCCGAAGCCCAACACGACGCCGGCGAAAAAGCACGTGTCCTCGCCCAGGGATTGGGCGCCGGGCCGGGAACTGCTACCGGACGCGTCCGAGTCCTGCGTTCGGTGGCCGACGGTCGTGATTTGGTCGACGGCGAAATACTGGTGGCCCCGATGACGCGACCGGATTGGTTACCGGTTCTCCGACGAGCCGCAGCCATCGTCACCGACGGCGGCGGCATTACCTGCCACGCAGCTATCGTGGGCCGCGAACTCGGCCGACCGGTTGTCGTCGGAACACGCACGGCAACAAAGGATCTTGCAGACGGGACTTTGATCACAGTCGACGGAACTGCAGGAACGGTCATTGCTGCAGATTCCGCAACTGCCGACTCCTCGAAAAATGCGACCACCACCATGCCGAGGACAATGTCGACACCCCGTCCGACAACCGCGACATCCGTCTACGTGAACCTGGCGACTCCTGAAGCTGCAGAACGGACAGCCGACACAGACGTCGACGGAGTAGGGCTCTTGCGAGCTGAATTCCTGATCATGGACGCTCTTGAAGGGCTGCATCCCCACACGATGATCGCCCGAGGTCTCCACGGAGAGTACGTGGCCAAAATGTCTTCTGCCCTGTCACGTATTGCCGCCGCTTTCGGAGCCCGACCGGTCATCTATCGCGCAATAGACCTCCGCACCAACGAGTTTGCACATCTTGAAGGTGGTGACATCGAACCCCACGAAGACAATCCCATGATCGGCTACCGGGGCTGTTTTCGCTACGTGCGGGAACCGGAATTGTTCGCGCTCGATCTCGATGTCATCGCCGAAACGCGAAAGAACTATCCGAACGTGCATTTGATGATTCCGTTCGTTCGGACCGAATGGGAGCTCGCGCGCTGTTTGGCACAATTGGATGCCCACCCTCTCGGGGCGGATCACCGGATGCTTCGATGGGTGATGGCTGAGATACCCTCGGTTGCCTATTGGATTCCCAGGTACGCGGCAATGGGCATCGACGGAGTGTCGATCGGCACCAACGATCTCACTCAACTGGTGCTGGGAGTCGACCGGGATTCGGAGATTTGCCAAGAACTCTTCGACACCATGGATCCTGCCGTTCTCGAAACCATCGACACCATCATCGAGCGTGCCACCCTCGCGGGCATGACGACCTCACTGTGCGGACAGGCAGTGTCAACCAATCCTGCTCTGGCCGAACACCTCGTGAGGCAAGGCATCACGTCGGTTTCCGTGACCCCCGACGCAGTTGACACCGCTCGCCATGCAATCGCGGTCGCTGAACGACGCATCCTCCTCGCCCGAGCTCGTTCGGGTTGACGCCGAAATCCGAGTCGCTGGCTTGACTGAGCATCGGAACCTAGTCGGGTCGGATCACTCCCCGATCTGCTCCTGCACGAATCCGTTCATAGAAGACCTCCACGTCGGCTGGTGAACACGGTGCCGTCCCTGGGGTCTTCAACATCGCAGCCCCGGCTGCAACACCGAACCGAACCGCATCCATCAGCGAACGCTGATGGATGAGCGAATACACCATGCCCGCAACCATGCTGTCCCCCGCGCCCACACCACTGATCGATACGACGTCCACCGACGGCACACACTCACACATGTCGGCAGTCACCAGCAAGGCTCCAGCGGCTCCAAGCGAAACGACCACCACCTCCGCAACCTTCTGCGCAACAATAGTTCTCGCTGCGTCGACTTGCTCCACCCGAGTCTCGAGTGGGTGGTCGACCCATTCACGAAGCTCGCGGATACTCGGCTTGACAAGAAAGACACCACTCTTCAATGCGCGCAATGCAGCGCCAGAGGTGTCGACAACCAGCCGCGCCCCGGTTCCCTCGAGGTAATCGACCAACCGCTGAACAAAATCAGCACCCACCCCCGGTGGCAAACTGCCGCTCACGACAACATATCCGGAATCGACGGCGAATTCACGCACTCGAGCGAGACACGATTCCACCTCTGCAACGGTGAGAATCGGTCCAGGCAACACAAAACGATACTGCTCACCTGTCGACTCATCGTCCACGGTAAAACTCTCGCGAGTCGACCCTGAGACGGGCTCGGCCCAATGCCGCACTTGTTCACCGATCAGAAGGTCCTCGACCGCCAGGCCACAATGACCTCCCGAGGGAAACACTGCCATCACGTCGCCGCCGAGGACCCGGAGCACTCGCGCGACGTTCAATCCGCCGCCGCCGGGATCACGACGAGGTGCCACACAACGCACCTTGTCTGTCGTGTGGACGGCACTCGCGCTGGTCGCTATGTCGAGTGCCGGGTTCATCGTCACCGTTACGACGCGAGAGTCACTCTGCTCCATGTAGTTTCACCTTCAGATGCAGCGTTGATCCATCACGACGAAGCGAATGCGCCCAGCCCCGGTCACGAATGACCTGAAGCATCGGTGCGTTCGCCCCCAAAATTTCGGCCACCATGCGTCGTGCCCCGTGCAGGTAAGCTTCATCCTCCAGCCGCTTCAAGATCGAAGTCCCGATTCCATGCAGCCGGTCGCCTTGCGCAACCACGAGGGCGAACTCCACCGTGGGCGGCGAAACCCTCTCCAACGCAACATAGCTTCCGACACCCACCAATTCTTCGCCGATGAAGGCACCCAGAGCACATCGCCGATCGTTGCACTCGCACAGTTGATCGGAAAAGGTGGTGAGTTGCTTCGGCTGCGGTCCGAACCACCGCATGTACGAATCATGTTGGTCAAGATGCTCATGTAACCGTTGAACAGCAACCGCGTCGGGTGCTCCGAGGCACCGGAGAGTTGTCGTGCCGATTCCGCTGCCCGTCGCGGCCATCGATCATCACCTGATTCGGCTGGGGATACTTTCCGATTGAACCGTGCCGTTGCCTTCAGGGGGCAGAGCCTTTTGTCATCGAATACCGTCCTTCGCCCCTACCCGCGCCGGCAGCCCATGCGCGAAGCTGAAGCGTGGAGGAATACGGATGACGCCCGCAAGGAGGATCCATGACTGATTCAGGATCTCCCACCGACCTGACCAGCGAACAATTCGTCATGGACCGAGACGGACTTGACGAGTTGATCACCGTGTTGATCAGCGAGGGTTATCGCGTCATCGGGCCGACTGTCCGCGACAGCGCTATTGTCCTCGACACTCTCGACTCCGGTGATCAATTGCCGACGGGATGGGGTGTCGATACCGCCCCTGGACTGTATCGACTGCGGAGGAGAACAGATTCTGCAGTCTTCGGTCACTCCGCGGGCCCGCAATCGTGGAAGCAGTACCTGCACCCGTCGCGGCAACAACTCTGGAGCCAATCCACGGACGGTACATTCCACGCACCGCCGACCGAACCTGCTCGATACGCATTTCTCGGCGTGCGCGCGTGCGACCTCGCAGCGATCGGAATACTCCAGACAGTGCTGTCGGCCGGCGGAAAGGCGGCGACAAATCTATTCGAGGGTCTGTTCGTGATCGCAGCCAACTGCACGGAACCCGGCGGAGTGTGTTTCTGTGCGTCGATGAACACCGGCCCGGAGGCCAAAACCGGCTACGACCTGTGTCTGACCGAAAGGATCGACAACGACGGCCACCGATTCGTCACCGGGGTGGGCACCACGGAAGGATCACGGATACTCACGCTGGTCCGCGGTAGGCAGGCGACCGACGAGGAAACTACCGAGGCCGCAGGCGCTGTCGCCGATGCAGCACATCATATGGGTCGGCAAATGCCGGACGTCGATCTTCGCGGCATGCTCCGCGACGCACGGGACGCCGATGTCTGGGCGGACGTCGCGTCACGGTGCTTGACGTGCGGGAACTGCACGATGGTGTGCCCGACGTGCTTCTGCACTACCACCGAGGACGTCTCCGATCTTGCGGGCGACAATGTCGAGCGATGGCAGCACTGGTCGTCATGTTTCGACCTGGACTACTCGCAACTGCACGGTGGCGCAGTACGTGTCAGTGGTGAGAGCCGGTACCGACAGTGGATTTCTCACAAGTTGGGCACCTGGCACGACCAATTCGGTTCGTCCGGTTGCGTTGGTTGCGGCCGATGCATCGACTGGTGTCCAGTGGGAATCGACATCACGGCGGAAGCCGCCCGCCTGACCGGCGCTTTGACTGTGGAACCCGACAGCGATACCGGTTGTCACTCATGAACGATCACGCCTGCGAGCAGTGTCCAAGAGAAATCGAAGGTCTGGCCGACGATCAACGTCATGAACTCGCTGCCTTCTCACGCGAGGTTCAGTTCGCGGCCGGTACCGTGGTGTTCCGCGAAGGTGACTCCGCTGACAAATGTTGGCTTCTCCGGACCGGCCGGATTACGCTCACCACCAGAATTCCCGGACGCGGCGAGGAAACTGTCGAAACACTTTCTGTCGGTGAGATTCTGGGCGTGTCCTGGTTCCGCCCACCTCGACAGTGGCAATGGACAGCGACCGCGGTCACTCCCGTGACAGCTGCCGAAGTCGACGCCACCATGTTGCGATCTGTCGCCGGGAGCAATCCGGATCTCGGACGGGCGATCTACTCGATCCTGGCGGACACACTCCTCCACCGATTGCAGGCAACACGCGCACGCCTGCTTGATCTCTATGCACGCGAACATGTTCGGTGATCAACTCGTCCCGACGCCGTGCAAGGTTGTTGCCCGCCGGGACGAGAACAGCAATACCTCGACCCTGACCCTCGCGGCGCCCTCGCAGTGGTTCCCCGGGTTCCGCCCCGGTCAATTCATGATGGTCTACGCACGGGGGGTGGGCGAGATTCCGCTGTCGATCAGTGGGGACCCGACTCACGCCGATCACACAGTGGTTCATACTGTTCGGGCTGTCGGTGCCGTCAGCCGCGCGCTGCACGAAGCCTCCATCGGTGACATCGTAGGTGTCCGAGGACCTTTCGGAACGGGATGGGATCTGGATTCCGCCAAAGACGATCTGATCGTCGTCGCGGGAGGCGTCGGCTTGGCGGCAGTACGTTCGGCAGTCTTGGAGGCCCAGGCCTGCGGTCGATTTCGTCGAGTTGTCCTCAGCGTGGGTGCTCGCCGACCATCCGATCTCCTGTACCGCCCAGATCTCGACACATGGAGCCGGGGAGACCTGGTCGACCTCGAGCTGTCCGTGGACGTGGCAGAACCTGACTGGCAGGGTCATGTCGGATTTGTCACGCAGTCCCTGAACCGCCTCGTTCTCGAGCCCGGTCGCACGACGGTACTGCTGTGCGGCCCCGAACCGATGATGCGGATGTCGGCTCGGACCATGATCGGCCAAGGCGTTGAGCGCGAGAATATTCGAGTATCGCTGGAACGGAACATGCAGTGCGGGACCGGAGTGTGCGGGCACTGTCAACTCGGCGAACTCCTCCTCTGTCGTGACGGTCCGGTAGTCGACTACCGCGCGGCCGAGCCACTTCTCGCAGTGAAGGAGCTGTGATGCCCTCACCCACCATGGCGGTCTGGAAATTCGCATCCTGCGACGGATGCCAACTGACTCTGCTCGATTGCGAGGACGAACTACTCACTTTGGCCGACGCCGTTCACATCTCACATTTCCTCGAGATGTCGAGCGAGGTGGAAAGCGGTCCATACGATCTCTCGCTGGTCGAAGGCTCCATTACCACCGCTGCCGACATCGAACGTATTCATGCCATCCGCGAGAATTCCCGGCATCTGGTGACGATCGGCGCCTGCGCGACTTCTGGCGGGATACAGGCTCTCCGGAACTTTGCGGACATCGCCGAGTTCATGTCCGTGGTCTACGCGAGCGGCGAGTACATCGACACTCTCGCGACGTCCACACCGATCGCCGACCATGTCCCGGTCGATTTCGAACTACGCGGCTGCCCCATCGATCGCCGGCAGCTCCTCGAGGTGATCTCGTCGTATCTGGCCGGGCGGAAGCCGAACATCCCGGACACCAGTGTCTGCGCCGAATGCAAACGACGTGGCCTCACCTGCGTCATGGTCGCCGACGGCACACCGTGTCTGGGACCAGTGACCCATTCAGGCTGCGGCGCGCTGTGTCCGGCACAGTCGAGGGGTTGCTATGGATGTTTCGGTCCATCAACCCACCCGAACATGATTGCAATGGCGGGGTGGTTGCGCACCTGTGGGATGACCGACGAGAGTATCGAGCGCATCTTCTCGACGTTCAACGTTGCCTCCCCCGAGTTCGACGGGATCAGGCGAGATGGACGGTGAAACGAACAGGGATACCACCCGACTGACGCTCGGTTCCCTCGCCCGTGTCGAAGGGGAAGGCCGGCTGGCGTTCACGGTCCGACACGGCCGGGTTGAAGCCGCAGAGTTGAACATCTACGAACCCCCTCGATTCTTCGAGTCATTTCTCCGGGGCCGCGATTTCCGCGAGCCTCCCGACATCACATCCAGGATTTGCGGAATCTGTCCTGTCGCTTATCAAGTCAGCGCCTGCAACGCAATCGAGCAAGCATGCGGTGCGCACCTCACCCAACCGATTCTCGATCTGCGACGACTTCTGTATTGCGGCGAGTGGATCGCCAGTCATACATTGCATATCTACTTGCTGCATGCCCCTGATTTCCTGGGCGCGGCAGACGCCATCGAACTTGCCCGAATCGCGCGTCCCGACGTCGAACGTGGGCTCGCACTGAAGAAGGCGGGCAACGCGATTCTCGACATGATCGGTGGCCGATCGATTCACCCGGTCAACGTGCGCCTCGGCGGGTTCTACCGAGCGCCGACGTCCAGTGAACTCGCGCCCCTCGCCGAACAATTACACAGGGCACTCGACGATGCTCTCGCGACCGTGCAGTGGGTATCACACTTCGAGATCCCAGATGCCGAGGTGGATACCGAACTACTCGCACTGGCTCAGCCAGGCCGCTACGCGATCGAAGACGGCGTGTTGACAAACACATCCGGATCATCGTTCGCACCGGAGGAATTCTGCGATCACGTCGCGGAACGGCAAGTTCCGCATTCGACCGCGCTGCACGCGCACCTCGACGGCCAGGCCTATCTCACCGGACCGCTGGCTCGCTACAGCCTCCACTCCGCCGACCTCTCGGAGACCGCTCGTCAAGCGGCCACCGAGGCCGGCTTGGGAACAGTGTGTCGCAACCCGTTTCAAAGCATTGTGGTCCGCGCCGTCGAGACAGTGTTCGCCGTGGACGAGGCACTCCGCCTGATACGTGAGTATTACCGCCCGGAATCGCCGTACGTCGACATGTCACCCCGCGCCGCAACCGGGTACGGCGTCAGTGAAGCCCCCAGAGGCGTGCTGTACCACCGCTACCAACTCGATTCCGAGGGCCTAATCCTGCGGGCCACAATCATTCCGCCCACCTCGCAGAACCAGGCAGCAATCGAGAACGACCTCCGCAACACCCTCGCCGCGAACCTCCGGCTGACAGACGCCGAACTGACTGGACTGTGTGAGCGGACCATCCGAAACTACGATCCCTGCATCTCGTGTGCCACTCATTTCCTCGACGTGACAATCAACCGCGCATGACTGTCACAGTGGTCGGGGCCGGCAACGAATTCCGCCGAGACGACGGCGTAGGACCTGTGGTGGCGCGAACGATACAAAGCGAGCACCAGGCCGGCGTGAACGTGGTCATCGACAACGGTGAACCTTCAAGGCTGCTCGAGACATCGACGAGGTCGGATCTGGTGATCATCGTCGACGCTTCAGTCTGTGCTCCGTCTTCCGGCAGCCAGCCGCAACCTGCCGGAACAATTCGTCGGATCACGGATTGGTCGAGAGAGAACTCCGGAATACTCACCAGCTCACACGGACTGGGCATCATGGAGGCGCTGGCCTTGGCCGCCGCGCTCGGCCGAGAACCCCACCGCGTGGCGATCTACACGATCGAAGCGCACGACACCGACTACGGCATCGGGCTTTCACCCTCCGTTGCAGCTTCTGTCCCCGCGGTACTGTCTCTGATCGCAGCCGAAATCGCCGACGTGCAATCTCGGGATCTACCTCTTGGGACGTAACTCCGAGGTTATCGGAGGCGTGGCAGTGACCCGTGGCAGTGACCCGTGGCAGTGACCAGTGGCAGTGACCTTTGCCATCGATTGGCGTCGTTCGCCTCTACTTGGCCAATGTTCACCGGACAAGGCTGAAGCCACACCGGTTTCGAAGTGTCCGTGAGGATTGCACATGAAGCGACAGTGATGCGTGAACGGAACTTGACAAGTACACCACCACAGCCGAATTGACACCCAGGAACCTCGATAGGGAGGAATCTGATCGTGAACGAGAAGCATTGGTCAGTGGACATAACCATCGACGAGCACACCGCCGCAGAGGGCAACCGTACTCGGGCCATCGCACGCCTTCGATCGAGGGACGATACTCACATCGTCGGATCAGGTTTCGCTCGGTGCAACCCATCGGATCGCGATGTGCCCGAGATCGGTGACGAGCTCGCGGTCGCGCGTGCTCTTTCCCACTTGGCCCGTCAACTGATCGAGGCTACCGCTGCAGACCTCGAAAATGTCACGCACGAACCCGCCCACCTGAACGCCTAGCGACATCTCGGGAAGATGTCGAAATCGTAGAAATCGTTGTCGACCAAGGAGATGGCGATGTCGGATAAATTGACTCCCCTGGATGCGGCCTTCCTCGAGGTCGAGGACTCCGATCGACACGCGAATCTCTCAATAGGCGCGGTTGTAGTCGCCGAAGGACCCACACCCACCGACGACGATTTGATCGAGAGATTAAGCGCCCGAATTCGGTCCCTCCCACATGCTGCGGATCGGATTCACGTCATCCCACTCGATCTTGCTGCACCTACGTGGGTACCTGATCCGAATTTCGATCCAGCTCGCCACTTCACGCGGATCGGAGTGCCGAGTCCAGGGCGAATGTGCGACTTGACGGACACCGTCGCGTGGATCATGTCCGAACGACTCGATCGCGATCGTCCACTGTGGCAATGCTGGTTGATCGAAGGCCTCGAGGACTGCCGCTGGGCAATTCTCGTCAAGGCACACCACTCTCTCATCGATGGCGTTACCGGGGCCCGATTGTTCGACGTATTGTTCGACAAACCTCTCACCTCCGGACCGCCGACGGACAACGAGGCACCGAAAGGCCCGAAGTCGCTGTACGGCAAAATCATCGGATTCTATTGTTCGACGCTCAGGGCGCCGCAACGGTTGGCTCGGCGATCCGTCCGGATCGCGGAAGGCACTGCCCAGTTGGCGGGCGATCTACTGATCCCGAGCGCGAACAGTTCCCTGAACGGGCCGATTGGACATCAACGGCGATACGGGACAGCACAGGTGCGAATGCACGATGTAAGGACCATCTGTTCCGCCTTCGATGTCACCGTGAACGACGTTGCGCTGGCCTGCGTGACCAGTTCGCTGCGCTCACTTCTCCTTCACCGCAAAGAAGACATCAGCCGACATGCGGTGAGGACACTCGTCCCGGTCTCTGTTCGGGCATCGAACACCGGCACGTCGTTCCACAACGAGGTCTCTCTCATGCTTCCCTTCCTACCCGTCGAGATCGAGGATCCGGTGGACCGCTTGCAGACGATCCACCGCAGACTCTCCCGACACAAGAACGGTGGTGAATCAGGCAGTGGACAAACCATCACGGCAGCTGCTCAGTACGCACCATTCATGTCCTCCGCCTGGTTCATTCGGCTTGCGATGCGCGTTCCTCAGCGAAGTATCGTCACCGTAGTCACAGACGTTCCCGGTCCGACCGAAAAGCGCCGACTGCTGGGGCGAGAAATCATCGGTATCTATCCGTACGTGCCGATTGCAGTGCGGTTACGACTCGGATTCGCAATCCTCAGCTACTACGATCAACTCGCGTTCGGAATCACGGCTGACTACGACTCGGTCTCCGAAGTCCAACTTCTTTCAATGTCGGTGGAACAGGAAGTCGCCTCCCTACTTCGTTCCACGCGCAACCCTTCGTCCGCCGGCGAATTTCACTGACTCGGTCCCGAATTCGATTGATCCGGTCCACAATGACACAGTGGCCGATCCGGTCCACAATGACGCAGTGGCCAATCCAGTCCACAATGACGCAGTGGCAGGTTCCCATCCGTGACGCCCGGCGTGTGCACCACCACCGACCGCCGCGTCGTTTCGACCTTCAACGAGCGAAGCTTCCAGGGGGCGGAATCTACATTCCCGAGGACTAGGTCAGTCGGACAGTCGCGCCCGGCCGGAGTTGTACCACTCGACCACGGCATTCGATCTCGATCGGCGGCTGGTTTCCGATCCCGGCGCTGACGTGCACTTCTCTTCCGTTGATCCGCAGTTGCAGGCGGTGGCCCCGGTAGAAGACGGGAAACTCGAGAACTCCGAGTGGTTTTGGCCAATGCGGGGAAAAGATCAGGCGGTCGCCGCGGGTCTCGAGCCCGGTGAAGCACCTTTGCAGCAAGTCGACGCTTCCCGCCATGGCGGCCAGGTGTATTCCCTCCGCGGTAGTTCCCCCCTGAACATCGGCAATATCGGAACGCAGTGCCAGGTCGAAGAATTCCATCGCCCGCTCGCGGTTGGCCCGAGCCAGCACCCAGGAATGGACGACACCACTGAGCGTCGAACCGTGCGAAGTACGTGCCATGTAATAGTCGATGGTTGCGGGGATGGCGTCACCCGAAAACTCGTAACCCAAACCATCAAGGATGCAACGCAACTCGTCAGCGGACAACAAGTAGAACAACATCACTACGTCGGCCTGCTTGGAAACCCTGTAGCAGTTGACGTCGTCCCCCTCTGCCTCGAGGAGTCGATCGAGGCGTTGTACGTCGCCGTATCGCTGACGATATGCGTCCCAATCCAGTTCGGGAAGGTCTGCGTACCCCTCGAACTGGCTGATGACATCGTCGTGAAACGGGACGAACATCTTGTGGGTAATGTCTCTCCAACGCTCGATCTCCACTGTGGGCAGTTCCAGCTTCTGAGTCAGATCCGACCGGATCTGAAGTGGCACAACTTCCAATGCCTCGAGTGCTCGCAGGATTACCCACACCGACATGACATTGGTATAGGCGTTGTTGTCGATCCCGTCACAGGGAGCATCCGGATATCCGGAGTGGAATTCGTCAGGGCCGATGATGCCCCGGATGACGTACCGTCCGCGCATCTGGTCGAGTGAAGCGAGATCCGCGTAGAACCGAGCGATTTCCACCAGCATTTCGGCCCCGAACTCGATCAGGTATTCCAAATCGCCGGTGACCTGATAGTACTGCCACACGTTGTACGCAATCGCGATGCCGCTGTGATGCTGGCGCCGACTCGGATCCGGGTTCCAGCGCCCGGATCTCGGATTGAGATGCAGTTGCTGGCTCTCTTCCCGTCCGTCACTACCCGACTGCCAGGGAAACATCGCTCCTTGATGACCGGTTTCGATCGCAGCCCGACGGGCCTCCCCCAATCGACGGTATCGATACCGGAGCAAGGACCGCGTCAGCGTAGGCAAGCGCAGGTTCAGAGCCGAAAAAACGAACAACTCGTCCCAGAAGATATGGCCACGATAGGCCTCTCCGTGCAATCCGCGAGCCGGCACTCCGGCGTCGCGGTCGGCGGTGTTCGGCGAGACCGTCTGCAGCAAGTGAAGTAGATGAAATCGGATTACACGCAGTGCGTGACCGTGACCTACGAGGTCGATGCCCATGCGATCCCACAGACTTGCCATGGCGAGAACGTGACCGTCGAGCATTACATCGAATCGGTCTAGACGAGACAGCCAGCGCTCGGCTTCGTCTGCGGGCTCGGTCACAGCGGGATCGCGTCCGGTGAACACCGTCACCATCTTCTCGAGAGTCGCCGAGCAACCCGTTGCAAGATGCAGAGATATGTCGTGCCCGATCCGACCCTCTCCTTCTACCAGTCGATACTCAGTCGAAGTCGAATCGCCATCGCTCCACACCGTATGCCGGGCGGCCATCGCCACCGGTATCCGTGAGCGATTGGTTTGCACCACGAGCAGAACCGCGTTCTCGGAAAGCTCTCTGGCCGTCAGCAGTTCGAGGTGTTGAGAGCCGAGTTCACGATAACGCTCCACCAACCTGTTGCGGACCGTACCGTCCAGTTCCGAGCGGATCTCGAGTAGGCCCGCCCAATCTTCAGCCACGATCGTCATCTCGAGCGCACAGGCGTGAGGGAGGTGCATGGCAACACATCTCCGCTGGACGACCGTGGTGGTGTATCCCTCAGTGTCGCGCACCCGGAATCGGCGCGTCAGCATTGCCCGGCGGAGATCGACGTACTGGCGGTACTCGAGCACCTCCACAGCATCGATATCGAACCACGGGCCCCCTTCGATCCGGAATGTCACCGGCAACCAGTTCGGCAGGTTGACGATGCTCTCGTTGTCGACTGTGATTCCCGATACTTCGTCCTGCAGGCGGTTGAAGATCCCCGCAGCGTACGTGCCCGGGTAGTGGATGGCCCCGGCGCGAGACTCCGGAGCACATCCCCTAGTGGCGAATGCTCCATTGCCCAGGGTGCACAGTGCCTCCCTCAACTTCTCTGTGTTCGGGTCGTAGCCTTCGAAGAACACAGTCCAGGGATCGCCGGCAGGTGGCATCGTCTGCGCGCCGCTGCCCAGCAGATCTGCCAGCCATTGCACTAATTTACGGACCTGGACGGGACTGTCTACCGCGAACCGAGCAGCCGACCGCCGGTCGCCGTTCTCGAAGTGGCGCACCACGATCCCGATGCCGCGGTCTTGCAGCGCAACAAAAGCATCCTCGTCGGTGAAGTCATCGCCGATGTAAATCGGCAGCACGTTGTCGGCATCGACGAGGCGATCGAGAATCCAGTCCAGCGTTCGACCTTTGTCCCAGTCGACGTCGGGGCGGAGCTCGGCCACCATCCGTCCGCTGGTGGAACGAAGCCCGGTTCCACCCGCAACCTCCTGAACCATCGCGACAATCTCGGGGCCCCTGAGTGCATCTGCATTGCGATAGTGGACGGAGAGACCAAACCGCTTGCGCTCCAGGATAACCCCTGGAATACCGGTCAAACGATCACGCAGGATGTCCGCCGCGCGCTCGAGATTCTGCACCGAGTCCATGGCCAGCTCATTTCGATAGCGCTGCCCGTCCGGCCCGACGATTTCGAAACCGTGACTACCGGCGTACCAGATCCCGGTCATGCCAACTCGGGTCTCGATGTCCGCCAGATCGCGGCCGGTGATCACGCCGATCGTGCAATGGCGAGCCAGCCTCGCGAGATCTTCCTTCAGTCCGTCGACGAGAGTGGCAGCGGCTGGGTCGTTCACGATGTTCGAGAGGGTACCGTCGAAGTCAAGAAAGACGACAGGTCGCCGCGAACGCAAAAGGGTCGTCAGCTGATCGCGTGATGTGAGAGCTTCCGGTATTTCCGACATTCGGCGGTCGTGACGACGTGGGTGGAGCGCAGGCATAGTCATGGACTCGACTCCAATGATTCATCGATGCCGGCGAGAACCCACTCGTCGCAAATGTCGGACGCGATCGTCCACGAAGTATAGCCGGATTCCTTGATACACAATTTCTTTCGATGCCATCCTCTATTCGTCAACACATTCACCGCCTGGTTGTCGGACCATCAGGAGTGGGCACGGCGTTTTGTGCAGCAAAGCTGTGCCGGTCGAGCCGATGTCCATCCCCGCGAAGCCGCCTCTTCCTCGGGTTCCGACCACAACGAGCTGGGCATCGGCCGCCAGAACCAGGAGATGACGAACAGGCCGGTCCCGAACCAGATTCCGCCGCACCCTGACCTCGGGGAATTGCTTCCACCACCTGGACACACTTTCCGCGAGCACCAACCGGCCTGCCGCCTCCACCGCGGCGCGGACCTCGGTCGCCGAATCATCCTGCAGCGTAGACATATCCTGGTCGAAACAAGCGTGCAGCACTACCAGGGCCGCTCCACGAAGAGCACATTCTTCGAAGGCGAGACCGATGGCCGGATCACTGTTCATCGAGCCGTCGACGCCGACTACGACGGGTCCCGCGACGGGCTCGTCCCTTGACCAACCGTCTATCACTGCCACTGGGCATTTCGCTCGACGTGCTACCGCCGCGCACACCGAACCGACAAACCCTCTGGAGTACTCATCGAGCCCGCGACGACCGAGCACGATCATCGATGCATCCGCGGATCGATCGATGAGCGCTCCCGGAGCATACTGGTGTGACATTTCCCCCTGGACGTCGATCGATCCGGCAACTGTGTCAGCCCTGGCGATCCCAAGGGCCGTAGCAAGCACTCGATCTGCGCGGTCACATAACTCTCGGGCCAGGTACGGACCGTCTGCTGTGTATCGATAGGTCGTGCAGCAAACGAGCAGTAGAGGCAAGCCACGCAGGGTTGCCTCCCGCGCAGCCCACCCCAGAGCGTCCAGCGAGTGCTGAGACCCGTCTATTCCCACAATGATCGGAGATCTCACCATCAGGACCTCCACAACAATTGATATCAGCGTCGAACACCGATACGTCGGTGACCATCGCTTCCTCACCCACACAATTGTTCAGCTCAATCTGACTCCGGGGGCACGTCGTACAGCGCGGCGCCAGCGGTCACGCCCGCCCCTACCGCGACCAGCATCGTTCGGGAGCCGGCAAATCGTCGCGGTTTCTCCCTCGCCAAACCTGCGATCAGCGCAGCGGTGTGGATGTACTCGTCATCCGCCACGATGACCCGTGAGCTCGGTCTCCCCAGCCGTGTCGCGAGCGCTGAACGGAATGCCGGGCGAGCCGGAGCAGCCACTACGAAATCGACGTCGGCCAGAGCGATTTTCGCCTGCCGGAGACATGCGGTGACTGCTTCGTGACCGGCGGCGGCGTAGACGTCATCGAGGGAGTCGGTCTCCCGGAAACGCAGGATGTTTCGATTGTCTGCCTGACCGACAGTTGCCCGGAAGGAATCGCCGCTGTCGAGATCATTGACCCAATGCACCGGGCCGAGCCCATACCGATCCTCGGTCCAGCGGCACAACGCCGCTCCGCCTGCTGCAGAAAACGGAAAGCTCTCGCTGAGCCGGTGCCCCGGGTCTGCATCGCTGGCAACGACGAGAGCCAGTTCGATCACACCAGAGCGAAGGAATCCATCGACGATCTGCAGCGCGGTCAGAACGCCACAGGTGCCATTCGCGATATCGAAGGAGAAGGTCCCGTGTTCGCCGGTATGAGGGTCTTCCGGATGAGCACCGATGTCGTCCTGGATCAGCGCGGCCAGGGCCGGCTCACCAAGGTTTCGGTCGCGGTACAACCCTGCGTTAACGAGCAGATCCAAATCGTCCGGGCTGCGACCGGCCTTTCCGAGGCACGACTGAGCCGCCACTACCGCAAGGTGCAGTGCGCTGTGCCGCCTCAGCCATCCAGCCCGAGTGACGTTCACCTGCTCAATGATCGTTCCCATAGCACGCCACCAGTTCTTCGTCGATTTCCACCAGCACTACCCCGATCTCCAGCCCGGAAGCCAAGGAGATCAATGCCACTGTCTCTCCCGGTTTGATCCGGCCGGCTTCGAGTTCTTCGACCAACGCCACGGTGTGGGTTGTCGAGGCCGTGTTCCCGTATCGATCGACGGTGATGACCGCGTCATGGCGCGGACTGTCGCCGAACGACAGCGCCATCTCAGCCATGCCCTTCTTGATTGCCCGCGCCGAAGTTTGATGGGTGATCACATGGTCGATGTCATGGATCGACAGTCCGAGAGTGTCGAGTACCTCGTGCAGGAGTAACGGGGTATCGGCGATGGCGGCCTTCTGAATGGCTCGCGAATTGGTGAACATGCGAGCACCCGGCTCGCTGCCCTTCGGGTAAGCGAGACACAACCGGCTGTAGTCCGCGACCGTTGTAAACCCGGCGACGCGGATCCCGGCTGCACCGACGGGCGCCCGTTCGAGTACAAGTGCGGCGCCGGCATCGCCCAAGGTCAAGGAAGCCAATTCTCTGCTCAATATGTTGTGAATATGCTTGGCAGCATTGTGACCGAGCTGGGAAATATACTCACCGCTGACAACCAGCGCCCGCTCGATCAAGCCCAGGCGGATCCAATTGTTGGCCACCATCACCCCAGTGAGCATCCCAGCGCAAGCATTCGAAAGGTCGAAACTCATAGCCCGGTCTGCACCGAGGGTGCGCGCGACGGCACTACTCATCGTCGGTTCGAGCCATTGAGTCATGCCGCCCCGAAACTTGGTGATACTGCAGCTGATCACCACATCTATCGACTCGGCGGCACAACTCGACCGACGCAAGGCATCCCGCGCGGCTGCTGTTGCGAGAGTGTAGGAATCCTCATCGCCCACGCTGACCCGACGCTCGTGGATCCCAGTCAGTCGTTCGAGGTCGATACCAGTGTCATGGCGTGTTGTCGCCATCAAGTCCTCAGTCGTGAGTCTTGTGACGGGAAGATGCCGACCTGCCCCCGCCACCCGCGTTCGATACGGCACTCGTCGGTCATTACTTTCCGAATCCGTCAACAGCCAGTGTTTGACCATGTCACTTGATACCTCACGCGGGATTGGATCTGGAGCTAGTGCATCGGCATCATCTGCATGGGCGGAAGTATGCCCATGCCGTGGAGACACATCATGAATGTCAATGGCCACGAAGTTCTCCCCGTAGGCGGCCAGTAGTTCTCCCCGCTGGTGGCCACGGGTTCTCCCCGGTGGC
>NZ_JBXAFO010000045.1:0-33159 GCF_058793255.1 Rhodococcus sp. MPR-R1B
CCCCAAATCATACTCGAACATGCGTTCGAGTCAAGAGCGTTTTCGAATCCTCGATTCGATACCGTCAAGGAGGATCTGTAGGCCCTGAGTAAATGACTCTTCGGTTTCTCGTTCGAGATAGAAGTCGCCGCCCGGTACCGGTGGGGCCTCCCGACCCAACTGCATCGTGTGGGGGAAGTCGTCCGCGAAATCCGGTGCAGCATCGGCCAGTGCAGCAGAAGACTCTGCCCACCAATGAGATTCGGAATCTCCGATGGTCGAGGCGCTCCGGATCTCAGCTAAGGTCCGCGCGGACCCCCGGATGAAATGGAAAAGCATGCTCACCGATCTGCGGATGGTCGGAGCATCGAGACCTGTGGAGTAGAGAATGGACAGGAGTGATTCGAGTCCTGTCTGCTCGTGCGGACCCAGGACGGGGCGCGCCAACGAGACATCCAATGTCCACGGATGGCGTGTATGTAGGGCGAAGAGTGCGGCGGCCCAGTCGGAGAGTGCCATGCGCCAGTCGCCGGTGTCTGCGATCGGCGGTAGCTCGGCATGCACCCGGTCGTACATCAGGTCCAGTAGTTCGTCCTTTCCCGGTATGTAGGTGTACAACGACATCGCAGTTCGGCCGAGGTGGTCGCCGATCATGCGCATCGACAACGGTGTCGTGGGGTTGGCGTCGGCGACTTCGATCGCGGCGTCAACGACTGTGTCAGTGGACAGCGCGGGCTTCGGTCCTCGGCGGCCGGAAGGCGCCTCGGGTTGACGCCACAGAAGTGAAATCGTGCGTGCGATATCGCGTCGGCCTGCCTGTTTGTTCATCTTGTCGCTTTCGTGGAGTCGCGCTATTCTTAATTACTTTACAGTGTAAAGATTTGGGAGTGGGCATGGTTGAGGCAAGACTTCACGACGGGACAACTATCGATGTCGAGGTTCTCGGACATGGCCCTGCCGTGCTGATACCTGTGAATCCGATTTCGGCTACCGGCATCAAGGCGGACGAACTGCGCGCCTGGGGCGTTGACCCCTCGCTCGGTCGAACGTTCCTGGAAGGGTTGGCGTCGAACTTCACTGTGGTTGCCTTCGACTACGAAGGGCACCGGATGGCGTCGCCCGCGCCGGACACGCTCACTCCCGACAACATCGCGTCCGACATTCTGGCTGTGGCGAATTCGGCTGGGATCGACCAGTTCGCCTACTACGGATACTCCTGGCTGGCTCTGTGCGGATTGCAGTTGGCGCTGCGCACCGATCGTCTGACCGCACTGGTCATGGGTGGTTTCCCGCCGGTGGATGGGCCGTACAAGGCGATGCTCCAGGTTACCGAAGCTACACACCGCATGGCGAGTGAACCGCCCCAGCACACATCACAGCCCACGGCATCATCAGACGAATTCGATTGGAACTCCATCGACATTGCGTTGACCGGAGCGCAGACCCGGCAGTTCGTGACGCTGTACCGCGCACTTGGTGAATTCGACGATCGAACGATTCAAGGGCGCATCCTTTGTCCGCGAATGTGTTTCGTCGGTTCGCGAGACGTCATCGAATACGGTGACCGATGGGGTGGGGTACGGGTCGCGCCGGCCGATCTCGACCTCGACGCCGTTCGGTCGGCAGGGTGGGATATCGAGGTACTCGACGGTCTGGATCACACGCAGGCAATGCAACCGGCTCATGTTCTACCCATTCTCAAACCCTGGTTGGAGAAGGTGGTCGGTGTTTGACCGTGCGAGCACGCGGGTAACCCGCTCCGGATGCCGTCAGCGTGAGGGGGCCGTGAGTGGACGAGTCACACAAGATCCGTCGCCGATCGTTTGTTCAAGGGCTTGGCCTGCTGGCCGGTCTGAGCGCGTTGTCCGCTGGATCAGCGACGGCTCGACCACCTGATGTCGATCCACTGCGCCCGTTCCAACTTCCGTCGCCCCGTCTGGAACCGTTTCGGGAGACCCTTCCTGTCCTGCCGGGCATTTCGGGTGGCAACCTGGAGCTTCGTGCGGCATCGTCGATGCACCGATTCCATCCGGACCTACCGTCGTCGCCGTCGCTGGGTTACGGCGGAATGGATTATCTGGGCCCCACCATCGAAGCTCACGTCGATCAGCTCGTCACAGTCCGATATGCCAATGACATTTCTGCGTATCCGCTTGCCGCGGATGTCGATCCGGGTCTGCACGGCGTCAGCGACCTCGACCGCACACAGGTCCCCACCTCGCTTCACCTGCACGGAGGAGTTACTGCACCGCAGTTCGACGGGCATCCGGAGCTGATTCAGCGTCCGGGCGAAGGTTTGGTTCACGAGTACACGAATGGTCGTGCCGCCGGCAATCTTTGGTATCACGATCACGCCATGGGAATGACGCGCCTCAACGTCTACGCCGGGCTGGTCGGGATGTATTTTCTCCGTGACGACGCAGATACAGGCACCACCGGGAATTCTCTCGGCTTGCCGTCCGGCGAATTCGAGCTTCCGATGATTCTGCAGGACAAGGTCTTCACCTCCGACGGTCAACAGAGTGTCCGTTCCACGTGGCTCACTCCGCAGGGTTCCTGGGATCCGGCGACTCCCGGTGACGTGGGTGTAGTGAACGGCGTCGTATGGCCGAAAGTGGAGGTGGCTCGCGGACTGTACCGATTGCGACTGCTCAATGCCGCAACCTATTCGGTGTGGAATCTGCACTTCGCAAATCGTATGCGGTTCTGGGTGATCGGTTCCGAAGGCGGTTTTTTGGCCGCTCCTGCGCCGACGGATCACGTCCGGCTTAGTCCGGGTGAACGCGCTGATCTGCTGGTCGACTTCAGCATGCTCGAGCCGGGCGCAACGGTGGAATTGCGCAACGACGAACCGGTACCCCTTGCGGTGGCGCAACGCGGCACACGGGTGATGCCGGTCTTCTGTCGGTTCGACGTGGGCAGCGCAAAGGGATTCACCGGCTCGATCCCGCAGCAGCTGAATTCCGTTGCTGCCGAACCGGCGTCCCCGGATATGGTGCGAAATCTCACGATCATGCAGCTGTCGCGTCCCTCGGATTACCCGTCGATCACTATGTCGCTCAACAATTTGCGGTTCACTGATTCAGATATCGAACTGCCGCGTCAGGGAACCATCGAGCAATGGAATTTGATCAACATCACCACAGAACCGCATCCGATTCATCTGCATCTGGTGGCGTTCCGCGTTGTGGGGCGCCAGAACATCGACACTGCAGCGCTCATGCAGCGGTATCCGGTACCTGACCTGGGAGTCCGGTGGACGCCGTCGGCAGAGGAATTCGTGACCTCTTCGCTGCGGCCTCCCGAAGTGTGGGAAACGGGGGAGAAGGACACGGTCATCGTGGATGCCAACTCGATCACCCGCGTGATCGTGCGTTTTCCGACGGCCGACGAGTTGGGCTTCGATCCGGATGCAACTTTCGCGAGAGGTTCCATGGCAGATCACTCGGCACACGGAGAAGTCGGCATGGGGGACCTTCAGGGGTACGTCTGGCACTGCCACATGCTCGATCACGAAGACCACGACATGATGTTGCGATATCGGGTGGTGACGTAGCCTTCAAGGGGAGAAAAGTTCCCAGAGGAGGCAGCTGTGTCGGAAGGTGCGCCCACCGGGCCCCTGGACGGATATCGGGTGATTGAACTCGGAACCTTGATCGCCGGGCCCTTCGCCGGGAAACTGCTCGGCGACATGGGCGCCGACGTGATCAAGATCGAATCGCCGGACCGCCCGGACCCGCTTCGTACCTGGGGTCAGGCCGAGCAGGACGGTCATCGATTCTTCTGGACGGTTCACGCCCGCAACAAGCGGTGTGTGACGTTGGACCTTCGCGTCGACGCGGGGCGAGACCTGTTTCTGAATCTGATCGAACATGCCGATGTGGTGGTCGAGAACTTCCGGCCGGGCACCCTCGAGAAGTGGGGCCTGGGATTCGACGTTCTCAGTGCGCGCAATCCGAAGTTGGTGTTGGCCAGGGTATCCGGTTACGGGCAGAGCGGACCGCAAGCCAAGAGCGCCGGCTACGCCTCGGTTGCCGAAGCGGTCAGCGGATTTCGGCATCTGAACGGTTATCCAGGGCAGGCGCCTCCGCGTATTGCCCTTTCGCTCGGAGATTCTCTCGGCGGGATGTTCGCCGTTCAGGGAGTGCTGGCGGCGTTGCTCTCACGAGAGCGGACCGGCCGTGGTCAGGTGGTCGACGTTGCCCTCACGGAATCCTGTCTGGCGGTGCAGGAATCCACGATCCCGGATTACGATCGGGGCGGGATCATCCGGCAGCCCTCGGGAACGAGATTGGAGGGTATTGCGCCGTCCAACATCTATCAGACCTCTGAAGGAAACTGGGTGGTGATCGCAGCCAATCAGGATACGCTCTTCGTGCGTCTGTGCACCATCATGGGGCGACCGGAACTAGCGCATGACGACCGCTTCTCCAATCATGTTGCCCGTGGCAAACATCAGGACGAGCTCGACGAACTGATCAGCGCCTGGGTCGCGCTCCAAGATCCCACCAGCCTGGTGGAACGCCTCACCGAAGTGGGAGTTGTTGCCGGGCCGATCAATACGGTTGAAGATGTCGTCAAGGATCCGCAGCTGATCGAGCGGGGGATGCTCGTCGACCACTACGACGAGCGGATCGGTGAAAACGTCCTCGGCTTGGGCGTCGTGCCTACCTTCAGTGAGACACCCGGATCCGTGCGCAACGCGGGAGCGTCGGCGCCGGGTCACGACAACTCCTCGGTGTGGGGCGGGCTCCTCGGACTCTCGGACGACGAGCAGGCAGAACTGAAGATGAAGGGCGTGATCTGACATGTCGGTACCTGGCGTGGGTATTCCAGCAGTCAGTATTCGTGAAGTCGGACCACGGGACGGGTTGCAGATCGAAGACCCGGTGTCGCTGGCGGAGAAACTTCGTCTTGTCGACGCTCTGGCTGCGACGGGTGTTTCGCGTATCGAGGCGACGTCGTTCGTCTCACCGCGCGCTGTGCCGGCGTTGGCCGACGCGGAATTGTTGGCAGCAGAACTGCACCAGTGGCCCGGCATCGAGTTCTCGGCATTGGTCGCCGGAATCGGTGGAGCGAAACGGGCCGTCGCCGCAGGAATGAAAACCGTCGAATATGTTGTGTCGGCATCGAATGGCCACAGCGAGGCCAACACTCGGTCGACGACGGAGCAAGCGACCGAACGTATCGGAGAGGTCGTCAGGATCGTCCACGACGCCGGAGGACGGGTGGAGGTCATCGTGGCCACAGCCTGGGACTGTCCGTTCGACGGTCCAACCGACCCGGATCGTGTTCTGCGGATTGCGGAGCAGGCCAAGGAGTTCGGTGCTGATCAGTTCTCGATCGCAGATACCATCGGCACTGCCACGCCGGGACGTGTCGGACGATTGATCGACGCTGTGGGCGAAAGAGTAGGTGACTTCGGCTTGGGTGCGCACTTCCACAACACGCGTGGCGCTGGTCTTGCTTGCGCGTTTGCGGCTGTGCAGCACGGTGTTCGAAACCTCGACGCGTCCACCGGAGGTCTCGGCGGTTGTCCGTTCGCTCCCGGTGCCAGTGGCAACATCGCGACGGAGGAACTGGTCTACATGCTCGAAGATATGGGCATTGCGACGGGTATCGACCTGGATGCGAGCATTCGTGCCGCTGCCGTTGCAGAGGAGATAGTGGGCCATACGGTTCCCAGTAATCTTCTCCGCGCCGGCGATCGGAAGCGGTAGGGACCTTTACTCTTCTCGGTTGGGTGATGCCAGCTGCAGTCTGACCAGCTGCTCGTGCGCCGCCGGCGGCCAACCGATGCGCTGCTTCTCCAGATACCAGGCACCGGCGGCAAATGCGATCGCGAGGACGATCCAGATCGCGACGCTTCCGATCTGAGAGCCCAGGTCGCTCGACGAGGACACTTCGCCTGTGCTGTAGTCGTATTCCGTTGTCGTGGTGATTCCCTCTACTGCGAAGGTCCACAGAATCGGAAGGGCACACAGTGCGGCGAGGGCACGTGCGACATGCGCTGGACGCAGTTCGAAGATCATTCATTTCTCCTGGTGATCGACCCGGTGAATCTCACTCTCCTCGAAAGCTATTCGGGTTCGACGGCGCTGTCTGTAGTCGGATCGACGGACATGGACGAGGTGCCGAGCTCTCCCCGGTCCCCCTGCCGTAGCAGCTGCATGCCGTTGTGATCGAACTCGATTCGTCGAACGTCTTCAGTGTCGACCAGCATCGTGGCCATAGCGGTACGCCGAGGTGGAAGGATCCGTATGGTCACTTTTCCTCGCGTGATCGCGGTGAGTTCCCGGACGATGCTCGAGTGGATTCGGTCGCGCACGTCGGCGTTCGCGCCATCCATTCCGTGGTCGTCGAGCAGGACTACTTCGACGCCGCGGTTTCGAGCGGCACGCACAGCATCGATCACGTGATTCTTCTGAAATCCCGGCGCTCGGAGCGAGTCACGTAGTTGAGCTTCGAGTAATTCACATGCCAATTTCTCGGTGGAATCCATTGGCACGCCTGAAGCAATCCGCTCGAGCAGAGGCCGGGCCAGTATGTTGAGTCTGTCGAGTTGGGCGTCTCTTTCTTCGATGACTGCCGACGTGGCTGCTCCTGCGGCGATGCGTTCGGTAGACGCTTGGCGTAGTTCGAAGATCGTCTTGGCTCGTGGCCGAATCGTAAGTGCGAAGACCGTCGACATTAGAACTGGTCCGACGTTGGCGAAAGACTCGGCGAAGCCGTACAACGGTCCTTGACCTGTCACAGTCGCCCAGGCAACCGAGGAGGCAATCAAAAGAATCACGCCAAGCCAGGCGTAGCCCGTCCTTCCCCGCACACACATGAAGGTGAAGACGACAGTACACATTCCGAAAGGCCAGAGTTGGGCCGGATTATGCACAGGTACCGGCAATACCATGAACACCGCGCCGCAGGCGACTAAGCCGGTAGCACTGAGCAGGATGCTCTGGTGAAGGGGCATGGGGTCCCCGTCAGTCAGGACGATGGAGAAAGCAGCTGCTGACCCAACGAGTACCGCGACTGCCAGCGGCCACGAGGACCTGACTCCGCTTGTCCCGTACGCGGCGGAAATCGAATACGTGACGGTGAAGCAGGCAACGAGAAGGAGAGCGGATCTACTACGCATTCCGAGTAGGTCGCGGATGTCTTTGCCTACGGCGATGTTTCCCGCATCGAAGTTCATCGAGGAGCCATCTCAGCTCGTTGCCAGGACAGAGTGACTTTGGTTCCTGCTCCTGGAGAAGACGCGACGTCTGCTGCCCCTCCGGGGATACTGCGTACCCTGGCATGAATGCTCACGGCGATGCCGAGTCGATGCGTCGGTACGGTGCGAGGATCGAAACCGATTCCGTTGTCACATACCGTCACCTCCATTCGAGTTTCTTCGACAATTGCGTCGACCGAACGACGTGCGTCCGGCCCGGCGTGTTTCTTACTGTTACGCAGTGCTTCACTCAAGGCTCCTGCGAGAGCACTCACCGGTTCCGACGGGAACTCGGCATTGTTGGCGTTTGACTCCACGTGTGATGTGAAGGTGACATTCTCATCGACTTCCGAGGCTGCCGAACGGAGTTGAGCAAGAACCGCATCCGGGTCCAATCGCTCTGCGGTCTCGACTCCCGAACGAAGATGGTCCAGGCGGGCCAGTGTGCGCCGTGACTGCCCGGCGACGGTGGAGTCGGAGTCCGTTCGTGCAGCAGCCAACAAGGTCGACATCACGGTGTCGTGGATCAGGGCGTTGAAGCGTTCGCGTTCGACGTCTTTTGCAGCTGCAGCCGCGGCTCCGGCGGCCGCAGCGTGGGTACTCGCGATGGTGGCGTCAAGGGTTTGCCCGGTGCGAAGTGCGACAACAGATGCTGCAACAAAAACTGTGCAGAACATCAGCGCAGCACTGAGATCCGGAATCAGAAGATAGAACAGGGGTGCTTCGCGGATGGCGTGATTGATCAGTTGGACGAGCGTGACTCCCACCCCGAGGTATAGCAGAGCCCAGGCAGGCTGCCATGCAGCTGCGGCTGCTAGCCCGGCGACACCAGGGATGTTGGCGAGCCACGTCCCGAAGCCTTGGACATGTTCACCGGTCCAGGCAGGCCACCACGCGCACGCAACGAGAATATAGGCAATCGCATTAATTGCGGCAGCTCGACGAATCCAGATTGTCTGGGGCAGGAACGTCGAAAGTCCCAACACCATGGCTGTTCCGAATATCGCGAAGATGGCCACAGGTGTCCACCAGGCCGCGGTGGTTGCCGCTGCGTCTCTGATATTCGGAATCAGGATGAGCAGGTAGAACAGGTAGCCGGCGCACACGAATCTACCGAACAGACGAAGGATCTTGTCGGTGAAGGTGGAATCGGTAGTACTTGATTGACTCTCTGCTGAATCATTCGCCAAGGATGGGTGAGGCAGTCTGATCAGAGTTCGTCGATCGTCACTATCTGATCTTGTATCGCTCGCACGAGTAATTCGCATTTCGTCGGTGCGTTCCTTCCAACGTCGGCATACTTCTCGCGAATCCGCGACAGGTGGGTCCCCACCGTTCCCACGCTGATGTAGAGGTTTTGAGCGACGCGTGACTTCGAATCACTCAGTAGCCATTCCCTGAGAACCTCGATTTCGCGCTCCGAAAGGTGCGGTCCTACGGGATCCTGTGCCATGCAGTTTTCCACAGTGACTGTCATGAGTTTCGTCCTTACTTCTCTGTAGCGGAATGACAGACCCCCGACAGTGCCGTCTTCTTGTCAGATGAATGTAATTCGAAGAGGGAAATTTTTCCCAGACATCAATTCCTCTGCCCATATTTTCAGGGGCAGCGCTGTGAGAGTTATTGTTGCCGAACCTCATTGTTAGTCAAAGTCAGCTTTTTTCCGGAAGTAGGCCGTTCAGGAATTGGTAACACCCCGTCTTCGACCGCGCGTTTGTACAAATCCGTTTTTGTCGGTGCGGGTCGTCCGACAGCCGCATATTTCTGCCTGATGCGCTGGAGGTAGTCGTTAACCGTCTGCGGCGCCAAACCGGTGAGTCGCGCAACTCGATCCGCCTTCTCTCCGGATGCGTAAAGTTCGAGGACCTCGAGTTGTCGAGGGCTCAGACCCACTTCGTCGAGACCTGGATCCCCGTCGATTGCGGCAGCCCACTCTGTCGTCACCACCTGCCTTCCCGACGCGGCGGCGCGTATCGCATCAACCACGACGGCAGTCGGTTCGGACTTGCGTACAACACCCAGTACGCCGGCACGGGCGGCCGAGCGAACGAGGTACGGGTTTTCCGCCCCGGTGAAGATCAATGTCTCGAGCCCGGCGGACCGCAGGTGCTCGACATTGCTCTTGGGCGATGACCCGTCGGCCAGTCGGAGGTCGAGGATTGCCAGATCCAAGGCGACGTTCTGAGCGAGCATCTCGGACACAGTGGTCGCGATGCACACCAATTCGAGGTCCGGCTCGTCCTCGAGCATCACGGACACGCCGATTGCTACCGACTCGTGGTCTTCCACCAACCCGACACGGCGGTGTGGAAATGCTGTTTGCTCTGGCATAGCGATTGTTTCCCTCCGCTCGATGCGAGGACGTTATCAGGCATAGCTGACTGACCGGTATGTTACGTGTCAAGATTTGAAGTCAGCCTGGACTGTTTTACGTTTCGGCTCTACAGTTGTCTTGTGACCGAGACCACTTCCGATGCGAAAGTAAGCCGTACCCAGGCCGAACGTACAGCGGCGATGCGTGGGCGCCTCCTCGACGCCGCCGTCGAATCGTTGGTCGAGCTGGGCTACGCACGGACCAGCACGCAAGAGATCGCCCGCCGCGCAGGCGTCTCGCGGGGTACGCAACTGCATCATTTTCCGACCAAGGAATCGCTGGTCGTCGCGGCCGTCGAGTATCTGGTCGACAAGCGGCTGGAAGAAATCCTCACCGCTGAAGTGGATCGTGGTCGAGGCCTCGAGGTCCTGTCGGACGCGTTCTCCGGGCCGCTGTTCTATGCCGCCCTCGAATTGTGGGTCGCGGCGCGGACCGATCCCGTTCTGCATGCGGCCACGGTGCCCCTCGAACGCAAGGTGAGTGAGGCGCTCGAGTTCGGCAGCGCCGAGTTGTTCGGTGATCGGTTCGACTCCGAGTCGGTCGAACTCACCATCGAACTCGTTCGTGGGCTTGCCGTCTCAGCCCTGTTTCGTACATCCGAAGCCGACGACGCGCTCAGAGCGCGACTGTTGCCGGCCTGGCAATCCCGAGTGGAGAAGAAGTGAAGCTTCCCGAACATGTCGAAACGCTGATCGTCGGTGCCGGATTTGCCGGTATGGGCTTGGCCGCCAGAATGCTTCGCGACAATCGCGCTGCAGACGTCGTGTTGATCGAGCGTGGAGCTGACATCGGCGGCACTTGGCGCGACAACACCTATCCAGGCTGTGCCTGTGACGTGCCGACGGCGTTGTACTCGTATTCTTTTGCACCGAGCGCCGATTGGAGTCATACCTTTGCTCGTCAACCCGAGATCTACAACTATCTGAAGAAGGTGGCCGCAGACACCGGCATCGTGGAACGCGTAGTCCTGAACTGCGAACTCGAAGCTGCTGTGTGGGACGAGGATGCGGCGCTGTGGCGTATTCGGACATCTCGAGGGTCGTTGACGGCCAAAGCTCTGGTCGCCGCGACCGGAGCGTTGTCGACGCCCAAGATCCCGGATTTTCCCGGTCTCGACCAATTCTCCGGGACCACTTTCCATTCGGCGACGTGGAACCACGAACACGAACTGCGCGGTGAGCGCGTAGCCGTGATCGGAACGGGAGCGTCGGCGGTTCAGTTCGTTCCCGAAATTGCCGACCCTGCTGCCCATGTCACCGTGTTCCAGCGAACTCCGGCCTGGGTGATTCCGCGGATGGATCGCACCCTGCCTGCCGCACAGAAGGCCGTGTACTCGCGGATTCCCGTTACACAGAAGGTGATTCGAGGGTGGGTTTACGGCTTCCGCGAGCTACTCGGTGCCGCGATGTCGCACGCGACGTGGGTGCTGCCTGCCTTCGAGGCGGCCGCGCGCCTTCATCTGCGCAGACAGGTGAAAGATCCGGAGTTGCGCCGGAAACTGACTCCCGATTTCACGATCGGTTGCAAGCGCATGCTTCTGTCCAACGACTGGTTGCGCACCCTTGACCGCGCGGACGTGAGTCTGGTCGACAGTGGGCTCGTCTCGGTCACCGAAAACGGAGTGGTCGACGGACGCGGAGTCGAGCACAAGGTCGACACCATCATCTTCGCCACGGGGTTCACGCCGACGGAACCGCCTGTTGCGCATCTGATCACCGGAAAACGTGGCGAGACGCTGGCCGCACATTGGAACGGTAGTCCCAACGCGTACAAGGGTACTGCGGTCAGCGGGTTCCCGAATCTGTTCCTCATGTACGGTCCGAACACCAACCTCGGACACAGTTCGATCGTGTACATGCTCGAGTCCCAGGCCGAGTACGTCAACGACGCCTTGAACACCATGAAGCGAGAGCGGATCGATGCCCTCGACGTGAACGAGACGGTGCAGGTGCACTACAACAAGGGAATTCAGCACGAGTTGCAGCACACGGTGTGGAACAAGGGCGGATGCTCGAGTTGGTACATCGATCCGGAGGGGCGCAACTCGGTGCAGTGGCCGACGTTCACTTTCAAATTCCGTTCGCTGCTGGAGCATTTCGATCGGGAGAACTACTCCGCTCGCAAGATCGAAAGCGTCGAGGCATGACCGCGACGCACTACGACGTGGTGGTTATCGGTTCGGGATTCGGTGGCAGTGTCGCCGCTCTTCGCCTGACGGAGAAGGGCTACCGCGTCGGGGTGCTCGAAGCCGGTCGACGGTTTGCCGACGACGAGTTGCCTGAAACCAGTTGGAGACTTCGAAAGTACCTGTGGGCGCCGTGGATCGGATGTTATGGGGTTCAGCGCATCCATCTTCTTCCGGATGTGCTCGTGATGGCGGGGGCCGGCGTCGGAGGTGGGTCGTTGAACTACGCCAACACGTTGTATCAGCCACCCAATCGGTTCTTCGAAGACCGTCAGTGGGCGCACATCACTGACTGGCACGACGAACTGGCGCCGTACTACGACCAGGCCAAACGGATGTTGGGTGTTCGCACCAATCCGTCCTTCACTCCTGCCGATGCGGTGATGAAGGACGTAGCCGAAGAGATGGGCGTGGGGGAGACCTTCACGTCCACCCCCGTCGGGGTTTTCTTCGGGGAGGCAGGAGTTTCCGTGCCGGACCCGTTCTTCGGCGGAAAAGGACCCGAACGCACAGGTTGCACGGAATGCGGGGGATGTATGACCGGTTGCCGAGTCGGTGCGAAGAACACGCTGGTCAAGAACTACCTCCATCTCGCCGAGCAAGCGGGCGCCAGGGTTCATCCGCTCACGACCGTCACCGACCTTCGGCCGGCGGCAAGCGGTGGTTACAGCCTGCTCGCGAGGCGAACGGACGGCGTCCGCCGGCGAGAAGTTCGGTTCACCGCCGATCAGGTGGTGGTTGCCGCCGGAACGTACGGAACGGCGAGGCTGCTGCTCGGTATGAAGGAATCCGGTGCCCTGCCGGGCCTGTCGGATACTCTCGGCACCGTCGTACGTACCAATTCCGAAGCCGTACTGGCCGCAACGTCGAAGTCGCGTCGACGGAACTTCACGCAGGGCGTAGCCATCACGTCGTCCTTTCACCCGGATGATCACACGCACATCGAGCCGGTGCGATACGGCAAGGGCAGCAATGCAATAGGACTTCTGCAGACCGTCCTGAGTGACGGCGGTGGGCGAACTCCCCGGGTGCTGAAGACTCTGGCGGTCGCGGCCCGACACCCAGGAGCGTTCTTGCGGTCGTTGTCGGTACGGAACTGGTCCGAGCGAACCGTCATCGCGCTGGTGATGCAGACCGACGACAACTCCCTCGAACTTTCCAAGAACACCAAACGATTCGGGCGCTCCCTCACCAGTAGACCGGGACCGGGCGATCCACCTCCTCAGTGGATTCCGCAGGGTCATAAAGCCATTCGCAAGGTCGCCGAGAAGATCGACGGCGACCCGGGTGGTTCCATCGCCGAGATCGTGAACATCCCGATGACGGCACACTTTCTGGGTGGCTGCGCGATCGGTGACAGCGCGTCGAGTGGCGTCGTCGATCCGTATCTGCGTGCATACGGTCATGAGGGACTGCACGTCATGGACGGTTCGGTGGTGAGCGCAAATCTCGGAGTGAATCCTTCCCTGACCATCACTGCGCAGGCGGAACGAGCGTGCGCGATGTGGCCGAACAAGGGTGGCGCGGACGCCCGGCCGAAGACCGGCGAGCCATACGTACGTATCGATCCGACTTTGCCGTCCGATCCGGTGGTGCCGACGCATGCACCAGGCGCTTTGCGGCTTCCCCTGACCATTCGAGCTGAGAAGGTGTCCGATGTGGAGCGTGCCTGAATCGACAAGTGACCGCGTCGACTGGCCGGTGAGTGATCCGCCGCCGTGGCCGGCTCGCGTTCGCGCGACACTGTGGTGGCACCGCAGTACGTCGGCGGCGCGGGAGCTCGGCCCGGATGGTCGAACGATTCCGATGACGGTGGCCATGATGGTGGACTACCTCGATTCGCCGGTCGGCCCGTATCGCGAGATCCTCGCCAGTCCGGTCTTGCATGCGCCAGGGAAACGGATCGGGCCTATGCCGCGGATGGCGGTCCCTTTCATCGCGGTGGATTCGGAACCGTCGGTGCACGGTGGGCGAGTCCACTGGCAACTACCCAAGGTTCTGGCCGAGTTCGACGGAGACGTGCAGCAGAAATTCACTGCAACCGGCGACGGTTGGCGGGTGCGTTCGGATACGCGGATGCTCGGGCCGCGTCTGCCGATTGCCGGGGCGTTGGGATTTGCGCAGCCGGAGTCCGGTGGAGGTCTGGCGATCGCGTCGGCAAGGCTGACGGGATCGTTCCGATACGCGCGCGTGGGCGTCGAGGCAGAGGGGCAGACCCTGCCGGACTGGCTTGCTGCGGGCACCCATCACGGCGTCGTGATTCTGGGCGGAAAAATGACTACGGGAGCGGCCAAGCATCGGTAGCGGGGGTTTGACCTGAGAAAAAGCGACCAAGGCCGCCCGTCAGTGACCGGGCGGCCTTGGTCGTGTGGTGTGGTGTGAAAGTCAGGTGTCGACGTCCCACAGGCGCCTCTCGGCGGGTGGTCGCTCGCAGCGACAAAAGGGGTGGGGCCCGGGGCTTGTTCGGACGCCGACAGGGTGTTCAACGGCGGTCTCCCCGGATTTGTTCCCGTCCTTGATATGTGACACCGGTCTCGATTCAACTTAGGCAATCCTTTTCTTGACTAATTCCAGAAAAGCGGCATACTGGGAAACATGCGAGACGGAGAGCATGACTTCGACCCCCGAGCGCAATTGCGCGCCGTCGGGTTGAGGGTCACTGCTCCGCGCCTCGCCGTGCTGGATGCGGTTACAGCCCAACCGCATTCAGACGCCGATTCTGTTGCAGCACTCGTGCGGCAGCAGCTCGGATCGGTATCCACACAGGCCGTTTACGACGTGCTGAAGGCATGCGTGAACGCAGGATTGCTGCGACGCATCGAGCCGGCGGGTTCGCCCGCACGGTTCGAGACGAGAACTGGTGACAACCACCATCACCTCGTCTGTCGCGGCTGCGGCAAGGTCGTCGACGTCGATTGTGTTGTCGGCCAAGCTCCCTGCCTCGAACCTTCCGATAATCATGGCTTCGAAATCGACGAAGCCGAGGTCGTGTTCTGGGGCCGTTGCGAAGATTGCCTGAAGAATTCTGCCGAATCCGACACCGAGTCGGACGCGGTCTCGCAGAATCGAATTGATGCGTCCAGAACCTCCGAGTCAGCCACCTCGCATGCAGCCCATGCGTTCGACTCGGATGCAGCCCCGCTCCTCTGACGCCCAGCCCACAACGCTAGGAGGCTTCGCCATGACCAAGCCCACCACCAACAATTTCGGTATCGCGGTCGCAAGTGATGACGAATCGCTGACCGCGGGTATTCAGGGGCCGGTGCTCCTTCACGACCACTACCTGATCGAGAAGCTCGCGCAGTTCAACCGCGAGCGTGTCCCGGAGCGCATCGTCCACGCCAAGGGCGGCGGCGCTTTCGGTGAACTCGTCATCACACACGACGTCAGCAAGTACACCAAGGCCGCGTTCCTGCAGCCGGGTAAGAAGACCGAGTCCCTCGTCCGCTTCTCCACCGTCGCCGGTGAGCAGGGCAGCCCGGACACCTGGCGCGATCCGCGCGGTTTTGCGATGAAGTTCTACACCGAAGAGGGAAACTACGACCTCGTCGGCAACAACACCCCGGTGTTCTTCATCAAGGACGCCATCAAGTTCCCCGACTTCATTCGTTCGCAGAAGCGACTGCCCGGCTCCGGTCTTCGTGACCACGACATGCAGTGGGACTTCTGGACTCTGCGTCCCGAGACCGCTCACCAGGTGACCTGGCTGATGGGTGACCGCGGTATCCCGAAGACCTGGCGCAACATGGACGGCTTCGGATCGCACACCTACCAGTGGGTCAACGCTGCGGGTGAACGCTTCTGGGTGAAGTACCACTTCAAGACCGATCAGGGCATCGAGTTCCTGACGCAGGCCGAAGCAGACAGCCTCGCCGGTAGCGATCCCGACTACCACCGCGCGGATCTGTACAACGCCATCGAGGCCGGTAATTTCCCGAGCTGGACACTCAAGGTTCAGATCATGCCGGTCGACGAGGCCGAAGGCTACCGCTTCAACCCGTTCGACCTCACCAAGGTCTGGTCCCAGAAGGACTACCCACTGATCGAGGTCGGCAAGTGGACGCTGAACCGCAACCCGGAGAACTTCTTCGCGCAGATCGAGCAGGCTTCGTTCGAGCCGTCGAACGTGGTGCCCGGCATCGGATTCAGCCCGGACAAGATGCTTCTCGGCCGCGTCTTCTCCTACGCCGACGCACATCGTTACCGCATCGGCACCAACTACGCCGACCTGCCGGTCAATGCCCCGAAGAACGAGGTGAACTCCTACTCCAAGGAGGGCGCCATGCGTTACAGCTTCAATTCCCCGTCGACGCCGGTGTACGCACCGAACTCGTACGGCGGACCGCATGCCGATCCGTCGGTTGCCGGTGACGAAGGACTGTGGGCGTTCGACGGCAAGGCAGTGCGCGCCGGATACATCGAGCACGCCGAGGACGGCGACTTCACGCAGGCCGGAACGCTGGTCCGTGAAGTTCTCGACGACGCAGCTCGTGAGCGCCTGGTGAGCAACATCGTCGGCCACGCCCTTGCCGGCGTCAGTGAGGAAGTTCTGTTGCGTGTTTTCGAGTACTGGAAGAACGTCGACGCAGATTTGGGCAAGCGCGTCGAAGAAGGTGTACGCGCAGGTCAGTGACCCGTTGACATGAGCATCGCTTAGGTCTACCGAATGCGGACCGCTGCAAGGGAAATCACTTCCCGGCAGCGGTCCGTTTCCGTCTACCCAACTACAGAAGCGCAAACCAATAGACGAAGCATGCGAGAAGGAATACAACGACTGACTCCATGACGACACCCCTGTTCGACGTGCACTTCTGCTGTTCGCACTCTCAATGATCCGCTTCTCGAGCTGAGAATGCTCGGGGCACAAGTTTCGCGAACCGAGGTGTTGGGCAGTCAATTCCCATGGCAATAGGTGCGGTTCTCTTCGACATCGACGGAACGCTCGTCGATTCCAACTATCTGCACGTAGAAGCGTGGTCGCGAGCTTTCTTCGAGGTAGGTCGCCCGGTCGACGCGTGGCGGGTACACCGCAGCATCGGCATGGACGGAGACCAACTACTGGAGTCCTTGCTCGGCGAAGACATCGACGGGTGCGGACCGCGAGCCAAAGAACTTCACACCACGTACTACCGGCAGTCGGCCGACCGTCTCCGAGTACTGCCGGGAGCGCGCGAGTTGATCCGCCGAGTTCACTCGCTCGGACTGCACGTGGTGCTCGCTACCTCGGCGCCGGACGACGAACTGAAGTTGCTACGCCGGACGCTCGACATCGACGAAATGATCTACGCCGCCACCTCTTCGGAATCCGTCGACGAGGCCAAACCTGATCCGGACCTGATCGAGGTCGCGCTCGCGAAGGCAGGTGTCGACGCGGGCAATGCGGTCATGGTCGGGGATGCCGTCTGGGACATGAAGGCGGCGACATGGGCGGGCGTTGTGGCTGTGGGAGTGCGCAGCGGCGGCATGTCGACCGACGAACTCGAAGGTGCGGGTGCGGCTGCCGTGTACGACGACGCCCGCGACCTCCTCGACCACCTCGACGGCAGTGTGATTTCCGAACTCGTTTCAGGCCTAGATACCGGGAGTTGATCAGTGATGGCACGATTCGGCTACACCTTGATGACGGAGCAGGCAGGTCCGAAAGAACTGGTTCGCCATGCAGTTCGGGCCGAAGAAGTCGGCTTCGACTTCGAAGTGATGAGTGATCACTACTCGCCGTGGCTGACCGAGCAGGGGCATGCACCCTACGCCTGGTCGGTGCTGGGGGCAGTCGCCCACGCCACCGAGCGAGTCGGTTTGATGACGTACGTGACTTGTCCGACCGTGAGGTACCACCCCGCCGTCGTCGCTCAGAAAGCTGCGACGATCCAGATCCTCGCGGACGGACGCTTCACCCTGGGATTGGGAAGTGGCGAGAGCCTGAACGAGCATGTGGTCGGCGAGGGTTGGCCGTCCATCGACACCCGCCAGGACATGCTGCAGGAGGCGGTGAGCATCATTCGCGCACTGCTCGCCGGAGATCTGGTGAGCTGGAAGGGGGAGTACTTCGACGTCCAGTCCGCCAGGATCTGGGATCTCCCCGAGAACCCGGTTCCGCTGGCGCTGGCCATGTCCGGAGACAAGTCCGTCGAGCGTTTCGGTCCGATGGCCGACGATCTGATTGCCGTGCAACCGGATTCGGAGCTAGTGCACTTGTGGAAGCACGTGCACGGCCGAGCATACGGATTGGCTCCCGCAGGCCGGACCATCGGTCAGATTCCGATCTCGTGGGACCCTGATCGCGACACGGCAATTGCACGAGCTCATCAGCAGTTCCGGTGGTTCGGCGGAGGGTGGTCCGTGAACTCCGAACTGCCGACGCCGGCGAGCTTCTCGGGTGCGACTCAGTTCGTGCGCAAAGAGGATGTAGCTGAAAGCATTCCGTGTGGTCCCGATCTCGATGTGATCGTCGAAGCGGTCAAGGCATACACGGACGCCGGATTCACCGATGTGGCACTGGTACAGATCGGTGGAGATACCCAAGACCGATTCTTCGACGAGGCGGCCAAGCCGCTGCTCGAGGCTCTGCACGTCGAATTGGGTTGATCGAGAAGATCAATCGAGTTCCGCCGAGTGGGCTCTTGTCGAGTCGCGCGCTACCGCCGTGCAGCCTCGCCTGCTGCGCGACGAGGGCCAGTCCCAAACCGCTTCCGGCGTCGCCCGCACCGGTACCACGAACGAATCTCTCGAACATCGCTTCGCGTTCCGAAGGCGCGATCACGGTGCCGTTGTCGTCGACGAATACCGTCGCCGAACCCGTCGCAGCCCCTGATCGGACAGTGATCTCGACTTCGTCGGCATTGCCGTGCCGAACGGAATTGGTGACGGCGTTGGTCAGCACCAGACGGATACCCGCGGGAAAGGCCTGAACCGAAAGTTCTTCCGGTGCTTTCAAACGAACGTCGACCTGCGGGTGCAGACGGCCTGCGTCAGCAACGGCGCGATCGGCAACCTCCACGAGATCGACGTCGGCACAATCCTCGGGATCGGCCACGTCACCCAGGGCTAGAGTCTCGAGGTCGGTCAGGGTGCGCTCGATCTGGCGCTGCGCTTCCAACAATTCGCCGGACAGTTCGCGCCGTTGGCTTTCCGTGAGATCGAGTGTTGCGAGAACTTCGAGATCGGTACGCATCGACGTGAGAGGTGTGCGCAGTTCGTGGGCGGAGACGCGAGCGAAATCGCGTGCCGACTCCAACGCCTCCTCGGTGCGGCTTCGATCGCTTTCGATGCGACTGAGCATGCTGTGGATTGCCTCCGACAGTTCTTCGGCTTCTCGCGTTCCACGTACCGACGGTGCCCGGCGCGAGAGTCCGTCGACGTCGAGGTTGTTGCCGATCGAACTGGTGGTCTCGGTCAATTGCTGTAGTGGCCGGACGGCTCGGCCGGTGAGGAACCAACCGAGCCCGGCCGCGGCAAGGATGGCGACCACTGCTGCAGCGGCCACTTGGAACTGCTGCTCACGGATTGCCTGGGTCAGTGGGTCTTCGGGGATGCTGACGGCCAGTGCGGCGCCGCTGTCGCCGGGCACCAGAACATCACGACTGCGAACATCGGTGGTAGCCAAGGCGCTGACGGTCGCGGCGTTGAATCCGGGGCTGACCACGGATGGTTCTGTTGTTGCAGTTGGTGTTTCGATGAATAGCGGGCTCGGCGCACTCGCCGCGACGCCCAGGGTGACGGAATCGAGAGTGCGTTCGAGTTGTTCGGATCCGTTGACACGCAGAAAGACCGCGAACGCAATTCCGATCGCGGCAATCACGATTCCGGCGGCCAGGCCCGAGGCGATGGCTACGCGAGTCTGAAGTGACAGCGGCCGCTTCATCGTTCGGCCCTCAGGACGAAGCCCACCCCACGCACTGTGTGGATCACGCGGGGAGTCCCGTCGACTTCGAGTTTCTTGCGTAGATAGGTGACAAAGACGTCGACGACATTGGTGTCGGCAGCGAAGTCGTAACCCCAGACGAGTCGCAGGAGTTGTGCGCGACTGAGTACGACACCGGCGTGCTCGGCGAGTACCGACAACAGGTCGAATTCTCTTTTGGTGAGTTCGATTCGTCTACCGTCGATGTGCGCTCGATGGCCACGGAGATCGACCGTCAGCGGTCCCACCGTGATCGGATGGTCGACCGACGGGGTGGCTCGCGTCGTGCGTCGAAGCAATGCGCGGAGTCTGGCGACGAGCTCGGCCAACTCGAAGGGCTTGGTGAGGTAGTCGTCGGCGCCCGCCTCCAGCCCCGCGATGCGATCACCCACGGAACTTCGGGCGCTGAGCACGCAGATCGGAACCTCGTTGCCGATCGCGCGCAGGGCGGTCACCACCCCGACGCCGTCGAGGCCGGGCATGTTGACGTCGAGAACGAGCGCGGCCGGGCATTGCTTGTTCACCGATGACAAGGCCGATCGTCCGTCGACGGCAGTTGCCGTGTCGAAGCCCGACAATCGGAGTCCACGTTCGAGCGAATTCAGAACCTTCGCGTCGTCGTCAACGATCAGGATGCGCTCGCGTGTACTCACCCCAGCCATGGTGCCATCGGATCAAGGCCTGGGGCCTCGCTCGGAGCGAGGGCCGTCGCATTCTCATCAACTCCTAAGAAACCGACAACAGATCTGCAGTGTTGGCTTCATAACCTCGGGTTTCTCGGATGCGACCGCGCCGAGAACTCGAGAACGTTCGATCAAGGAGAACAACGATGACGCGATTGAAAGTGAACGGCAAGCGGGCCCGCCGGACCGGTGTGGTGGTGGCGTCCGTGGCGGTCCTCGGTATGGCAGTGGCGCCGGGAATCGCCTGGGCTTCCAACCCGATTTCCGACGGGTCACCGGTGGCGGTGCGGTCGATCGCGACCGCTCCAGCCGAGTTGGGTGTGGCTCCCGAAGTAGCGTGTGGTGTCGCGGCGCCGATTTCCGACGAGGAGCTGCAGAAGCTCATCGACGAGGGGAAGGTCGTGCGCGCGGAGGAGGCCGGTACGGCCGCAGTCACTATCGAAGTGCCGAGCGAAGCTGCGACATTCGTTGCGCGTGAAGGGGTGCCGGCGTTGCCGACCGTCGAATGGGCTCCGACGACCGAAGGTGTTCCGGCAGAGGTGCTCGACATGGCCGGTGTCGCTCCGCTGGAGGAGGGTGTTGCCCTGTCATGCACGGTTGCCGCGGGCTGACGAGCGAAAAAAGCTCCGCATGAACCGCTTTGACCTGGAACGGTACGGCCGTACTCAACTGGGTCTGGAGGTTGGTCAAGCCTGTCGGTAGCACTTGCTACGTTCGGGGCGGTCTCGGCGAGCATGCCGGGGCCGTCGCCGACGGCGTCATGTGTGTGGTGTCTTGCAGAGGTGCGGTACGGCCTGATGCGGGGCGCGTTTCGAAAGGTGTTGTGTTTCATGGTCATGGGCCCCACCCACGCGATGTCCGGTGCTGCTGTGGGGTTGGTGGTTGCGGAGTTGTTGCCTCTCGACTGGGGAGGGCCCACATCCACTGCGGAAACTTTGACCTTTGCCGGGGTGTGCGCCGGAGCCGCCTTGCTTCCCGACCTCGATACCGGTCAGTCGACGGTTTCGCGATCATTCGGTCCGCTCAGCAAGGCTCTGGCCAAAGGCATCGACGCACTTTCGGTGACCTTCTACCGCATCACCAAAGGCAAGAAGGACGGCAAGCGTCGTGGTGGGCATCGGACGCTCACGCACACCGCGCTGTTCGCCGCCGGGTTGGGTGCCGGGGTCTCGGCGCTGGTTGTTCAGTTCGGGAAGCCAGCCATCATCATCACCCTGTTCTTCTGCCTCGGGTTGGCCATCCGTGGATTGGCGGGTGAATTGGCCAAGGAGAAGGGTTGGCTCGCGGTCTCCGCCGTTGCGTTGGTGCTCTCTGCCCTCACCTGGCAGTGGTATCCGAGTGAGGCCGGATCCACGGGGCTAGGTGTTGCGGTGGCACTGGGCTGCGCCACGCACTGTTTCGGCGATGCGATCACCAAGGAAGGGGTGCCGTTTCTCGCGCCCCTGATCCCACTCGGCGGCAAACGATGGTGGGAACAACGGCTGCCGTCATTCCTGTCCATCCGTGCAGGTGGGAACCTAGAGAAGGTTCTGATCGGGCCGGCTCTGACGGTTCTGACTGCCTGGTTGATCATCAGTGCGTTCGACGGTGCCCCGGAAGCGATCTACGCGGTATTCGCTCCGATGGTGCAGTGAGCTTCGGAAAACTTTTATTACGGAACCACTGGCATCGTAATCATATTTGTTCTACGTTCGTCCCTGACATGAACCGAGTCGGCTGACGGAGTGAGCAGTGGTGCATCAAGCAGAGCGCATGGCAGAGCACAGCTCGAGCGAAGACGGAGTGAGCCGGCGCGGATTTCTCGCAGCGAGTGCCGGCGCAGCTGCTCTCGCGGGCATTTCCTGGGCGCCGGCGGGAGCAGTTCCCTGGGGTTCGGCATCGACCATCGCGCCACCGCCCGGATTTCCGTCGGACATTCCGTTGTCACAGCAGGCGTACGCGAACTGGTCGCGAGAAATCATGCTCGACAGCGTGTGGACGGCCGCGGCACGTCACAGCGACGACGTGGTCACCCTCGCCAACTGGGCGTTCGACAACGGGTACACAGTGCGTGCGAAGGGAACGATGCACGGGTGGAGCCCGTTGACGGTGGTGCCCGGCGCGCCTTCGGATCGAATTCTGCTGGTCGATACGATGGCCAACTTGAATTCGGTTGTGGTGCAGCACGGCACGCCCGCAACGGTCACGGCGGGCGCCGGCGCCAGTATCGAAGCGATTCTGACAGCGCTCGAGCGAGAAGGGCTCGGCTGGGCCAACTCTCCGGCGATCGGTGAGCTGTCCATCGCCGGCGCGCTGGCGATCGGTGCTCACGGGGCAACCTATCCGGCTGTGGGGGAGACGATCACCCCTGGTCAATCGTATGGTTCGCTGAGCAACCTGATCACCGAGATCACGGTGGTGGCGTGGGACGAAGGCATCAATCGGTACGCACTGAAGACATTTCACCGATCGGACGTCGAGAGCACCGCCTTCCTGACCCATCTGGGTCGAACCTTCGTCACCTCCGTGACGCTGCAAGCCGGGGAGAATTATCGGCTGCGGTGCCAGAGTTTCACCGACATTCCGTGGCAAGAACTCTTTGCTGCTCCCGGTTCGCCAGGGCGTACCTACGAGAGTTTCGTCGAGAAATCCGGACGGGTGGAAGCAATCTGGTTCCCGTTCACGCAAACACCGTGGCTCAAGGTCTGGACACCGACCCCGGTCAAACCGCCGGAGTCCCGAGAGGTGAGCGGGCCGTACAACTACTTCTTCTCCGACGCGATTCCCGAAGAGGTCACCACCCCGTTGGGGATGGTGGCACAGGGTCTCCAAGCTGCGACACCGCTGTTCGGCGCCTCTCAGTTCGGCGCTGTAGCAGCAGGATTGGTGCTGACCGACACCGACGATCTCTGGGGCTGGTCGAAAGACGTTCTGTTCTACCTCCGGCACACGACCTTGCGCGTCGTAGCCGGGGGCGGAGCCGTGATCACCAAGCGGTCCAACATCGGCCGAGTCGTCCACGAGATGACGAGTTGGCTGAACGAACGAATGACGCACTACGCGTCGCTGGGGCAGTATCCCGTCAACATGCCGTTCGAAGTGCGTCTCTGCGGTGTCGACGATGACGGCGAGGTGTTGGTCGACAGCGCCGGAGTGCCGGACCTGTCAGCGGTGCGGCCGCGGGCGGATCGTCAGGACTGGGACACAGCGATCTGGATGAACGTGGTCTCGATTCCCGGCACCGCGGGATTGCCTGCCTTCCTTCGCGAAATGGAACGGTGGATGGTCGCGAACTACTCCGGCGATTACGCGACCTTCCGTCCGGAGTGGTCCAAGGGGTGGGCATTCACCGATCAGGCGGCGTACCAGGACGACGAATTCCTCACCAGCACAGTGCCTGCCACCTTCCGTGCCGGTGGCGACGGGAATTGGGACTTCGCTCTCGCCACTCTCGACGAACACGACCCACACCGCGTATTCAGCAATACGTTCCTCGACCGCGTATTGCCACCCAGCTGAATCTCCTACTGCGGAAGCGGTTTGCGCCAACATACGTCGGTGACACGGATACGCTGATTGTTGTCACCGTTCCAATCGACGCTCAGCCCCTGAGTTCGGAGTGCGTCGGCTACCTGGCGCCCGACGGTCTGATCGGTGTGCGCGATCATGTGTGCCTTGGCGGTTTCGTCGCCGCCGAAGGCAGCGGCGACCAGCGCGGGATCGAGATCGTGGGCCGGACGAAACGCACTGTAGGACAAGTAGAGATCGGACGGCTCGTCGCCGAGACGCTCCGCATCTTGCATGTGGAAGAACGTGTACGCCCACTGAGCAAAGGGATACCCGTTCTCGTCGGGTTCGGACGGCGTGCGTTCGTCGTCGATTTCAGTAGTGCCGCACTGCATGCAGCAGGTGAAGTTCATCCGGGCTACGATGCCGTTGCGCTCGAGTTCGGCGAAGGCTGCGGAGAGGCGCTCGAAGTCGCCGGGAGCCGTCCACTGGGTCTGCTCCCCGAGTCTGTGGTCCCAGACCTCACGCACTACTGCGTCGATCTGTCTGCCGAGTTCGTCGTTCTCGAAGCCGCCCTCGACACAGTCTCGGGCGGCTTCGCAGATTTCGTCGAACGTCGCGAAACCTGGGAGTACCAGTTCGCGTGCTTGCTCACCTACGGCGACGATGTCGGCCTCACTGAGCACCGGTGCTGACCGTGACTGTGCTGACCGTGACTGTGCTGACCGTGACTGTGATGACCGTGACCAGGGCAATCGCATACCGGCACCGTACTGCACCGATCCGACCGTCAGGCGACGTCGGCTGCTGCTTTCGTTTCCTCCTCGTTTGACGGGGCCGGCTTGTTCGGGATGAGCGCCGTGGCGATCAGGCCCACCACGACAAATCCGGCCGCAAGGTATCCGCCGAGTGTGATGCCGTGAGTCATCGCAGATTGGGCAGCGTCGGCGACGAAGGCAGTGTTCGGTGAACCGGACAGCGAGTCGATGGCGGCGCCTGCGCTGTCGGTGACTGCCCGCGTCAACTGATCAGCCTGAGCTTGGTCGACACCGGATCCGGTGAGGTCGTTGTTCAGCGTCGAATTGAGAGTGCTGAAGAAGACCGTGGTGAGGACAGCGATGCCCAGTGCGGATCCGAGTTGGCGGAACGCGCTCTGAATGCCGGAGCCTTGACCGGCGCTCTGCTCGGGAATCTCCTCGAGCACGACGTTGGTCACCTGCGCAGTCGCAAAACCGACGCCGATTCCGTAGAAGAACAGCACTGCGGCGATAGTCCACCAGGGGCTGTCTGTCGCAGCGATGAATCCGAGACCGGCGAGACCGAGCGCCTCGAGAGCCAAACCGATACGGACCAAGCCCAACGGCGAGACCTTCGATGCCAGCCCGAAGCTCGCACCACTGGCGACAAAGCTGCCGATGGCAATGGGAACCAGTGCGAGCCCTGCCTGGAGTGCGCTGTATCCGAGCGTGAACTGGAGCCAGAGAGGAAGCACCGCAACGATTCCGAACTCGCCGAGCCCGATGATCAGCGTCGCGATGTTGCCGTTGCGGAACGACGAGATGGAGAACAACCGTACGTCCATCAGCGCCCGCGACGGATCGGCGCTGCGGGTGAGCATGGTTTGACGGTAGGCGAACGCACCGAGCGACAGAACGGCGAGAACCAACGCCACCAGAACCGGCGACGGGCCGCTGGACCATGACAGACCGAATAGATCGAAGGGTTCCTTCGTCGTCAGCCACCCGTACGTTCGTCCCTCGACGAGTCCGAAGGCCAGCAGGCCCAGGCCGGCGATGGACAGTGCCGCTCCGGTGGCGTCGACGCGCCCTGCGGTGCGCGTCGAGGGTGCGATGAACAGCACTGCGCCGATGAGAATGAGCGCAGCAAGCGGAATGTTGATCCCGAATGCCCAACGCCATGAGGCATGTTCGGCAAGCCAGCCGCCGAGCAATGGGCCGAGGGCGGATGCAGCGCCGATGGTGGAGCCCCAGACCGCGAAGGCCTGGCCGCGCGCCTTTCCGGTGAACATCGCGTTCAGAAGCGACAGTGACGTGGGCAGGATCATGGCCGCGCCGGCGCCCTGCAGGAATCGCGCCAGGATGAGCAGACCGCCGTTCGGCGCCAGTCCGGCCAGCAGGCTCGTTGCGCCGAACACGACGACACCGGCGATGAAGATGCGACGGGCGCCGACCAGGTCGGCAACTCTGCCGACCAGAAGCAGGAGTGCTGCGAACACGATTGCGTAGGACTCTTGGATCCATTGAGCCTGAACGGAATTGATCCCGAGATCTTCGATGATCGAGGGAACTATGACGTTGACGATCGTGGTGTCGACGACGATCAGTGCCACGCCGAGTGCAATGGCGATCAGGCCCAACCACTTGCGGGTGGTGGGTGAGATGTTCACGAATAAACCTCCATTGTGAAGTAACTTCATTATGAAGGTATATTTGAGGCGGTAAGTTGTCAACGTGCGCGCTGGGCTCGACCGGCCGCCGTCTGGCACAGGAAAGGTGGGATCACCGAGGTGGAGGCACCGCGCGACATCTCCGTGGAGCGGGAGCGGCTGATGGACGAATTCCGCGCGTACGGTGGCACGTTCACCGAATTCAGCCATCGATTCGCGTCGTGGCTCGGCCTGCATTCCACCGACGCGACTGCCTTGATGGAAATCACCGCTGCCGAGGAGAAGGGGACGCCGCTCTCACCCGCCCGACTCGGAGAGCGGATCTCGCTGACGTCGGGTGCAACCACCGCGTTGCTCAACCGCCTGGAGAAGGCGGGACATATCGTCCGGACCCGAGAGAATGCCGACCGGCGAGTGGTCACGCTGCACAGCAGTGCGCATGTGCAGGACCTGGCGGACGAGTTCTTCGGGCCCCTTGCCGTGCGACTCGACGCCATGATGGCGAAGTACCCGCCCGAACTGCTCAGTCGATTCGAGGAATTTCTCGTCGACCTTCACTCGACGATGAACGAACACCTCGAGCAGGACAACCGCTGAACAAAAAACGCCGCTCGACTCCGGAGAGTCGGGCGGCGTTCTTTGTGCCGGTGACGGCTACTTGCCGAGCTTGGCCTGCAGGTCGTCGAGAACCAGGCCGGCACCTGTCGGGCCGAGACCCAGGAACCAGGTCTCGTCACTCACCTCGGTGGCGCGTCCTTCCTTGACTGCGTCCATGCTGGCCCACAGCGGTCCGGCAACAACCGTGGTCTGGCCGGTGTCGGCGGGATTTCCGTAGCTGGAGTAGAAGATTCGGTCACCCTCCGCCTCGGTGATCGTTTCGGGGCTGACCTCGACGGCCAGTTCGTCGATGTCCTGGATCGCCGGGCGGGGCAGGCCGACGTCCTTCAAGATGACGCCGATGAACGACAAATTGCCGTACAGGCGCAGCTTCCCGGACATGAAACGAACCAGTGAAACGGTCGGGGAGCCGTCGATCGACTCACGTACCTTGTCGGCGTGCTCTTGGTAGTCGTTGAGAACCTGCTCAGCCTTGGTCTCCTCGCCGAGTGCGTCACCGGCAAGGAGGAAGTTCTCCTTCCACGGAAAGCCGGGGCGGATGCTGAAGACCGTCGGAGCGATTGCCGCGAGTTGCGGGTAAAGCTTGTCCTGGCGCAGCTTGCTGCCGAGGATCAGATCGGGCTGCAGTGCGGTGATCGCCTCGAGGTTGAGGTTGTTGGTCGTGCCGACATCGGGGACACCGACCAACTTGTCCGCCAGGTACGACGGCTGACCGGCGGCGCTTTCCGGGCTGGCGATGCCGACCGGGGTGATCCCGAGCGAGAGAACCTCGTCGAGTTCACCGCTGTCGAGGACGACGACGCGGGTCGGCTTGGCCTCGAGGGTGGTCTCGCCCAGGGCATGGGTGATGGTGCGAGGGAACTCGCCTGGCGCGGCATCGCTGCCGAGCTTCGCGGTTTCCGTGTCGGCGGTGCTGAACAGCTTGCCGCCGGTCGCGACATCGGTGTTGCCGTTTGCGTTGCCGCCGGCGTCGGACGAGCCGCAGGCCGTAGCGAAAAAAACAGTCGCCAAGGCAACCATGGCGACCCGGACCGACGTGCGGCTCCGGAGAGTGGTGCGTGAGTGCATTAGGCTACCCTACCTTTCGGCTATCGGGCTTGGTCAGGGAGGTATCCGCACCGTTGATGCCAGGTGAGCGGCGCGTCAGGTCTCGCTCAGCGGGACCGCTACGCAATTCGGACTACAGGGTGCGACCAACGTGTTAGCTTCGCGAAAGACCTGTACTGGTAAGCGAAGACGCGTGTAGTGAGGATTTCGATGACCCTGAACATTGCCGATCTGTTCGAGGCCGTTGCCGATGCGATCCCCGATCGAGTTCCCTTGATTCTGGAAGACGTGCGATTGAGCTACGCCGAACTCGAACTGCGATCGAACCGACTCGCTCATCATCTGCAGTCGGTGGGCGTCGAGCCTGGGCAGCACGTCGGTATTCACATGCGTAACTGCGTCGAGTACGTCGAAGCGCTCCTGGCTTGCTTGAAGATCAGAGCGGTACCGATCAACGTCAACTTCCGCTATACCGATGCAGAACTCCTGTACATCTACACCAACTCTCAAATGGTGGCACTGCTGGTCGAAGAGGAATTCGCGCCGACGGCATTGGCCGTGGTTCCGCAGTGTCCGGAGATCACCCACGTGCTGATCGTCGGCGAAGACTACGAGAACGCCCTTGCCGCGCAGACTGATACCCGCGACTTCGGCCCTCGCAGCAACGACGACCATTTCATCATCTACACCGGCGGCACAACCGGAATGCCCAAGGGTGTGGTGTGGCGGCACGAGGACTTCTTCTTCGCCGCGCTGTCCGGAGCGAACCTCAGCGGGCCGCCGCGTCGGAGTCTCGAAGAGGTTGTGGATGCAGCTGTAGCGAACACCAATCCAACTGTGCTGCTACTCATCCCGCCGCTCATGCATGGAGCCGCAATCTATTCACTGCTCACGGCATTCCTCATGGGAGCGCCCCGAGTGCTGACCCGCAGCTTCGATCCGATGGAAGTGTTGCGACTGGTCGAGGCCGAGAAGATCACCGGAATCACCGTCGTCGGCGACGCAATTGCTCGGCCGATCGCCGACGCCATCACCGCAAGCGAAGGGCGCTACGACCTTTCGACTCTCCAACTGATCGGGTCGGGTGGCGCGTTGTTCTCCCCGAACCTGAAAGCAGAACTGACAACCCGACTACCGGGGTTGGTGATCAAGGATGCATTCGGTGCTTCGGAATCCGGCAACGACGGCGTCGTCGAATTCGGTGAGGACGGTTCCAAGCGAATTCGATCCAACCCCAACATGATTCTTGTCGACGACGAATTCCGTCGCATCGAACCAGGCTCGGACACAGTCGGTTTCATCGCCCGGGCCGGCCATGTTCCCGTTGCCTACTTCGGCGACCCGGCCAAGACTGCTGCAACTTTTCCCGTCGTCGACGGGGTTCGTCTGGCGGTGCTCGGGGACATGGGCACGATGGAAGCCGACGGAACCATCGTGCTGCTCGGGCGCGGTTCGATGTGCATCAACTCCGGCGGCGAGAAGGTCTACCCCGAAGAAGTGGAGCAGGCACTCAAAACTCACCCGGCAGTTTTCGACGCCTTGGTAGCGGGCGCGCCCGACGCACGATTCGGCGAGAAGGTCGCCGCGGTGGTGCAGGTTCGACCGGGATTCGAAGATGTTGCGACGGAATCATTGTCGGAGCATTGCCGCACCCACGTCGCCGGGTACAAGATCCCCCGCTCGATCGTGCTCGTACCAAGCATCCTCCGCTCGCCCAGCGGTAAGGCCGACTACCGTTGGGCTCGCGAAACCGTAGCGGGAGTGTGAGCAGGTAGTGGTTCCGAAGCCTGTATTGGTACTAGTGGGGAGTACGCGTGACTGGGAATGATGCAGGTTCTGGGCATGTTTTCGTCGTCCGAGGACGTCTCGAATCAGTGGACTGGGATGCGGCTGTCGTATCGACGAGCGGCAGCTTCGTGCCGCGTGAGCATTGGTGGCCGGTGCTCGGCCTAACGAGTCCAGTGGAAAGTGCACCGGCCGGGGGCAACCGGGTGCGCTCTTTCCCGAAGGAGGGGCGGCCGGCGTGGCTGTTGAACGTCGCTTCTCGGATATCAGTGTCCTGGCTGGTGGACGGCGTGTACGAGGTCCTCGACGCGATTGCATCTGCCGATATTCAGCCTGGAGGCCGTCGAGTCAAACCACTCATCGCTTTGCCGACCTTCGGAGTCGGTCTAGGTGGGCAGGGGATGGTTCGTGGCCACGTCATCAAGGCGTTGATCGAGGCTGCGGTGGAATGTGCCGACAAATACGACTTCGACATCGCATTCGTAGTTGCCAATGCTGCCGATTACGCCGCGTATCAATCGATTCGGCGGGGACATTTATCGAGCGCTGGTATCCCTCCACAGGTCCAGCAATTGGCAGATAGGCTGCAAGCTGGTGAAGCCTCCTTGTTGTTGGGTGCGGGAGTCAGCATCCCCGCCGGATTGCCGTCGTGGGACAGTCTTCTCGAGGCAATACGGCAGAAGGAACTTCCGGGTGTGAGCAGCGCGGAATTCGCTGAGCTCAATGTCCTCGACCGTGCACAACTTCTGTCGAAGGAGTTGCAAACGGAGGACGACGGATCGAACGAACTCGGCGAACGTGTTGTTCAGCTGACTGGCTCCGATATCAAACCAACGCTGTCGCATTGTCTTCTGGCGTCTCTGCGAGTCACGAAAGTTGTTACGACCAACTATGATTCGTTGTACGAACGCGCATTTGAATCAGCGCACGGCGAAAACTCGGTCGCTGTATTGCCGAGAGAAGAAGCTCGCGCGGGGGTTCCATGGGTACTGAAACTGCACGGAGATGTGGCTGACTCGGCCAGCATCGTCTTGAGTCGCCGGGATTTCGTCAGATACGACGCAGAACGACGTCCGTTGGGCTCGATCGTTCAGTCTCTCATGGCAACCGGACATCTCATCGTTGTCGGAGCATCTATGACAGATGACAATGTGCTTCGTCTTGCGCATGAAGTATTGGCGCTCGATGCACGGAACAAGCGCCCACGAATTTTGGGTACCGTCATCACGCTGCAGCGAGACGAGATTCGAACTGCTCTGTGGAAGAACGACTTCGATTACGTTGCTGTTTCAGATTCTTTCGATCAGCGTGTGGCTGCACGCGACCTGGAGATATTCCTGGACAAGCTCGCGACCTTGACCAGTGTCGACGCTCCATATTTGTTGGATACAAGATACAAGGGGTTGCTCGAAGGGGGAGAAATCGATTTGGCAGAAAATTTGCGGGCGGCCGCCGACGCCATCAGATCTTTGCCGCACGAGCACCGAGAGCGATGGAGCAGCCTGGAAGCAGTTTTCGACGAACTAGGTGCTACTCCGTGGTCGCCATCTACAGAGGGAGATCAGAGGGTTTCCCGATCGCGGTCTCAACGACGTTGAATTCGGCTGTCACAGCTGCGCTCAATTCGGCTGTCACAGCCAGGGCTCGATCGGCTTCTTCACCCACATGATCTTCTCGTCCGGATGCTCACGCCGAGCTTCGGGACGGTCAGGGTTAGCGGCTGCCCACACAGCTTTCTCGTCGAGCAGTCCGGCCGCGATCGTCCAGGTCTCCCGCGTGCTGGGCGGATTGGCGCCCGCCGCCCGCGCAAGCTTGCGCAGCCGATCGTCGGGCATGTCGAGCAACTCTGCACTACTGATATCGCGATCCCAGGCGAACTTGGCAAGACCGACAGCTTTCTCACGTCGGCTACGGCTCGCCATGTCGTTGTGCGCGAAGTCTGGTTCGGATGCCACGGCTTCACCTTATCGTCAACGAAATCGAGGCCCTCCCGCGTAAGCGGAAGGGCCTCGATTTCTGTTCTTCACTGTCGGGGTGGCGGGATTTGAACCCACGACCTCTTCGTCCCGAACGAAGCGCGCTACCAAGCTGCGCCACACCCCGTGTCGAACCTCGGTTAGCTTACATTACCGAGTCGACTGACATTAAATCCGCAGGTCAGTTGCGTAGAACCGACGCTGGAGACTCTGCGGAACTGTGTGCGGAGACATGCTCCGGTTCGCGCCTGGTCGCCGGAACCAAAGTCAGCAGAGTTGCCTCGGGGCGGCAGCAGAAGCGTGCCGGAGCCCACGGCGAAGTGCCGATGCCTGCTGAGACGTGCAGCTGGGTGTGTGCGCCCCACTTCGACGGTCCCTTGACCCGGGATCGGTCGATCTGGCAGTTGGTGACCAGCGCGCCGTAGAACGGAAGGCACAGCTGACCACCGTGCGTGTGGCCGGCGAGCACCAGGTCGTAGCCGTCGTCGGCGAACCGGTCGAGAACTCGAGGTTCGGGTGAGTGCGTCAGGCCGAGCTTGAGCTGGGCGACGGGATTGGGTGTTCCGGCGACGGTGTCGTAGCGATCGCGCTTCAGGTGCGGATCGTCGACGCCGGCGGCAGCAATGCGAATACCGGCCACTTCGAGTTCGCGGCGCACGTGGGTCATGTCCAGCCATCCACGTTCGGTGAACGCGGCCCGCAGATCGCCCCAGGGGAGGGGATCTCCGGTGATGCGCTTGTCCTTGTTGAAGATGTAGCTCAGTGGATTCTTCGGTTTCGGAGCGAAGTAGTCGTTGCTGCCGAAGACGAACAGACCCGGCCGAGCCAACAGATCGCCGAGCGCCTGGACCACTGCCGGGACGCTGCGCTGATGCGACAAGTTGTCTCCGGTGTTGACCACGAGGTCGGGGTCGAGGCCTTCGAGCTCACGCAACCAATTCTGTTTCAACCGTTGGTTCGGCATCATGTGCAGGTCGCTGAGATGGAGGACCCGCAGCGACGACGAACCGGGCGCCAGGACTGGCATCGTCACCTCACGCAGTGCAAATGCATTGCGTTCGATGCCGGATGCGTACCCGATCCCTAGTGCAGCGGCGCCCGCGGCACCAAGTGCGGTGCGGGTCAGATTGGTGCGGAACTGGGAAGACACCTCTCAAGGATACGGGTGTGGCGTTCTTCTGCGTCGCTCTCGCTGCCTTTTACAGCTATTCCACAGAGAATTGTGTCCGGGCGGAGGTAACTATCGGCACGCTCGAAACGCCGAGCGCGTAGCGTTTCCACCATGTCCGACACGACACCATCGCTCAAAGCCACCCTCCGAACCGACATGGTTGCATCCATGAAGGCGAAGGATCCGCTACGTACAGCCACCCTTCGGATGCTCATGGCAGCCATCCAGACCGAAGAGGTGGCCGGTAAGGAAGCACGGGTCCTCACCGACGAAGAAATCATCAAAGTCCTTGCAAAGGAATCGAAGAAGCGCGGCGAATCGGCCGAGATCTACAC
>NZ_JBXAFO010000046.1:0-31365 GCF_058793255.1 Rhodococcus sp. MPR-R1B
GCCTTTATTAACCGCGGGGGGTTAATAAAGGCGCACAGCAAACAGGTCAGACTGCAGTTGCAATCGGGCCGCGTGCAGCTTCGTAGGCGGCACCGACACGGTAGAGGCGCTCGTCAGCCATGGCGGGCGCCATGATCTGCAAGCCCACCGGCAGGTTGTCGTCCGCGGACAGGCCCGAGGGCACCGACATCGCGCAGTGTCCGGCCAGGTTGGTCGGCAGCGTGCACAGGTCGGAGAGGTACATGGCCAACGGATCGCCGACCTTCTCCCCCAACTTCCACGGCGTGAATGGGCTGGTCGGCGAGACCAGTACGTCCACCTTCTCGTAGGCCCTGTCGAAATCGCGCGCGATGAGCGTACGGACCTTGAGCGCCGAACCGTAGTAGGCGTCGTAGTAGCCCGAGGACAGTGCGTAGGTACCGATCATGATGCGGCGCTTGACCTCCGGACCGAAACCGGCGGCGCGGGTTGCCGCCATGACCTGGTCGGCACTCATGTTGCCGTCGTCGACACGCAGTCCGTAGCGCATCGCGTCGAAGCGGGCCAGGTTGGACGAGACCTCACTGGGCAGCACCAGGTAGTACGACGCGAGCGCATGCTCGAAGCTCGGGCACGAAACCTCGACAACTTCGGCGCCCAAAGCCTTGAGTTGCTCGACAGCAGCGTCGAAGGAAGCGATGACGCCGGGCTGGTAGCTGTCGGAGTGAAGTTCCTTGACCACACCGACTTTGACGCCGCGCAGGTCGCCGGCTGCACCTTCACGTGCCGCAGCGACCACCGGACGCACGGGGGCGTCGATGGACGTGGAGTCACGCGGATCGTGCCCGGCGATGACCTCGTGCAGTAGAGCGGTGTCGAGCACGGTGCGACCACAGGGACCGCCCTGATCGAGCGAGGACGCGCACGCGACGAGCCCGAAGCGCGAGACAGTTCCGTACGTCGGCTTGGTTCCGACCGTCGCGGTGACCGCAGCGGGCTGACGGATCGAACCGCCGGTGTCAGTGCCGATGGCCAGCGGGGCCTGACGGGACGCGAGCGCAGCCGCACTGCCGCCGCCCGAACCACCGGGGATGCGGGTGACGTCCCACGGGTTACGCGTCGGGCCGAAGGCCGAGTTCTCGGTCGAAGAGCCCATCGCGAACTCGTCGAGGTTCGTCTTGCCGAGGATCGGGATGCCGGCAGCGCGCAGCTTGGACGTCAGAGTCGCGTCGTACGGCGCGACCCAGCCTTCGAGAATCTTCGACGCACAGGTGGTCGGCATGTCCGTCGTGGTGAAGATGTCCTTCAACGCGATCGGAACGCCGGCGAGTGCCGAAGCGGGTTCGTTTCCGCCCGCGAGCGAGTTGTCCACTGCTGCGGCGGCTTCGAGAGCCTGTTCGCCTGCAACGTGCAGGAAGGCGTGGTACTCGGTGTCGACGGCCGCGATGCGGTCGAGATGCGCCTGCGTGACCTCTACCGAGGACACCTCACGCGAGTGGATCTTGCCGGCCAGCTCAGCGGCGTCCAGAATGGTCAGATCGGTCATTCGCCCTCTCCAAGGATCTGCGGAACCGCAAAGCGATCCTGTTCGACTGCGGGTGCTCCGGACAATGCCTGCTCGGGGGTCAACCCGGGCACGATCACGTCGGGGCGCGTCACGTTGGTGACGGCATTGGGATTCGCCATGGGCGGGACGTCGTCGGCCGCGACCTCGGTGACCACCTTGACGTGGTTGAGAATCGAATCCAACTGACCGGCGAACTCGTCGAGTTCGGCATCGGACAGGGCGAGTCTGGACAGCCGCGCGAGGTGCGCGACCTCGTCACGGGAGATGGCAGGCACCGCGGGGCCCCTTTCGGAAGAGGACGTGAACATTGCCGGTCCAGCCTAGTTGCTCGCCGCGACAGACCTGTAAGCACGCCTGCTGTATCGAACGACGAGCACGCTCACTGTGTCGATCGCCACGCCGGATGCCCGCGGTGTGTTTCGCTCGTGTGACAAGCATGTGCATCCGGCGTGACGCCGCCGCGGCGCCCACCATCGCAGGTTGGGCAAGTGCAAAGATGAGTCAGGCCCGGGTCGACGTGATCCGGGCGAGAACCGATCAGCGAAAGGCACGCACGTGTCGTACCTGCTTCGCGTCCAACTGCCCGATCGACCAGGCAGCCTCGGCGCGCTCGCCGTAGCTCTCGGATCCGTGGGCGCAGACATCCTCTCCCTCGACGTCGTGGAACGAGGTGACGGTTTTGCCATCGACGACCTCGTGGTCGACGTCGAACCGGGCGCGCTGCCCGATACCTTGATCACCGCTGCCGAGCATCTGCCCGACGTGCTGGTCGATTCGATCCGCCCCTACGCCGGGATTCTCGACACTCACCGTGAGCTCGAACTCATAGATTCCGTTGCGACGGCCCGAAACGATCGACTGCAGGTCCTCGTCGACGGCGCGCCGCGTGTACTGCGAGTCGGCTGGTGCGTCGTCGCGGACATCGGCAAGCACGGTGCGTACCGCGTCGTCGGTAGCGCCGGCGCGCCGGAAACCCACGCCACCGACATTCCGTGGATGCCACTGGACAAGCCCACCGCCCTCGACGGCGAGGCCGACTGGGTTCCGGACGTATGGCGCGACATGAACACCAGCCTCGCTGCCGCACCTCTCGGCTCCGGCAATCGAGTCCTCATGCTCGGTCGTCCCGGTGGGCCCGAATTCCGCCCTTCGGAGATAGCCCGCCTCGGCTACCTCGCAGGAATCGTGGCGACGGTACTGGGTTGACCAGGCTGGCTGATCAGGCCAGGCCGCGAACCATGACGGTCAGTTCCATACCGCGAATCGGCTCCCACGCCCGCTCGGGATCGGGGACGAAACCGTTGCGGTCGTAGATACGACGGGCATCGACCATCTCGGGCTGCGTCGAGATGACCACCGAGTGATCGCCGCGGTCGTAGGCTTCGGCGATCACTGCGCGAACCAATGCGGTTCCGGCGCCCGATCCCCGAGCTTGCGGCGAGACTGCGAGCATGCGGAACTCGAGTTCGCCCTTCTGCGCAACATCCGCGAAGGGCGTGCCGGGTTCTGCGATCGTCAACGAGCCCACGACTTCGTCACCGAGAACCGCAACCAGCACCCGGCCCTGCTCCACCCGAGTTGCGGTGTCTCGCAGGCGCTCCGCGTACGGCGATCCGCCGGCGACAAATCCGCCACCCACGTACGACTGCACAGTCAGCTCCCCGACGGTCTCGAACTCAGCCGGTAGAACTTCACGAATCTCGATCATGGCGTCACTATCGCACCCAGCACACCAATCTCAGAAATCGGACAAAGTCACTCTGGTTCGTCCAAATCGGTGGGAGCGACCGCATCCGGGCCATCTTCGAGCAACCGCCGAAAGCCGTCTTCGTCGAGCACCGGCACACCCAATTCGACCGCCTTGTCGTGCTTGGAACCGGGTGCTTCACCGACGACGACAAACGCAGTCTTCTTCGAGACCGACCCTGCCGCCTTGCCGCCGCGCACCAGAATCGCTTCCTTCGCCTGATCACGTGAGTAGGTCTCGAGCGAACCGGTGACGACGATCGAGAGGCCCTCGAGATTGCGCGGAATCGAATCGTCGCGTTCGTCCTCCATGCGTACTCCGGCCGACGCCCACTTGTCGACGATCTGCTGGTGCCAGTCGACGGAGAACCACTCCACGACGGCGGCGGCGATAGTCGATCCGACGCCGTCGACTGCAGCCAACTCGTCGACCGAGGCTTCCCGAATGCGTTGCAGCGAGCCGAATTCGCCGGCCAACGCCCTCGCGGCAGTGGGGCCGACGTGCCGAATCGACAGTGCCACAAGCACTCTCCACAGCGGCTTGTCCTTGGCCGAATCCAGGTTGGCCAGCAAGCGTTTTCCGTTGGCGGACAGGGATCCCGCATTGGTGCGGAAGATCGGAACTTCGATCAGTTTCTCGGCGTCGAGTGAGAAAAGATCGCCCTCGTCGCCGATGACCTTCGCCTCCAACAGCCCGGTCGCGGCCTCGTAACCGAGCACCTCGATGTCGAATGCACCGCGCCCCGAGACGTGGAACACGCGCTCGCGCAACTGCGCCGGGCAGTACTGCTGATTGGGGCATCGCACGTCGACGTCGCCCTCTTTCGCGGGTGCCAACAACGTGCCGCACTCGGGACAATGCGTCGGCATGACGAACTCGCGCTCGGTACCGTCACGAACGTCTGCCACGGGACCGAGAACCTCGGGGATGACGTCTCCGGCCTTGCGCAACACCACGGTGTCGCCGATCAGCACACCCTTGCGCTTGACCTCCGAGCCGTTGTGCAGCGTGGCCAAGGACACAGTGGAACCCGCCACCGTGACGGGTTCCATGTACGCGAACGGCGTCACACGACCCGTACGTCCGACACTGACCCGGATGTCGAGGAGCTTGGTCGTGACCTCTTCCGGCGGGTACTTGTACGCGATAGCCCACCGTGGTGCGCGCGACGTGGTGCCCAGACGTCGATGTAACGACATCTCGTCTACCTTGACCACCAATCCGTCGATCTCGTGCTCGACGTCGTGGCGGTGCTCTCCCCAGTACTTCATCTTCTCGACCACGGCGTCGGCGCCGACCACCCGTGAGGTGTGCGTGGACACCGGCAGACCCCAGGCGGCGAGGGCCACGTAGGCGTCGTACTGCGAGGCCGGCTCGAAACCTTCCATGCGCCCGAACCCGTGGCAGATCATTCCGAGGCGGCGACGCGCGGTGACGGCAGGATTCTTCTGACGCAGGGAGCCCGCCGCGGAGTTGCGCGGATTGGCGAACGGCGCCTTCCCCTCCTCCACCAGGGAGGCATTGAGTGCTGCGAAGTCCTCGAGGCGGAAGAACACCTCGCCACGCACCTCGAGCAGGCTCGGAATCGGGTACTCGTCCGTGGCGGTAAGGCGCTCCGGGATGTCGTTGATCGTCAGAGCGTTGAGCGTGACCAGCTCGCCCGTACGACCGTCACCGCGGGTTGCGGCACGAACGAGTTTGCCGTTCTCGTAGACGAGATTGAGGGCGACACCATCGATTTTCACTTCACAGAGATAGTGCAGTTCCGGCCCGGTTTCCTGCTCTACCTTGGCGATCCATGCTCGGAGCTCCGACTCGTCGAAGACGTTGTCGAGGCTGAGCATCCGCTCGAGGTGGTCGACGGACGTGAAGTCCGTCGCGAATCCGCCACCGACGAGTTGCGTCGGAGAGTCGGGAGTTCGCAGATCCGGGTACTGCTCTTCGAGAGCATTGAGCTGCCCGAGCAATGTGTCGAATGCACCGTCCGAAATGACGGGCGCATCACGAACGTAGTAGCGGAACTGATGCTGGCGTACCTCTTCGGCCAGCTCCGTCCACTGCTCGCGCGCCTCGTTGGGCGCTGGCTGCATTGCATCCGCGGTTTCAGTCACAGCTAGAAGATTATCGGTTCACACCGACACACCACACGACTCCACATCTGAACGCACACACTAGAACGCCGACGGATCGTCCACCAATGCCTTGCCGACGTCTGTACACAGCCGAAGGGCGGCACGAGCCCAGTCGAGGTTCGCACCCGAAAGACCGCAACGCGGAGTGACCGCGACCTGGGTCTGCAGGAGTTCACGAGAGAAGCCGAGACGATCCACCAGTGTGACGGCGGGCATCGCACACTCTTTCCACGTCACCGGCTTTTCCGGCTCCACGGACGGAACCAGACCGAGCGCCAATTCCTTGCCGGCGTCGAACAACTGGCCGATACCGTCGAGATCGCGTGAGCCGATGAGCGACATGTCGAAGCTCACGCCGAACGCCTGGCTTCGCCTCAGTAGATCCCACGGCATGTCTGTGCCGCAACTGTGGACGATTGTGGGCAGTCCGCAACCGCTGATCGTCGAGTCGAGTACGGCGAGTGCCTCGGGTTCCGGCAGTGCCGGAACGCTCTCCATCTTGGTGCGCCCAGGCAGCGAACCGGCCAGAACTGCCGCGATCTGCGGCTCGTCCAACTGAATCACCACTGCGGCGCCGGTGCGGCGAGTGACCTCGGCCGCATGACGCGCGAGACCCTCACCGAGTGATTCTGCGACGTCGCGGAGCGCACCGCGGTCGACGAGAACTCGCGAACCGTTTGCGACTTCGATCTCGGCGCCGAGTGTCAGCGGGCCGGCGACTTGGAGCTTGACGACGTGGTCTTCGCCGACCAAGCGCGCTGACTCCCAGGCTTCCTCGAGAGCGTCGAGATCCTGATTCAGAAAGTCCTCGGCTCGCTTCGCGACATTGCCCCTCCGAGGCACGACTCGATAGGCACGGGTCGAGGCGTCGAGGTTGATATCGACCAGAATTGCCCCCGCCCGGCCGACCATGTCAGCGCCGAGTCCGCGGCTCGGCAACTCCACCAGATGCGGGAAACCACCCAGCTCGCCGAGGATGGTTGCGGCACTTTCGCGGGCATCCGTGCCCGGCCAGGATCCGATTCCGGTGACGAGACCACCGATGGAAACCTGCTGCGTCACAGTGTGTTCGGCTCGGATTCGGTACCCGAGATGGTGCCACTGCCGAGGACCTGGTCACCCAGTTCGCGGTCGGGGCGATACAACACGACGGCCTGTCCCTTTGCGACGCCGGTCAGTGGTTCGCGCAACGAGATCGAGATACCGCCGCTTGAAGTACCGTCGTCGACGGCCTCCGCAACGGCCTGCGCCAGTCCACCGTGCGCACGAACCTGCACCATGCATTCGACGGGGCCCTCCGGCGCCTGGCCCGAGGTCCAGATCGCACGCTGCGCCGAGATGGCCCAGACGTCGAGATTCTTGGCCGAACCCACTCGGACCGTTCCGGTTTCGGGCTCGATCGCGGTCACGTACCGCGGACGGCCGTCACCCGCCGGACCTTCGACGCCGAGACCCTTGCGCTGTCCGATCGTGAAGCCGTGTACGCCGTCGTGTGCAGCGAGGACTTCACCCGAATCGGCGTCGACGACGCTTCCCGGACGAACGCCGATGCGCGCACCCAGGAATGCTCGTGTGTCGCCGGTCGGGATGAAGCAGATGTCGTGACTGTCAGGCTTGTTCGCCACAGCCAGACCGCGCTCGGCGGCTTCCTCGCGGATCTGTTCTTTCGGTGTGTCACCGATCGGGAACATCGCTCGCGAAAGCTGCTCAGCCGTCAGCACACCGAGGACATACGACTGGTCCTTGTCAGCGTCGACCGCCCGGCGCAGGACGCCGTCTTCGAGGCGCGCGTAGTGACCGGTCGCCACGGCGTCGAAGCCGAGAGCGACTGCACGGTCGGCGAGTGCGGTGAACTTGATCTTCTCGTTGCAGCGCAGGCACGGATTGGGGGTCTCACCCGCTGCGTACGACGCCACGAAGTCGTCGATCACGTCTTCCTTGAAGCGATCGGCGAAATCCCAGACGTAGAAGGGTATTCCGAGAACGTCGGCGGCGCGCCTGGCGTCGCCGGCATCTTCCTTCGAGCAGCATCCACGCGAACCCGTCCGCAATGCGCCCGGCGCCGTGGACAAAGCAAGATGAACGCCGACGACGTCGTGTCCGGCGGCGACAGCGCGGGCGGCGGCGACAGCGGAGTCGACACCTCCGCTCATGGCTGCGAGTACTCGCATCAGCGATCCCCTCCACGCGAACCGGCACCGGCAAGACCGGCGGCCCGAGCGCGCTCTACTACTTGTGGAAGCGCAGCGATGAGCGCGTCCACATCGGTGACACTCGACGTATGTCCGAGCGAAAATCTCAGTGAGCCACGCGCGACGGGCGATTCGACGCCCATCGCGATCAAGACATGGCTGGCTCTGGCCACACCGGCGGTGCAGGCCGAACCGGTGGAACATTCAATACCGGCAGCGTCGAGCAGCATCAGCAACGAATCGCCCTCGCAACCGGGGAAGGTGAAGTGCGCGTTACCGGGAAGCCGATCGGAACCGGTCGGGCCGTTGAGCACCGACTCGGGAAGGATCTCCAGGACCCCGCCGATCAAACGGTCACGCAGCTTCGCCAATTCCCTTGTGCTCGAATCGAAGTTCTCGACGTTTGCGCGCAGCGCCGCAGCCATCCCGACAACGCCCGCAGTATCCGGAGTGCCCGAACGCAGATCACGTTCGTGTCCGCCGCCGTGAAGGAGCGGCACACACGGAACCTGGCGTCCGAGCAGCAGTGCGCCGACGCCGTGCGGACCACCGAACTTGTGCGCCGCGATGCTCAGCGCGGACAATTTGCTCGCCGCGAAATCGACCGGCAATTGTGCAACTGCCTGAACCGCGTCGCTGTGCATCGGAATCTCGAACTCAGCCGAAATCTCCGCCAACTCCACGATCGGCATGATCGAGCCGACCTCGTTGTTGGCCCACATCACCGTCACGAGTGCGACCTCGTCGGCGTGGACGGAAAGCTCGTCACGCAAGGTCTGCGGGTCGACGACACCGTTCTCGTCGACCGGCAACCACGTCACGCGCGCGCCCTCGTGCTGCTCGAGCCACTCGACGGCGTCGAGCACAGCATGATGCTCGACGGAGCTGGCCAGGATGCGAGTGCGTCGCGGGTCTGCGTCACGGCGAGCCCAGTAGATGCCCTTGACCGCGAGATTGTCGCTCTCGGTGCCTCCGGAGGTGAAGATGACCTCCGACGGCCGCGCACCCAAGCTGGCGGCGATCGATTCGCGCGATTCCTCGACGCGGCGCCGGGCCGCACGGCCGGAGCCGTGCAGCGAGGACGCGTTGCCCACGGTTTTGAAGGTATCGGTCATCGCCTCGATAGCGGCTGCCGACATCGGAGTCGTGGCGGCATGATCGAGGTACACCGGAAATCCGGCGTGGGCACTGTGTGCAGGCAGAGTCATGGCTTGACAAGGATAGCCCAGCACGAGAGTTCGACCAGCCTCGCTCAGCAGGCTAAGCGCTCATCGCCGGGGAAGGATCGATTTGTCCCACGGCTTGTGTCACGAGTTCCGGTGCGGGGTCGAAGATGTCGTGAGCTGCCAGATCGATGATGTCGACGCCGCGTACGGCTCTCTCGCATCGCTGCGCGAGATCGGCTCGACACTCCCCTGCCTCCTCGAGCGGAGCCAGCCTGACCTTCACCTCGACGTTCTTCTGACGCAGGATCCGACGGATGGACTGACCGATCGTTTCGGTGCCGACAAAGCAGGGTCCGGTGCACAGGGAACCGTCGGCGTTCTCGTAGCGGATCGCCATCGGCTGAACCGGGCATTCGGCGTCGACGGCTGCTTGGAACATCGCCGGACGAAAACCGCCGTACGCCCGCCCGCACCAGGTCGTCCCCTCGGGAAACACCATCACCCGGACACCTCGCTGCAGGCGTTCGCGAACGACGTCGACGGTTCCGGGGAGTTCACGCAGGCGAGCGCGGTCGATGGGGACGACGCGCATCCGGCGCGCGAGACCGCCGAGCACTGCCCAGTCGAGCAGGTCGGCGCGGGCGACGAAGTTGGCCGGAGCAACGGCGCTCGCGACGAGGACGTCGGTCCAGGACACGTGACCGGCGACAACCATGACCCCGTCAGGTTCCGCGCGCCCCAACCGCTGATCGTCGACCGTCAGCTTCATCCCCAGACAACGAAGCAACGCGCGCGAGTATCCGCGTTGCATCTCAGTACGCCAGGTGCGCGGGAGCAGCCAGCCGGCCGAAAGCACAGGCGCAGTCAACAGTGCGGCACCGACCATGACCCCGCGGGCCATCACGGTGATACTCGACACACCGGGTGCGTCCGCGGGTAGGCACCCGTCGCCGCAGGGGCTCGTCGGCACCCAGTACGGCACCGCCGCGGTCATCAGCCGATCCCCGACTCGTGTGCGGCGGCCGCCGATCGCAGCCGTTCGAGGTACCGCTTGTTGGCGGAGTGAAGGCCTTGCAGCGCAACAAAATCGGCCACACCGAACTCGGGATCGTGAGCAGGTTCCCCGCAGATCATCGCGCCCATCCGCAAGTAACCACGGAGCAACGGTGGCATCGTCACGCGTTCCGGTGCGGCGATCTCGTCGAGCGTCAGACCCCCGAGGACCACCGGGTTTCGTGGGATCACCCGCCGCGACCCCGGACTGGCGTGCTTGTTCATCACGAAGTCACGGACGCCGCGGACATCGGCGCCGGCAATTGAATCGGGGCTCGGCAAGACGGGCACGGAGACGCAGCCCATCACCCACTCGTATCCGGTCAATTCGAGATAGTGCAGGATGCCCGACCACATCAGGCTCAGGACGGATCCGGTGCGGTGAGCGGGATCGACGCACGCGCGACCCATTTCGACGATCCTGTTCGCCACCGGATCGAGCGCGGAGATGTCGAATTCCGTTGCGGTGTAATACCCACCGGCCGCCGCAGCGGAATCCGGCGGCAGCATTCGGTAGCAGCCGACGTACTCCTCGGTGATGTTGTCGCGAACGAGAAGATGATCACAGAATTCGTCGAAGGCGTCGGCGTCGAGTTCGAACACCCCGGCCGAAGCGGGGAGGGAGAAGCCTGGCTCGGAGGCGAACACTCGGTATCGAAGGCGCTGCGCAGCGACACGATGCTCGCGGTCGGAGGAGACGATCAGGGAATATCTCGGCTGGGCGACCTCACGGCCGAGATTGTCACTCGCGGAGCGAAGGACTGACGTAATTGTCATGCGCAAGGTTTATCGAGCGCGAACGGCGTCTCGGTATCGACGAAGTGACATGCCGATGCAGGCCGGGTGAATAAAGCACTGTGCGCCTTTATCAACCGCGGGGGGTTGATAAAGGCGCACAGCAAAAACAATCAGGAAAGGTCGACCTGGGCGACGCGAGCGTCGAGCTGCGAGACGATTGCCTCGACCTCGGCGTCACCGACGACGCGATCGACGCGCAAGATGACAGTTGCGCCTTCGCCTTCGGCATCCTGGCTCAGTGCTGCTGCGAGGATGTCGACGCCCGCGTTTCCGAGGACGGTGCCGAGGACACCGAGAACGCCCGGGCGATCGCTGTAGTGAACGACGATGTTGTGGCCCTCGGCGCGCAGGTCGAAGCTGCGTCCGTTGATGTTGACGATCTTCTCGACCTGCTGCAGACCGGTGAGTGCGCCCGTGACCGACGTGACCGTGCCGTCGGCGGCAACTGCACGCACCTCGACCGCGCTGCGGTGGGCAAGAGCCTCGGAGTGCTTCTCGACCGACACGGTCACGCCGCGCTGCTCGGCCAGTGCCGGAGCGTTGACGAACGTGACGGCCTCATCGCTGCTGGCGGAGAACACGCCGCGTAGTGCAGCCAGGCCGAGGATGTCGACGGTTTCGGCAGACAGCTCGCCGGTGGCGACAACCTGCACGGTCTGCACAGCTTCGGGCGACAACGTCGCAGCGAGGAGACCGAGCTTGCGGACGAGCTCGAGCCACGGAGCAACTTCTTCGCCCACGGGGCCGCCGGAGACGTTGACAGCCTCGGGAACGAATTCGCCTGCCAGAGCGAGGAGAACACTCTTGGCCACGTCGATGCCTGCGCGGTCCTGAGCCTCGGACGTCGATGCTCCGAGGTGCGGGGTGACAACGACGTTGTCGAGCTCGAAAAGCTTGGAATCGGTGCACGGCTCGGTGCTGAACACGTCGAGACCGGCGCCTCGGACCTTGCCGGAGACGAGTGCGTCGTAGAGCGCATCTTCGTCGATCAGACCACCGCGAGCGGCGTTGACGATGATGACGCCGTCCTTGGCCTTGGCGAGGCGCTCGGCGTTGATCAGGCCGGCCGTTTCCTTGGTCTTGGGCAGGTGCACGGAGATGAAGTCGGCGCGCTCGACGAGCTCGTCGATGGTGACCAGTTCGATGCCGAGCTGCGCTGCGCGCGCTGCGGGCAGGTAGGGGTCGTACGCGATGATCGTGGTCTCGAACGCAGCGAGACGCTGCGCGAAGAGCTGGCCGATGCGGCCGAGTCCGACGACACCGACGGTCTTGCCGAGGATCTCGACACCGTTGAACTTGCTTCGCTTCCAGGTGTTCTCACGCAGAGTCTTGTCTGCTGCGGGAATCTGGCGAGCGGTCGACATGAGGAGCGCGACAGCGTGCTCGGCAGCGGAGTGAATGTTGGAGGTCGGTGCGTTGACGACCATCACGCCGCGCTCGGTGGCTGCGGGGATCTCGACGTTGTCCAGGCCGACACCGGCGCGGCCGATGATCTTCAGCTTGGTGCCGGCAGCCAGAACCTCGGCGTCGACGGTAGTGGCGGAACGGACGAGAATCGCGTCGGCCTCGGGTACCGCGGCGAGCAGCGCCGGGCGGTCGGGTCCGTCGACCCAACGCACCTCCACACCGTCACCGAGCGCCTCGACTGTGGACGGCGCGAGCTTGTCGGCGATCAGAACAACGGGACGGCCAGGCTGGCTCACGTGCAAACTCCCTGATTAGGTGGGTGTGAAGGTGGTTTAACCACCGATAGTTTAGTGCGCGCTCACTTGGAATCCACAACGCGGTAGGCAATACCACATAGTGGACACTTTCGCGGGCAAATTCTCGACGGAATATGAATCCGGACTCAGACGACCCGGAAAACGACTCCGGCCCAATGCCGCGCTGGTTCAACGTAATTGAACCGGCGCGGCATCAGGCCAGTGGAGACGTGGAGCGTGAAACTGCGAATTACGCGGTTTCGGTGATCGGACGATCGACCCAGCTCATCAGGTCGCGCAGCTTCTTGCCGGTGACCTCGATGGGGTGCTCGGCGTTGGCCTTGCGCAGGCCCTCGAGCTCGGTGTTGCCGTTCTCGACGTTGGCAACCAGACGACGGGTGAACTCGCCGGACTGGATGTCGGCCAGGATCGCCTTCATGCGCTCCTTGGTGTCGGCGTCGATGACGCGCGGGCCGGAGAGGTATCCACCGAACTCAGCGGTGTCGGACACCGAGTAGTTCATGCGGGCGATGCCACCCTCGTACATGAGGTCGACGATGAGCTTGAGCTCGTGCAGAACCTCGAAGTACGCCATCTCGGGTGCGTAGCCGGCCTCGACCATGACCTCGAAACCGGTCTTGACCAGTTCCTCGGTGCCGCCGCAGAGCACGGCCTGCTCGCCGAAGAGGTCCGTCTCGGTCTCTTCCTTGAACGTGGTCTTGATGACGCCTGCGCGGGTTCCGCCGATGCCCTTGGCGTAGGACAGAGCGAGAGCCTGTCCTTCACCCTTGGGATCCTGGTCGATGGCGATGAGCGCGGGAACGCCCTTGCCGTCGACGAACTGACGACGCACCAGGTGGCCGGGGCCCTTGGGGGCGACCATGCCGACGGTGACGAACTCCGGAGCCTTGATCAGGTCGAAGTGAATGTTCAGGCCGTGACCGAAGAACAGCGCGTCGCCGTCCTTGAGGTTCGGCTCGATGTCATTGGTGAAAATGCTCGCCTGCGCGGTGTCAGGTGCGAGCACCATGATGACGTCGGCCCACTCGGAAACCTCTGCCGGCGTACCGACCGTCAGCCCCTGCTCTTCAGCCTTCTCACGCGACTTCGAGCCTTCCTTGAGGCCGATGCGCACATCGACGCCCGAGTCACGCAGGCTCAGCGAATGGGCGTGGCCCTGGCTTCCGTAGCCGATCACAGCAACCTTGCGGCCCTGAATGATCGACAGATCGGCATCGTCGTCGTAGAACATCTCGACTGCCACAGTTCTCAACCTCTCCTTGGATTTTTACGTGTCTAAAAGTACTAGCGGGTGGCCGTGATCGACTTCGGCCCTCGACCGACTGCCACGACCCCGGACTGAACGATCTCCCGGATACCGTACGGATCAAGCATCCGCAGCAGTGCATCCAGCTTGGACCGAGTACCGGTCGCCTCGATGGTGACGGACTCCGGAGAGACGTCGATCACCTTGGCGCGGAACAGGTTCACCGTTTCGATGACCTGCGTGCGCACGCTTGCATCAGCGCGCACCTTGATGAGCACGAGCTCGCGAGCGACGGATGCTTCACCGTCCTGCTCGACGATCTTGATGACGTTGATCAGCTTGTTGAGCTGCTTCGTCACCTGCTCGAGAGGGAACTCGTCGACCGTGACGACGATGGTCATACGTGAGATCTCGGGGATCTCGGTTCCGCCCACCGCAAGGGATTCGATGTTGAATCCGCGGCGGGAGAAAAGTGCGGAGACGCGAGCCAGCACGCCTGGCTTGTCCTCGACGAGAACACTGAGGGTGTGACTGGTGCTCACTTCTGATCCTCCCCTGTGCCCGCGGCGGGTCCGGCTTGCTCGCGTGACATGGCTTCGTGGATGACGGCGGGCTCGGCAACTGCCTCGTCGTCGTCGAACAGCGGCCGGATGCCCCGGGCCGCCATGATTTCGTCGTTGCTCGTTCCGGCAGCGACCATCGGCCACACCTGTGCGTCGGCAGTGACGATGAAGTCGATCACGACAGGCTTGTCGTTGATGGACTGCGCCTCACGGATCGCAGCCTCGACATCTTCTTCACGCTCGACACGAATTCCGTGGCAGCCCAATGCTTCTGCGAGCTTCACAAAGTCCGGGATGCGGATGGCGCCGTGCGTTCCGAGGTTGGTGTTGGAGTAGCGCTCTTCGTAGAAGAGTGTCTGCCACTGACGCACCATGCCGAGGTTGCCGTTGTTGATGAGGGCAACCTTGATCGGGATACCTTCGAGGGCACAGGTTGCGAGTTCCTGATTGGTCATCTGGAAGCAGCCGTCGCCGTCGATCGCCCACACCTCGGTGTCGGGCATACCCATCTTGGCGCCCATGGCTGCGGGAACCGCGTACCCCATGGTGCCGAGCCCGCCCGAGTTGAGCCACGTGCGCGGCTTCTCGTAGCCGACGAACTGCGCGGCCCACATCTGGTGCTGACCGACGCCGGCGCAGTAGATGGCATCCGGTCCGGCGAGCTTGCCGACGGTCTGGATCACGTACTCCGGGCTCAGCTGACCGTCGGTGGGACGGTCGTAGCTCAGCGGGTACGTACGACGGATGTCGTTCAGGTACGCCCACCACTCGGTGAGGTCGAACGTGGTGCCCGTAGCCATGTCGGCACGGATCGCCTCGATGAGTTCGGTGATGACCTCTTTGCAGTCGCCCACGATCGGGACGTCCGCGTAGCGGTTCTTGCCGATCTCGGCCGGGTCGATGTCGGCATGGATGACCTTGGCGTCGGGCGCGAAGGAATCCAGCTGACCCGTGACGCGGTCGTCGAAACGCGCACCGAGGGTGATCAGTAGATCGCTACGCTGCAGAGCGGCGACTGCGGCAACGGTGCCGTGCATTCCCGGCATACCGCAGTTGAGGTCGTGACTGTCCGGGAACGCGCCGCGGGCCATCAGCGTGGTGACGACGGGGATACCGGTCAGCTCGGCCAATTCGAGCAGCTCCGGCGAGGAGTCGGACTTGATGACGCCGCCACCGACGTACAGAACCGGCGACTTGGCGTCGGCGATCAGACGTGCAGCTTCACGAACCTGCTTGCCGTGCGGCTTGGTCACCGGGCGGTAGCCCGGCAGACGCATCTCCGGCGGCCACGAGAACGTGGTCTGCGACTGCAGGATGTCCTTGGGGATATCGACCAGGACGGCGCCGGGGCGACCGCTGGCCGCGAGGTAGAAGGCCTCGGCCATGATGCGCGGGATGTCGATCGCGTCGGTGATCAGGAAGTTGTGCTTGGTGACCGGCATCGTGATGCCTGAGATGTCGGCTTCCTGGAAGCCGTCGGTACCGATCAGCGAGCGCGCCACCTGTCCGGTGATCGCCACGATCGGAACGGAGTCCATCTGCGCGTCGGCCAGCGGCGTGACCAGGTTGGTCGCACCGGGACCCGAGGTAGCCATGCAGACGCCGACCTTGCCGGTCGCCTGGGCGTAACCGGTGGCAGCGTGGCCTGCACCCTGCTCGTGGCGCACGAGCACGTGGCGAACCTTGACCGAATCGAAGAGTGGGTCGTAAACCGGGAGCACGGCACCGCCGGGAATGCCGAATACCGTGTCGACCTCGAGCTCTTCGAGGGCTCGAACCACAGACTGCGCGCCGGTTACCCGCTCAGGCGGGAGCTGGCGACGGTTGGCCGTCTGGGTTGCGGCAGCCGCGGTTGTCGGGCTCGGTGTCCCTGACTTGCGCGGCGTGGGTTGAGGCCGTGCTGTTGGTGCGCTCACTGGGAAATCCTCTGATTCTGGCTCCGGGCAACAAAAAACCCCCGTCAGCATCTGCTGAGCGAGGGTGGCGCGTCGTTATCTGGTGAGTTGAAAAATCGACTCAGGCGACGACGCGCCGGCCGATTACGAGCAACTCATTCTGTTTCACGCACTCGACAGTAGAGGCGCTAGTCGCGAACGGCAAACTTGGTGAGTCGACCGTCCCAGAATCTGAGATACATCGGCTGCAATGCGAAGATGTAGAGGTGTCAACTTCGCAGCAGCCCGTGCCACCGGCTCAATCATCCCACACGCCGAAACCACTTCGGCACGTCATCCGCATTTCGCAGCTCGCTTACATGGCGTGCGCGTTCCTTCTGTTCGCGGTCAGCTTCCCGATCTTCGGGTGGCCCGTCGCCTTCAGCTGGTTGCTGATCCTTCCGATCATCGCCGTCTATCTCGTCGCGCGACTGCGCACCACCGTCAGCCCTGACGGCCTCGAGGTCCGCTCGACGTTCTCCAAGCGCACCCTCGCCTGGGACGACGTCAAGGGTTTCCGCTTCCCGAAGCGGAGTTGGGCGCGCGCGGAACTCACCGACGGAACCGAGGTGACCCTGCCTGCGGTCAGCTTCGTCAGGCTTCCCGAGATCGCGATCGCCAGCGGCGGCCGCATCACCGATCCCTATGCATCTGCCGCAGAAGCCTTCGCTGCCAAGGAAGCCGAAGAGGAAGAAGCAGCTGCAGAAGCAGAAGCAGAATCCGAGGTCGCCGAGAACACACAGGACCAGCCCGAAGAGAAGCGCCCGTAGCACGCGAGTAGCGTTGAAAGGCCCTCGCTTCTATTTGAGTGGACCAGCAACGATCACATAAGGAACACGCCCATGCCCCCGTTGAGGTCACGCACCACCACCATCGGACGTAATGCTGCCGGAGCCCGATCCCTGTGGCGCGCCACAGGAATGACGGATTCGGACTTCGGAAAGCCGATCGTCGCCGTAGCGAACTCGTACACCCAGTTCGTACCCGGCCACGTGCATCTCAAGAACGTGGGCGAGATCGTTGCCGAGGCCATCAGTGCGGCCGGCGGCGTCGCTCGTGAGTTCCACACCATCGCAGTCGACGACGGCATCGCAATGGGCCACGGCGGAATGCTCTACTCGCTCCCGAGCCGCGAGATCATCGCCGACTCGGTCGAGTACATGGCAAACGCCCACACGGCCGACGCACTGGTGTGTATCTCCAACTGCGACAAGATCACTCCCGGCATGCTCAACGCTGCGATGCGTCTCAACATCCCGACCGTCTTCGTCTCCGGTGGTCCGATGGAGGCCGGTAAGGCAGTGGTCGTCGGCGGCGTGGCCCAAGCCCCCACCGACCTCATCACCGCGATCTCCGCCTCTGCCAACGATGCCGTGTCCGACGAAGGCCTCGACGAGGTCGAGCGCAGCGCGTGCCCGACATGCGGGTCCTGCTCCGGAATGTTCACCGCCAATTCCATGAACTGCCTGACCGAGGCCCTCGGCCTCGCATTGCCGGGCAACGGCTCCACGCTGGCAACTCACAAGGCTCGTCACGCACTCTTCTCTCGTGCGGGCACCACCGTGGTCGAGGCGGCCCTCAAGTACTACCGCGACGGCGACGAGTCGGTGCTGCCACGCAACATCGCAACCCCGGCAGCGTTCCGCAACGCGATGGCTCTCGACGTCGCCATGGGTGGTTCCACCAACACCGTCCTGCACACGCTGGCTGCGGCGCAGGAAGGCGAGGTCGACTTCGACCTCGACACCATCGACGCGATCAGCCGAAAGGTTCCGTGCCTGTCCAAGGTCTCTCCCAACTCGGACTACCACATGGAAGACGTCCACCGCGCCGGCGGAATCCCCGCCCTGCTCGGTGAGCTTCGCCGCGGCGGGCTCCTCGAAACCGACGTGTCCACCGTGCACACCAAGAGCTTCGACCAGTGGCTCGACGACTGGGACATCCGCTCCGGCAAGGCAACCGACGAGGCAATCGAACTCTTCCACGCGGCTCCCGGCGGCGTGCGCACCATCGAACCGTTCTCCACGGACAACCGTTGGTCTGCCCTCGACACCGATGCGGCCGGCGGCTGTATCCGCGACGTCGAGAACGCCTACACCGTCGAAGGCGGCTTGGTTGTCCTGCGCGGCAACATCGCACTCGACGGCGCAATCCTCAAGACGGCCGGCATCGACGAGGAACTGTTCTCCTTCCAGGGCCCGGCGCTCGTCGTCGAATCCCAAGAAGAAGCCGTCTCGGTCATCTTGCAGAAGAAGATCAAGGCCGGCGACGTTCTCGTCGTGCGCTACGAAGGCCCCAAGGGTGGCCCCGGCATGCAGGAAATGCTGCACCCCACTGCCTTCCTCAAGGGCGCAGGCCTCGGTAAGGAATGCGCGCTGATCACCGACGGTCGTTTCTCGGGCGGAACCTCCGGGCTGTCCATCGGTCACATCTCCCCCGAGGCTGCCGCAGGCGGAATCATCGGTCTCGTCCAGAACGGCGATCAGGTTCGCATCGACGTCGCCTCGCGCACGCTCGAGATCCTGGTCGACGACGACGTCCTCGCCGAGCGACGCGCGAAGATGGAGGCCTCGGAGCGCCCGTGGCAGCCGGTCGATCGTCAGCGCACCGTGACGACAGCACTGCGCGCCTACGCCGCTCTGGCAACGTCCGCCGACAAGGGCGCGGTTCGCTACGTTCCGTAAGTTCTGCCACGAATCGAAAAAGATCCCCGGCCGCTTTTCGGCCGGGGATTTTTCCTGTCAGCGCTCGTGCGGCTCGAGACGCCCGTAGCCGATGTGACAGTCACACAAGGTTTTCGGGCAGCCGCACGTGCGGCAACCAACTCAGCTCCACGAGAATGCTCGCCAACGGGCCACGGCAGAGGGTCGACAGAGTCGGGTTCATGTCACCTCGGAGAAGAACGCGGGACCGACTGAGTCAGAACACGCCATACTTCCTCCGGTGTTGTATGAGCTTGAACCACAACCTAATCCGATCATCCCGTCGCCGACACACTCTGCCACGACGCGTGATCGACGCTCGAGTGCATCCAGGTACGCGGTGGTCCTCTCGCCTACCGCCCCGATACGGGTGAAATGGGACGTGCTGGCACAGCGACAGTGCAACTCATCGACAGCAAGACCGACCGACAGGTACCGAATAACCGGGCGACACGCGGAGCACCAACGGAACGATATGAGCTATCAGACATTTCAGACCGAATCGCGCGTCCGGCTCGTGAGCGAATTCACTTGGACGTAGGGTTTCAGACACCAGCTGATCAATTCAGATACATGAGGGGGGATGACTTTCAGTCAGGTGATCATTTCGGTCAGTTCGAGCGAGCCGACTTGCACACGGCGCTCACCAGTGGTTCCCTCATCAGGTCGCTGAGACGCACATCACAACGACGACAGTCAGCCACCGCCCGTCACCCACAAGGTCGACGGGAAACAACCAAGGAGCAATACATGCCCGGAGTCGGCATATGGCGCACCAAATCCGTCGAGCAATCGATCGCGGACACCGACGAGCCTGAGACAAAGCTCAAGAAGGAACTGACCGCGAAGGACCTCACGGTATTCGGAGTCGCCGTCGTCATCGGCGCAGGCATCTTCACGCTGACTGCTCGAACCGCAGGCAATGTCGCAGGACCCTCCATTTCACTGGCATTCGTTCTCGCTGCCATCGCCTGTGGCCTCGCCGCGCTGTGTTACGCGGAGTTCGCCTCCACCGTCCCCGTCGCAGGCAGCGCATACACGTTCTCCTACGCCACGTTCGGGGAGTTCGCCGCCTGGATCATCGGCTGGGACCTCATTCTCGAGTTCGCTCTCGCCTCCGCCGTCGTCGGCAAGGGCTGGTCGCTGTACCTCGGCAACGTCATCGGGGCCAGCGGAAGCACCACCGCCCACATCGGTTCGATCAGCTTCGACTGGGGCGCTCTGCTCATCATCGGCGCGATCACGCTGATCCTCGCGATCGGCACCAAGGTTTCCTCGCGAGTCTCCGCAATCATCACCGCGATCAAGATCGCAGTAGTCCTGCTCGTCATCGTCGTGGGCGCGTTCTACATCAAGAAGGAGAACTACTCCCCCTTCATCCCGCCGTCCGAAGGAACCGAGAGTTCTGCAAGCGGAATCCATCAGACCCTGTTCTCCTGGCTGACCGGCGCAGGCGGAAGTAGCTACGGCGCTTACGGATTGCTCGCCGCAGCCAGCCTCGTGTTCTTTGCCTTCATCGGTTTCGACGTCGTCGCCACCACCGCCGAGGAAACCAAGAACCCGCAGAAGTCGTTGCCGCGAGGAATCTTCGGCTCGCTCGCCATCGTCACGGTTCTCTACGTTGCCGTCACGCTCGTACTGACCGGCATGGTCAAGTACACCGAACTCAAGGACGGCAGTCCGTTGGTCGGCGATTCCAGCGCCACCCTCGCAACCGCATTCGAGGCCAACGGCATTGGTTGGGCACAAACCGCCATCAACTTCGGTGGCCTGGCCGGCCTCACGACAGTTGTCATGGTCATGATGCTCGGCCAGACCCGCGTCCTCTTCGCCATGTCCCGTGACGGCCTCATGCCGCGCAGCCTGGCCAAGACCAACGCCAAGGGCATCCCGATGCGCATCACGTTGATCGTCGGTGGCATCGTTGCCGTCCTGGCAGCGTTCTTCCCCATGGGCACGCTCGAAGAGATGGTCAACATCGGAACGCTGTTCGCCTTCGTCCTGGTTTGTGTCGGTGTCATCGTCCTTCGCCGCACCCGCCCCGACCTGCCGCGCGGATTCCGCGTCCCGCTGGTGCCGTTCGTTCCGATCGTCGCCGTGCTCGCCTGCGGTTGGCTGATGCTCAACCTCTCGGTCGAGACCTGGATCCGGTTCCTCGTCTGGATGGCCATCGGTGTGCTCGTGTACTTCGCCTACGGTCACCGCAAGTCGGTCCTCGGTCGCAAGCTCAAGGACGGAACGGCCATCCCGTCCGCGAACGCCGACCCGGTACTCGTCAAGGACTGATCCTTCACAAACGAACCGCCGCTCTCCGATTCGGAGAGCGGCGGTTCGTTGGTTCGACGGCGCGAGTTTCAGATGAGCGGATTGGCACCGTTCAGGAAGATCCAGGTGCAGACGCCGGCAGCGATACCGAGGATCAAAACCACGAGCGATCCGATAAACGGACGAGTTGCCCAGCCACGACGACCGTCGAGCGCAATACGACCTGGTCCCGTCAAAATGATGACGCCCGCACAGATTCCGAGCAGCATCTCGTACTCGGTCCCGGCCGGGGCGAAGTACTCCAGGCCGGGTGCGCTCGCCTGACGCAGCGCCCACGCATTGATCATCACCGCCAGAACCGACGCTGCCGCAACGGGAGTCAGCAACCCGAGGATCAGGAGGGCGCCACCTGCGACTTCACCGACGGCGCCGAGTATCGCCATCCACTTCGCCTGCTGGAACCCGGCGTCCGCCAGCATCGACTCGAACCCGTTCAGCCCCGGCCCGTTCCAGATACCGGTCAACTTCTGCAGACCGTGCACCAACGCAGTTCCACCGACGGCCAATCGCAGTGCAAGCAACCCGAGGTCGAGAGTGCCTCGGCCCCGCGGAGACTCAGTTGTACCTGCCACGGCTTCGGCGGTGGGAACGGCGGCGATCGGAGCGTCGTACGCCGTCTCACGCTCGAGAGCCACGGTCGGCTGATCCGCGCCAGGTGCTCGGTATGTCGGTATCTGTTCGGTCAGGGAGTTGGCGTTCGTGGAACCGAAATCGAGATCGTCGTCGGTCCGCGGCAACGGATTCTTGGCGCTCACCGTCGGAAATTGTTCGGTGGGCGAATCATACGGACTGGACACATTGCCCGTCGGCTTGTCCGCATCCGACAACTCGCTGGGATCTTTTCGCTCGTCAGTCACGTAGGTGAGCCTATGACCGATTCACGAACTCGACGGGGAACCTTGGTCCGGCGTGGCGGCATCTGCCGTGCATTACGTAACGTCTTGGGCATGACTACGGGTAGGCATGCAGCGCTGGGCGCACTGGCGCTGGTGCTCGGGACATCGTTGCTCGCAGGTTGCGCCGACTTCGACGAATCGACTGCCTCGCCGTTCACACCCGAACCGACCAACCAGGCCAGCGCGGAAGTGCAGCCGGAGAACCCGCCGCCGTCGACCACGCCGCCGGCGCCGCGGACCGGCCCCCTCGGACCGTGTCAGGATGCCGACACCGCCGTGATCGCAACCTGTCTCGACACCACGGGTGGGCTCGTCACACTCCCGGACGGGAACTCCGGACTGGTTGCCGAACGGCGGACCGGCCGGATCATGCAGGTAGCTCCCAACACGACACCGGTCGAGGTAGCCAAGATCGACGTCGACGGCAGCGGTGACGGCGGCCTGCTCGACATCGCACTCTCCCCCACGTTTGTCGAAGACAACCTGATCTATGCCTACGTCACCACCGGAACGGACAACCGGGTGGTCCGCATCGCTCCGGGTGACACCGCCAAGGAAGTACTCGGTGGAATCCCGCGCGGCGCGAGCGGCAACGGCGGGTCACTGGAGTTCGCGGCCCCGGACCAGCTCATGGTTCTGACAGGCGATACCGGAAACCCCGCGGTTGCTCAGGATCCCGCCTCGTTGGCGGGGAAACTCTTGCGGGTCCGATCGCTGACACCCAACGCTGCGCCGCCTCGCCCGGAAGTAGTTCTGTCCGGAATCGGAAACGGCGGCGGCGTGTGCGTCGATCCGGGAATCGCGACGTGGGTCACGGACCGAACCACTCTCGAGGATCGCCTCCAACGCGTCGGCGCCGACGGCACGGTGACATCCCCCGCGTGGACGTGGCCCGACCGACCCGGAGTCGGCGGGTGCATCGCGGCGCAGGGAGTGGTAGCTGTCGCGCTGGGGGCCGGCAAAGCGATCTCGGCGCTGGCCGCAGATCCAGGAACAGGTGCCGTCACGACCGCGCCGTCGGCAGTGGCGAAAGACACGTACGGCCAGCTGGGCGGTTTGGCACTCGGATCCGACGGTTTGATGTGGGCGAGCACGATAAACAAAACCGCGGGCGAGCCGGGTCCGAACGACGACAAGGTGGTCAAGATCCCGATGCCGAGTGGCAGCGGCGGGATCGACTGAGCCGCCATGTCTGTTCGGTCACGGATCCCGTGACCGAACATGCACAGATGCGTACTCTTTTGTTAGCGGGGCTAAACACCACGCATTTGCCAGGACCGGTTGGCCCAACCACGACAAAGGAGTCGGTATGAAGGCAATCCAGTACACGAGAATCGGCGCAGAACCCGAACTCACGGAGATTCCCAAACCCGAGCCCGGTCCAGGTGAAGTGCTCCTGGAAGTCACCGCTGCCGGCGTCTGCCACTCGGACGACTTCATCATGAGCCTGCCCGAGGTGCAGTACACCTACGGCCTTCCTCTCACGCTCGGCCACGAGGGCGCCGGCCGGGTCGCCGCCGTCGGCGAGGGCGTCGAAGGGCTCGACATCGGAACCAATGTCGTCGTCTACGGACCCTGGGGCTGTGGCAGCTGTTGGCACTGCTCGCAAGGACTCGAAAACTACTGTTCTCGAGCAAAAGAACTCGGCATCAATCCTCCTGGTCTCGGTGCACCCGGCGCGTTGGCCGAATTCATGATCGTCGATTCACCTCGCCACCTCGTCCCGATCGGCGACCTCGATCCGGTCAAGACGGTGCCGCTGACCGACGCCGGTCTGACTCCGTATCACGCGATCAAGCGTTCACTGCCGAAACTTCGCGGTGGCTCGTACGCCGTCGTCATCGGTACCGGTGGTCTCGGCCATGTCGCCATCCAACTCCTCCGCCACCTCTCGGCAGCAACCGTCATCGCACTCGACGTGAGCGCGGACAAGCTCGAACTGGCAACCAAGGTAGGCGCTCACGAAGTGGTTCTGTCCGACAAGGACGCGGCCGAGAACGTCCGCAGGATCACCGGAAGTCAGGGCGCCGCACTGGTTCTCGACTTCGTCGGCTATCAGCCCACCATCGACACCGCGATGGCTGTCGCCGGCGTCGGATCGGACGTCACGATCGTCGGGATCGGCGACGGGCAGGCCCATGCCAAAGTCGGGTTCTTCCAAAGTCCTTACGAGGCTTCTGTGACAGTTCCGTACTGGGGTGCCCGCAACGAGCTGATCGAATTGATCGACCTGGCGCACGCCGGCATCTTCGACATCGCGGTGGAGACCTTCAGTCTCGACAACGGCGCCGAAGCGTATCGACGACTGGCCGCCGGAACGCTCAGCGGCCGCGCGGTTGTGGTCCCTGGTCTGTAGACCGACAGCGGCAAAACGACAGCGAAAAACACTGATGCCCGGCCGAATTCGATTCGGCCGGGCATCAGTGTCAGAAATTCAGTGTGCGCTAGCTGCACGCCTCGATGACAAGTTCCTTCACACGAGCCGCGTCTGCCTGTCCACGAGTGGCCTTCATGACGTCGCCGACGATCTTTCCGGCGGCCTGCACCTTGCCACTGCGAATCTTGTCCGCGATGTCGGGGTTCGCTGCGAGCGCTTCGTCGACGGCTGCCTTGAGCTTGGTTTCGTCACGTTCGACGACCAACTCCGGGTGGGCCGCGACAACCTGCTCCGGGTCACCCTCGCCGTCGAGGACGTGATCGACGACCTGGCGAGCCACTTTGTTGTTGAGCTTGCCGCTGTCGATGAGAGCTACGACCTGGGCAACCTGCGCCGGGGTGATCGGCAGAGCGCCGAGTTCGACGCCACGGGTGTTCGCCTGCTGTGACAGGTAGGACAGCCACCAGGAGCGCGCTGCCTCGGGCGAAGCACCGGCCTCGGTGGTCGCGATCACCAGATCGATGGCACCGGCGTTGACGAGGTCGCGCATGACCTCGTCGGAGATTCCCCAGTCCTTCTGGATCCGCGCACGGCGAATCCAGGGAAGCTCCGGCAAGGTACCGCGCAGTTCTTCGACCCACTCGGCGCTCGGAGCGACGGGCTCGAGATCCGGTTCCGGGAAGTAGCGGTAGTCCTCGGCCGTTTCCTTCCGGCGTCCCGCTGCGGTGGTGCCGTCGCCTTCCTGGAAATGGCGGGTCTCCTGGATGACCTCACCGCCGGCGTCGAGAACTGCTGCCTGACGGCGCATTTCGTAGCGAACTGCGACCTCGACGCTCTTGAGGGAGTTGACGTTCTTGGTCTCGGTGCGGGTCCCCAGTTCGGTGGAACCGATCGGCATGAGGGAGATGTTGGCGTCGCAGCGCATCGATCCCTGATCCATGCGGACGTCGGAGACGTCGAGGGACTTCAGCAGATCACGAAGCGCCGTGACGTACGCGCGAGCAACCTCGGGGGCGCGCTCACCGGCACCGTGGATGGTCTTGGTGACGATCTCCACCAAGGGAACGCCCGCACGGTTGTAGTCGAGCAGCGAATGGCTGGCACCGTGGATACGACCGGTAGCGCCACCCACGTGGAGGGACTTACCGGTGTCCTCCTCCATGTGGGCGCGCTCGATCTCGACGCGCCACGTCGTGCCGTCGTCGAGGATCACGTCGAGGTAACCCTCGGTTGCGATCGGCTCGTCGTACTGGGAGATCTGGTAGTTCTTCGGCTGATCCGGGTAGAAGTAGTTCTTGCGTGCGAATCGGCCCCACGGCGTGATGGAGCAGTTGAGCGCAAGGCCGATCCGGATCGCGGACTCGACAGCGGCTGCGTTCACCACCGGCAACGAACCGGGCATGCCCAGACAGACCGGGCACACCTGGGTATTGGGTTCGGCACCGAACTCGGTGGGGCACGGGCAGAACATCTTGGTCGCGGTGCCGAGTTCTACGTGCACCTCCATACCCATCACAGGCTCGTACTTGGTCAGTACTTCGTCGTAATCGAGGATGTCGGGCGCATCGACAGCAGTCATGGTGATCAGTTTATGCGTCTGCGGCTCAGCCGAAGAATGCGGCTGCCTCCTCGTAGCGCTCCTTGGGCACCGTCTTGAGTTTGCGGGTCGCCTCGGCGAGCGGAACGAGGTCGATGGACGTTCCGTGCAACGCGACCATCTGACCGAAATCTCCGCGGTGAGCTGCGTCGGTGGCATGAACGCCGAAGCGAGTGGCGAGGATGCGGTCGTGCGGCGTCGGGGTGCCACCGCGCTGAATGTGCCCGAGGACGGTGGTGCGAACTTCCTTGCCGATCCGGCGCTCGATCTCGTTTCCGAGCTGCTGCGCGACACCGGTGAAGATCTTGTGGCCGAACTCGTCTATGCCACCTTCGCGCAGGGTCATCGACGCGGGATCGGGCATCGCACCTTCAGCCACGACGCAGATGAAGTGGGAGTCGCCACGCTGGAAGCGCTTCTTGACCATCGCGCACACCTCGTCGACGTCGAACGGCTGTTCCGGAACCAGAGTCAGGTGTGCCCCCGACGCCAGCCCGGCCTGCAGCGCGATCCAGCCCGCATGCCGGCCCATGACCTCGACGAGCATGACGCGCTGGTGCGATTCGGCCGTGGTGTGGAGCCTGTCGATGGCGTCGGTGGCGACAGCCAATGCGGTGTCGAAACCGAAAGTCACGTCAGTGCAGTCGATGTCGTTGTCGATCGTCTTGGGCACACCGATCACGGGTACGCCACTCTCGGAAAGCCAACTGGCCGCGGTGAGAGTGCCTTCGCCGCCGATCGGGATCAGGACGTCGATCCCGTTGTCGTCGAGAGTCTGCTTGATCTGATCGAGGCCCGCACGGAGTTTGTCGGGGTTCACGCGAGCGGTGCCGAGGATCGTGCCGCCGCGGGTGAGGATGCGGTTGATGCGGTCATCGGAGTCGAGCGGGACCTTGCGGTCCTCGAGCAATCCTCGCCAGCCGTCCCGGAATCCGACCACGGTACTGCCGTAACGACCGGCCGACGTACGTACGACGGCGCGGATGACCGCGTTCAAGCCCGGGCAGTCGCCGCCGCCCGTGAGGATTCCGATTCGCATAGTGCAGCACCTCTCGTGACCGGATTGTGGATCTTGGTGTCCATCTTCCCCCAGTCACCGTATTGCCGCAGGATAGCGGCGTTGCCGAGCCGCAACGCCGAGCCGCACGGGATCACTAACCTGGCGTGACGAGCCCGCTTTCGTACGCCAACACGACTGCCTGGGCGCGATCGCGCAGATCGAGCTTCGACAGCACCTTCCCGACATGGGTCTTGACGGTCTGCTCGGCGACGAACAGCCGCTCGGCGATCTCGACGTTGGACAATCCGCGGGCGATCAGTTCGAGTACCTCGCGCTCACGCGGGGTCAGGGCGTCCAGCGCTGCGGGCCGTGCGCGCGGGGCCGCCCGCCGGCTGGTCACATCGGCAATCAGACGCCGAGTCACCGTCGGCGCCAGCAAAGCCTGCCCTTCGGCAACGACGCGTACCGCCCGAATCAGCTCCTCAGCCGGTGCGTCCTTGAGCATGAAACCGCTCGCTCCGACGCTCAGGGCCTCGTAGACGTAGTCGTCGATGTCGAAAGTGGTGAGCATGAGGACTCGCACCGGTGGTTCCCATCCGGCGGACAGAATCTGGCGGGCAGCGTCGAGTCCGTTCATCTCGGGCATGCGAACATCCATCAAGACCACATCCGGACGCAATCGCGCGACCTCGGCGACGGCGATCTTGCCGTCCGGCGCATCGCCGATCACGCTGATGTCGGGCTGGGCGGAGAGTAGGGCTCCGAACCCTTGTCGAACCATCGCCTGGTCGTCTGCGATGAATACTGTGATGGGCACTCGGACAGCCTAGGCGGGCATCGACGGCAACTCGGCCCGGACCTCGAACCCTCCGTCCTGTCGCCGGTTTGCCAGCAGCATGCCGCCCACCGCCGAAGCCCGCTCGCGCATTCCGCGGATTCCGTTGCCACCAGTGGTTTCCGACGCCGAGTGCTGATTGCCACCCAATGGCGAAGGTCCGTTGTTCACGAGCGCGCTCACCGATTGCGGACCGAAGGCCACGGCGACATCGATGGGTCCGCCTGGCGAATGCCTGGCCGCGTTGGTGATCGACTCCTGAATGATCCGGTAGAGCGCAAGGCCCGTGGATTCCGAGACCGACGCTCGATCACCGTCGACTCGCCACGACACCGGCAAACCGGCACGGGTACTGCCGAGCAACAGTTCGTCCAACTGGTCGACGCCCGGTTGCGGAGCTGTCACCATGTGGTCCCCGTCGCTGCGCAGTACTCCGAGGAGACCACGAATCTCGTTGAGCGCTGCTCGCCCTGTCTCACTTATCGATTCGAATTCGGTTCGGATCTCCGGAGTGACTGCATCGAGTCTGTACGGCGCACTCTGAGCTTGCACGACCACCATCGACATGTGGTGGGCCACGATGTCGTGCAAGTCGCGCGCGATCCGCGCCTTCTCCTCGAGGATCGTGCGTCGAGTGCGTTCGAGTTCGCTGACTTCCTCCTGCTTGGCCAACTGGCGGCGCGAGAGGACCAACCAGCGGATCAACAGGCAGAAGACGACCAGGGCACTCAGCCCGACAGCCCAACCGGCGCCGTCGCTTCCCGGGGCGTTGCCGAGAAAGAGCAGCACCGTGGCGATCCAGGCGACACCGACAACCTGAATGGGCGCCCGCAGACTCACTGCGGCCAGCAACGACATCAGCACGATGATGTGGACGACCTGCCACGGGTAGTCGTAACCGGGAGTGTTGTCGAACACCAACGGGATGATCAACGCCGAGACCGCCGACACCGCCCACCCCAACGGAGCGTTGATCCGGATCAGGACGAACGGAAATGCAGCCAACGCGGCGACGAAGGGCATGATCGGCGGCGAAACATGATGCGTCAGTTGCAGTGTCGGCCAGGCAATCGAATAGAGGATCAGAGTGATCGCTACGATGACGATGTTCCAGAACTGACCGCGGGCCACGAAACTGGTTGCCCGACGCACTTTCTCCGAATGAACGACCGCCCCGTCGAGGCCGGACAGCATCGACCCGGCGGTGGCGTATGTCGGCGCGGGCACATCCGGTGCACCCTTGTTCTTCCTACGGACCTTGATCACTCGTCAAGCCTATGAAGGCGAACCCCGAAAGTCCTCATACTGCAGAGTGAGATCCCCCTACCTCCGAGGTATCACAGGGGAGGGAATTCTCACCCGAATGCGCGTCGGAGAACCCCTCCACAGAGCGATGACCGCCAGGATTGTCCGTTCATAGCGTGAACGGCATGCGGATCACACGGGTGAAAGACATCTCTCGAAGCGCCGGCACCTGGGCGGCCCTGGCGCTGGCTGCAACGGCAGCGATCACGGTCACTGCCGGAGCGAGCGGAGCCCAGTCGCCGCGCACCGAGAATTCGAACGCATCCAGGGCGATCGCCACCGTGACTACTGCGGATGCCGCTGACGCTGCGACCACCATCCCGGCGGACTTTGCGGCATTCGCCGGTTACACCCCCGCCGTCGTCGACGGATACCTCGCCAATCCCCACGGCGACTGCTCGTCGCCGGTCCCACTTCCCGACGAATTCGACTCGGCCTGCAAAGCGCACGATCTCGGCTACGACCTACTCCGCTACGCGCATTCGCACGGAACGGAACTGGGGCCGTGGGCACGTCAGGTCCTCGACGGTCAGCTCGACCAGCGAATGCATGCCGCGTGTGAAGACCGCACGTCCTTTCTCTCACGAGGGTATTGCTTCGCGATGGCCGATGTAGCCGTCACGGCTGTGAACGGAAACTCCTGGCGCCAAAGCTATCTGACGCCGGTCGCGGAATCGGGATTCGGTTACGGCACGGCCGGTGTTCTGGCAGTCTCCGCCTTCGGCTTCACCCTGATGCGATCGCGGCGCCTCGACCCGTCGAACGAGTTCTCCTACTCCCCGAAAGCGATTGCAGCATGAGCGTTCTGAATGCGTCACGGACCCCCGTCCTCGCCCGAGTCGGGGCGCTCGCACTCCCCCGCGTGTCCACGAGCGTCGCCGTGGCAGCGATGTCCGCCATCTCGCTGGCTCCCGGACTCCTGCCGCGATCAGCCGTACTACAAGGGGTGTTCAGCGGTCTGCTCGTCGCGGCCGGACTACTGGCGATGTGGGCGTTCTCCGCGGTAGCCCGTCGGCTCGTCCCCGACCGGGTCAAGGCCCGATTCGACGAACGTCATTGGCGCATCACCGCGTTCGGGTTGTCGACTGCCGGCACCGCAGTTGCGATGTTCGCCGCCGCCGGTTGGCAGAACTCGTTGCGAGCGGCGATGGGCGCACCGTCTGCCGGACTTCTCCACTGGGCGGAGGCGGGTTGCATTGCAGCACTGACCGCACTTGGTCTCTGGGGCATCGGGATCGGAATTTCGAAGGCGCTGCGGTGGATGGGTTTCGCGCGGAGCGTCGGCGCACTGGTCATGGGTGTTCTCGGGGTGCAGTTGGTAGTCGGTCCCGTCGTGTGGAACGGCCTCGCCGATTCGTTCGACAAGTCCAACGCGTACATCGACACCGCTCTGACACAGCCACTTTCGGCCTCTGTGTCAGGCAGCCCCGAATCTCTCATCTCGTGGACGTCGATGGGGGCGGAGGGACGCAAATTCGTCGCAGCAGGCGAAGACTCGGTGCGTGTCTACGCCGGTTTGGATTCGGCACCCGACACTGCATCACGTGCCGCTCTCGCGGTGAGCGAACTCGATCGCGTCGGCGGCTTTGCCCGCAACAGCGTCGTAGTGGCCGTTCCGACCGGATCGGGGTGGATCGACACGCATGCAGTCGCCGGTATCGAGCAACGGTTCGGCGGCGACGTCGCAATAGTCGGGCAGCAATACTCCGACGCACCCAGTTGGGCGACATTCCTGTTCAGCCGCGACGATGCCGAAGAATCGGCAACCGCTCTGTTCACCGCCGTCGGCAGCCACATTGCCGCTATGCCCGCCGAGGATCGACCGGACCTGTTCCTCTACGGACAGAGCCTCGGCGCCGTCGGCGGCAGCGCCGCACTGTCCGAGGGCAGTCCCATCGTCCCGTGCGACGTGTTGTGGGCAGGTCCCCCGGCCGGCGCGACACGGACGGACGGCGCAACCGTCCTAGCGAACACGTCCGACCCGGTGGTGTGGTGGTCCCCCGCCCTCGCGACGCAGAAGCCGGATCTGAGCCGTGCCGTGCAAGATGCACCGATCCCGCAGTGGATCCCGGGTGTCACGTTCTTGCAGACCACCGTCGACATGCTCGGTTCGCTCGGTGTCCCCGCCGGTCACGGCCATCGCTACGGAACCGATCAGGGGACGGCCCTGAGAACTTGCTCCTGAAACTGCTGTGCGCCTTTATTAACCGCGGGGGGTTAATAAAGG